>NZ_JBEXMD010000021.1:0-161462 GCF_040610315.1 Amycolatopsis sp. NPDC004169
CCGGCGGCCCGGCGCCGCCGGCCCCGCGCGGCCCCCCCCGCCGCCCCCCCCCACGCCGCGCTGACCTTCCTCACCGCCGAGCGCGACAACCTGCTGCCCGTCGTGCGGTTCGCCCGCGAACACGGCCGCGCCGAGGCCGCGTGGCAGCTGACGTACCTGCTGACCAGCTTCTACGACACGGCAGGCCACTGGCACACCCGCGTCGAGCTGTGCCGCGAGGGCGCGGCCGCCGCGACCGGGCTCGGCGACCCGCTGGCCGAGGCGGAGATGCTGCGCGCGCTGGGCGTCGCCTACTTCATGACCCGGCGGCTGCCGGAGGCCCTGGAAACCAACGCGGCCGCGCTGCGGACGGCCCAGGCCGCCGGGGACGTCCAGGGCGAAGGGCACATCCACAACAACACCGCCAACGCCTACGCCGAACTGCGCCGCTTCGACGAAGCCATTGCCGCGCACCGGCTCGCGGTGGCCCGCAACGCCGCGGCCGGCAACGACCTCGGGCACGCCCTGTCCCAGCGCAACCTCGGCCACACCTACGTCCGGATGGGCCGCGCCGCGGAAAGCCTGGCCCCGCTGACGGCGGCGCTGACGACCTTCCGCGCCCTGGGCAACGCCCGGCTGGAGGCCGCCACGCTCGACACGCTCGGCGAAGCGCACCTGCAGCGCGGCGACCACGGGGCGGCGCTGGCGCACCTCCGTGCGGCGCTCGCGGTCAGCCGGGTGCTCGGCGACCGCTGGCTGGAGTGGGAGGCGCTGCTCGACACCGGCCGGGTCCACCTGGACCGGGGCGACTTCGCCACCGCGGCGGACCACTTCGGGCAGGCCCTCGACCTCAGCCGCGACGTCGGCGACCGGCACGGCGAGGCGGCCGCGCTGGAACACCTCGGGCGCGCCCGGCTCGGGGCGGGCGACCTGGCCGCCGCCCGCGAGCACCTGGAACGGGCGCTGGCCGTGCGGGCCACGGTGCCCGACGGCTACGAGCAGGCGCACCTGCACCGCGATCTCGGCGACCTCGAGGCGCGGCTCGGCCGGCCCGCGGACGCGGCCCGGCAGTGGGCCGCGGCCGCCGCGTTGTACTCCCAGGCCAACGCGACGGCAGAGGCCCGCGAAGTGGCTAACCGCCGGGCTTGATCGTCACCTCCGTCCGCGCGTTGCCCAACGTGCCTGCCGACGGGGAGAACAGCTCCAGCACGAACCCGGATTCGACCTGGCCGGGTCGGGGGTCCAGCAGTTTGACCACGGCACCGGTGCCGGACGCGCCGGCCGGGATCGTCACGACCGCGTCCTTGACCGGCACGTACGCCGGTTCGCCGGTGCCGAGGGGCAAGGTCCGGTAGTGCACGGTGACCGGCGCCTTGGCCGGACCGCCGCTGTCGAGCCCCACCCCGACCGTGCAGACGTGCCAGCAGATCTTGCCGCCGTCGGTGGAGACCTTGATCGGGAGCGCGGCGGCACCGTCGTCGTCGAGGATCCCGCCCGCGGCCAGGTCGTCGCCGAGGACCAGGCCGACCGGATCGGACAGCCGCAGCAGGAAGGCCTCGTCCGGTTCCCCGGCGGCGTCCTTGACGACCTGGACGGCGACCGTGCGCGGGCCGGCGTCACCGGTCCAGGTCAGCCGTCCTTCGGCGGGGACGTAGTCGGCCGGGGTGGTCGCGCCGGGCACGCCGTCCTCGGTCTTGTAGGCGACCGACCCGGTGGGCGCGCACCCCGCCGCCGCCGTGACGGAGACGGTGAACTCGAAGGTGGTGTAGCCGCGTTCCCCGGGAGCCGGGGTGCCCTCGTAGAGCGTCCGGTCGGCAACCGCCACCGCCGCGGGACCGCAGCCGGAGGCCACGGTACCGGCGGGCACCACCGTTCCGGGGCCGAGCAGGAGCACGACCGCTGCGAGCACCGCTGTTTTCATCGGAGTCCCCCTTGCGTCCGGGCCCGCGGTGGAGCGTGCCACCGGGAATGCCTACCGCGCCCCGGTTGCAGCCGGGTTGTGACCGGGGCGCCGCCGGGTTCGCGCCGGATCGCTCGCTCTCACTCTTCTGTCCGATCAATGATCGAACCCGTCGTGACAGACCGGTCAGCGCGCCGGATGGGATAGAATTCCCTGCTCGTCCGAGAAAGATCTTTTTCGATGCGGAAGATATGACGTCGCCGAGGGGGAGGATCCAGATGGTTCGGCTGGACCGGGATCGAACCCCGGCGCTGTTCGCGGTGACGACCTCCGTCATCAGCGGCGTCATCCTGGTCATTCTCACCAAAGGACTGCAGGCCGGCATTTCGGCAGGAACCACGGTGATATGGTCCGCCGCGGCCGCGATTGCCTGCCTGGCGGGGTTCGCCGCAGCGCGCCGCTTCGGAAAGCCTTCGCCCACCGCTTTTCTCATCACCTCGGCGTTCAGCCAGAAATACTACGTTGCCGCCCTCATCCAACGGATCCACAGCGCCCTCGACCGGGACAACATCGACCTGGCGCTCAAGGTGCCGGACCGGGATTACGACGCCGGCGCGCAAGCGCATCACCTGCGTCGCATCCTCTCCAAGAAACGGTCCTACCTCGGCGGAATCGTCATCGCCGGCGACGTGGCACGGCTGCGCGACGACCTGACGAGGTTCTGCCGCGAACTCCGCCTGCCGGTGGTGTTCACCGACATCGAACCGTTCCCCGCGGAATCCGATTACCCGGACAACAGTGCGTTCGTCGGGTACGACACGGGCGAACTCGGCGAACTGGCCGGTCAGTGGCTGGTCCGGCAGTTGCACGGGAAGAAAAGCCCTCAGGTGCTCATCGTCGCCAGCTGCGAGCACAGCGATCGGCAACGGCGGTGCGAAAAAGCGCTGCGCTCCACGTTGCCCGACGTCAGGATCACGATCGACGAGCAAGGCGACTTCATGCGGTCACGGGCCTACACCGCGACGCGAAACCACCTCCGGCACCTCGAGCCCCGGCAGCACCTGGACGCCATCTTCTGCACCAACGACGAGATGGCCCTCGGCGCAGTCGACGCCCTCTCGGCGTCCCGCTCGGCCGCCACCGCTGCCACCCTGGTGATCGGCATCGACGGGGTGCTCGAAGCCAAGGCGCTCATCGACTCCGGCAGCAGCCCCTTCCGGGCCACGGTCGTCCAGGACACCCACCGCCTCGCCGTGGCCACCGTCGACCTGCTGGTCAAGATGCACCGCGGCCACACGGTGCCCACGCGGACGATCCTGAACGCCGAGGTCTACTCCCCTGCCGCCGAGCGCTGAGCAAGTCGACGGTCAGCTGCCCGGTTCCACCAGCGAAGCCAGCAGCGCGAGCTTCTCGGCGCTTTCACTGCCCGCGTCGGCGTAGTAGAGCACCAGAAGGACCCCGTCCACCGGCAGCTTGTCCCGATGCAGGTGCAACCGCCCGAGGACGGGGTGGTGCACCGTGGCGGTGCCGCCCTCCAGGAGCCGGACGTCGTGGCGGGCCCACAGCTCGCGGAAGCGCCCGCTCGTCAATGACAGCTCGCCGACCAGCTCCACGAACCTCGGGTGGTCGACGTCGACGCCGATCGACTCCCGCAGCGCCGCGACGAAGCCCGCCGCGGCCGTGGCCCAGTCTTCGTGGAACGCCTGCTCCTCCGGGTCCAGCAGCAGCGAGCGCAGGCGGTTCTCGCCGGGCCGCAGGCGGGGCGAGAACGCCGTCGCCAGTTCGTTGGCCGCGAGGACGTCGAAGGCCCGGCCCTCCACGAACGCCGGCACGCCCACCGTCGCCAGCAGGTGGTGCAGCCGGGGCGGCACGCGCTCGGGCGACCGGCGCCGCCGGCCGCGGGGTGGTGGTGTGGCCAGGCTGTGCAGGTGTTCGCGCTCGACCTCGTCGAGGCGCAGCACGCGCGCGAGCGCGTCGAGCACCTGGGGCGAGGGGTGGGTGTCGCGGCCGCGCTCGAGGCGGAGGTAGTAGTCGGCGCTGATGCCGGCCAGCATCGCGAGCTCTTCGCGGCGCAGGCCCGGCACCCGGCGGGTGCCGCCCGCCGGGATACCGGCCTGCTCGGGCGTGACGAGGCCGCGGCGGGCGCGCAGGTACGCTCCGAGCCGGTTCCCGTCGGCGCTCGTCGTCATGAAGCGCGGCCGGGCAGCGTCGCAAGGGCCTGTGAGCGCTGGGCCACGAGCTCGTCGTAGGTCCCGTCGCGTTCGGCCCACCGGTGCATGAGGACCCGCTGCACCAGGATTTCGCGCGGCGTCGGGTTCTGCGCCAGGAGATCCATCACCTCGGCGCCGTAGGCGTCGAGGGCGAGCGCGTGCGGGTTGCCGCCCCCGAGCGTGGTCGCGACGGCCGGCGGGACGAGCTCGGCGACCTCCACCCCGGTGCCGGCCAGCTGCGCCCGCAGGGCCTCGGTGTAGGCGTGCACGGCGGCCTTCGAGGCGCCGTAGCTGGGCATCAGCGGGAACGGCAGGAACCCGATCCCCGAGCTGACCGTGACGATCGCGCCGCCGCCGCGGGCGAGCAGGTGCGGCGTGAACGCGTCGACGACCCGGATGGTGCCCAGGACGTTGACCTCGATGGTCGTCCTGGCCGTGTCGAAGTGGGCCGGGTCGTGGAGGTCCTCGGGCGCCCCGGTGCCTGCCATGGTGACGACGGTATCGACGCTCGGGTGGGCGCGCAGCACCTCGTCACGCGCCCGGGTCACGGACCCGGCGTCGGCGACGTCGATCTCGACGGTGGCGAACCCTTCGCCGGCGAGCCCGGCGAGGAGGCCGGTGCGCCGGCCGCCGACGATCACGGTGCTGCCGGCGGCGCGGAAGCGGCGGGCCAGCTCGAGGCCGATGCCCGAGGTGGCGCCGGCGACGAAAACGGTGCGGGAAGTGATGTCCATGGCTCGACGGTAAGCCGGAAGCCCGGGCGCTCAGGGGGCCCTGCGAGGACCCCCGGCGTCGGCACGTCCCCCCGGAGCCGGCTTCTCCTGGTCCGCCGCCCAGGACGCCAGGAGGGCCAGCCCGTCCGCCGCCGCCGTGCCGGTGGGTGCGGTGTAGACGTTGAGCAGCAGGCCGGGTTCGGCGGACAGCTCCATCGACTCGACGTCCAGGTCCAGCCGGCCCACGACCGGGTGGTGCAGCCGCTTGCGGCCGGACCGGTGCAGCCGGACGTCCTGGGACGCCCACCGCCGCCGGAACAGTTCACTGCGGGTCGACAGCTCGCCGACCAGGGCGATCAGTTCCTCGTCGTGCGGATTGCGGCCGGCCTCCATGCGGAGTTTCGCGGCCACGTCGACGGCGATCCGGGGGTAGTCGACGAAGAACGCACTCGCCGCTTCGGGTTCCAGGTACACGAACCGCGCGGTGTTCGCCGGGCGGCGCGGGTCGGCCAGCAGCGGCGAATACAGCGCGCGGGCGAGGTGGTTCGTGGCCAGGACGTCGTAACGGCTGTTGCAGATCCACGCCGGCGCGGCGGTGATGGCGTCGAGCACCTGCTGCAGTGGCGGGCGGACCGTCGCGGCGGGGCGCCGGCGGCGGGGGCCGCCCGGCGCCCCGGACCGCCGGGCCAGGTGGAACAGGTGGTCGCGCTCGGCCTCGTCGAGGTGCAGGGCCGTGGCCAGCGCGTCGAGCACCCCGTCGGACGTGCCGGCGAGGCTGCCGCGCTCCATGCGGACGTAGTAGTCGACCGAGACGCCGGCCAGCATCGCGACCTCTTCGCGGCGCAGGCCCTTGACCCGGCGGTGGCCGCCGTAGGCGGGCAGCCCGGCCTGCTCGGGCGTGATCCGCGCCCGACGCGACCCCAGGAACTCCTTGATCTCGGTGCGCAAGTCGATCACGGCCACCCCGCCACCCTAGGCCGGGTCCGCGGGCGGAGGGAGGTTCTGCCGGTACCCCCCGGCGCCTACGTGCCGGTCGCGGTCGTGGCGATGCCGCCGTCGACCGCGATGACGGTGCCCGTGACGTAAGCCGCGGCCCGGCTGGCGAGGAACACGGCGATGCCGGCCATGTCGTCGTCGCGGCCGAGGCGGCGCAGCGGGGCCTTCGCCGCGATCCGGTCGCCCATCGTCTCGAGCGTGGTCGCCATCATCTGCGACGGGAACGGTCCCGGGGCCACGGCGTTCACCGTGACGTGCTGCGGGCCCAGTTCCCTGGCGAGCACTCTGGTGAGCTGGTGGAGGCCCGCTTTGCTGCTGGCGTAGGAGTAGTTGGGCGCCTCGGCGACGTGGATCGCGGCGATGCTGCCGATGTTGACCACGCGCGCGGGATCATCGACGGTGCCCGCCCGGCGCAGGGCCGGGAGCAGCGCCTGCACCAGCCAGAACGGCGCCTTGAGGTTGAGGTCGAGCACCTCGTCCCACGCCTGGTCCGGGAACGTCTCCAGCGGCTCGCGCCACATCGCTCCCGCGTTGTTGACGAGGATGTCCAGGCGTCCCCGGCCGTCCTCGACCAGATCGGCGAGGCGCCGGCACTCGTCGTGGCCGGACAGGTCGGCGGGAATTGCCCGCACGTCGCCGAATTCGGAAAGCAGGCGCTGCGCTTCCGCGCATTTGCCCGCACTGCGGGAGCTGATCACCACGCGGGCGCCCGCCTGCAGCAGGCCGCGGGCCATCATCATTCCGATGCCACTGGTGCCGCCGGTGACGAGTGCGTGCTTGCCGCTCAAATCGAAAAGGTCTGCGTGAGCGGTGAATGGGTTGTCCACTGTCGGTCTTCGTCCCTTTGTCGTGGAGGCTGACGACCGAAAGGCTGGCAGGCTTCCTCGACGTCGGGGAGATCCTGGTGATACCGGTACCGGGAGAGCCCCTCGGCACTCAGACCGGGCGGAAGCTGCCCAGGCAGGGGTACCCCGGAACGCCCGCCTTGGCCGGTTTGCCCGGCGGCGGCCACCCCATCAGCCACAGCTGCCCGGTCACCGCGACGTTCGCGGCGAGCGAGATGTCGGCGACGAGCCGGAACCGCGTCTGCCGTCCGTCCGGGTAGGACGCCCAGCCCGTCAACCGGACCGCGGTGCGGGCGCGTGGCACGAACGGCGTGTCGAGCGCGACCCGCAGCTCCGACCAGGTGTCCTCGGTGATCGGGCGGCGGATCCGCAGGCTGCCGACGATCGTCAGCAGCCCCAGCATGAGGAAGACCGCGCCGCCCCCGGCGATGCCGCCCAGCCCGGCCGCGTCGGCGAGGCCCGCGGAGCCGGCCTCCACCGACGACACGACCGCGATCCCCGCCGCACCCAGCACCGCGAACGTCACCCCGGTGACGGCGGCCCGCCGGGCCTGGAACGCCCGGTGCGCGGTGAGCACCGGATCACGCGACGGCGGCGCCGGGTGGCGGGCGACGAACGCGGCGGGCACCGAACCGGAGACGGGGGCGTCTTCGATCCGCCCGGACCGCAGCCACATCGCCCCCGGCGGGCGGACGAACACGCGGCGGCCCGTGCCGAGCACCCACAGCCGTCGCTCGCCGGCCAGCTGGACGCGCGGTCCGCCGGTGAGCCGGGTCCGCAGCCACCGCCCGTCCGGCAGCCGCACCGACACCCGCGATCCCTTCGTGCGCAACCCGTCGGGAGCGACGTCGAGCCGGTGGTACGGCTCCCCGAAGAGGCCTCGGACGCTCAGGTAGAGGCTCAGGACGTAGGTCCAGATCACCAGCAGGCCCCCGAAGGTGCCGAAGTAGACGTAGGGCAGCGCGCGCCCCCACCCGTCGATGACCGAAAGCAGCACCCCCAGCAGGACGAGCGCACCGGTGAGTCCCATGCGGACAATGGTCAGCGCGGTCAATTTCTGGACAAACCCGGCAAACAACGGTTCGGCCCCGGACGGCACATTCGGAATGGGTTCGTGAACGCGGACTCTGCCCACGCCGGAAGTGCTGTCCATCGCTTGTCCCCCATCGGTTCGCGTGCCCGGGCCGCGGCAGCGTATCGGCACCGGGAAACGAGGCCCGGCCCACCCGGGCCGGGAAAGGCGGCCGCCGTGACCTGTGCCGCTCCTTGCCGGTTTTCCCTTGCACCGGTGCGTGGTCGCCGTATGGGGCTCGCCGGGCACGTTCTGTCATTTCGACAGGACCTGGAGGAGGGGAACTGTGATGGACTTGGTGGCGCCGTCATGACCGCGCCGCACCGCGACCTGCGGCAGGTGCAGCGGCAGGCAGGCGAACTCGACGCGCGGCTGGCGGCGACACGGCACAGCGCGCGCTCGGGTGACCAGCTCGTGACCGCGACCGTGACCGGTCAGGAACGTCTTCACCTCCAAGGACGTGGTCGACACGGTCGCGGACGCGGTGTTCGATCCGGTCCAGTCGGTCAGCGATCTGTTCGCCGAGTCGCTGAAGACCTTGAGCGGCTTCCAGCGGCAAGCCCTCGCGCTGGTGCAGGGCAACACCGATTTCCCGGACATGCCACCGATGCCCGGCAACTCCGGGATCGACGACCGGCGACAGTGGCGGATCGGCCCCTCGGCGGCGCCGGCATGAGGACACCGGTGATCGTGTGCGCGACGCTGCCGGCGGCAAGCTTGCCGGCCGGCTGCGGACCGTCGAAACCGCAACGGCTTCTCTCCCAGCCGCCGTCACCGGCCCAGACCGGCGCCCGGCTGCCGCTCGACCAGGTCGACGCACCCGTCGACCTCGCGAAGTTCGACTCCGACCCGTGCAGCCTGCTCACCAAGGAGCAGGCCGCGGCCGTGGTGGCCGACCCGCCGAACGGGATCCGCGCGAGCGGGGTCGACCAGCTCCCCGGGTTCGGGTGCGCCTGGTCGAGTCCGCCCGGCGCCCTGTGGGTGGCGACGAAGCCGATCCAAGGCCCGAGAACCCTCACCGAGCTCTCGACGTCCCCGCTGAAGAAGAGCCGCGCTCTGGAGCCGTGGACCGAAACGTCGATCGGCGGTCTCCCCGCGGTCGTCCACCACCAGTTCGGGATCACGGAGGAGTGCCTGGTTTCCGTCGAGGTGACCGCGAAGGAGATGCTGACCTTCGAGATCGACGGCAAGGATCTCCCGGGCAGCTACTGGGACACCGACCGCTGCGGCGGGGTCGCGAGATGGCGGAGTTCGTGCTCGGCAACCTGCGGTGACCGGGTAGCGGTGCGCCTCAGCCGAACGCGGCCAGCGCGACCGGCTCCCACTTGCGCCAGTCCTCCAGCCGGGCGTGGTACTCGGCTTCCACCGCGGCGAACGACTTGCCGAGGAACATCCGGTGCGGCGGGTCGTCGGTGTCCGCGAGTTCCAGGACCGCCGCCCGGGTCGCCCGCGGGTCGCCGAGGTCCCACTCGATCCGGGTCGCCTCGCGCACCGGGTCGTAGTCCGGGTTCGGCGTGCTGGTGCGGACGCTGCCGCCCCCGAAGTCCGTGCGGTACGGGCCCGGCTCCAGGCAGACCACGTCGATCCCGAAGGCCGCGACCTCCTGCCGCAGGGAGTCGGAAAGCCCTTCCACGGCCCACTTCGACGCGTGGTAGGCGCCGATGCCCGGGAACGCGCGGACGCCGCCTTCGCTGGTGACCTGGATGATCCGGCCGTGCTTCTGGCGGCGCATGACCGGCAGCACCGCCTGGGTCAGCCAGAGCGTGCCGAAGAAGTTCGTTTCGAGCTCGGCCCGGACCTCCTCCTCGGTGAGCTCCTCGACCATCCCGAAGTGCCCGTAGCCGGCGTTGTTGACCAGCACGTCCAGCGTTCCGAAGGCGGCCGCCGCCCGCTCCACCGCTTCGGCGGCGGCGGCGCGGTCGGTGACGTCCAGCCGCAGGGGCAACACGGCGTCGCCGTACCGGTCGGTGAGCGGCCGCAGGCTTTCCCGATCCCGCGCGGTGGCCGCGACCCGGTCGCCGCGGGCGAGCGCCGCTTCGGCCCACTCCCGGCCGAAGCCCTTGGACGTCCCGGTGATGAACCAGTTCTTCGTCACGACTTCTCCTTCGTCGTTCGATCGCTACGTCCTGATGCAACAGTAGCATGGACTGCATTATTTCCTCGCGTGGTAAGTTACCGTCCGTGAGTGACGGTCGCCGTGAGCGCAAGAAGGCCCAGACCCGGACCCGCATCCGGGAAGCGGCCCTGGACCTCTTCGCGAGCCAGGGCTACCGCGAAACGACGATCGCGCAGATCGCGGCGCGCGCCGACGTCGCGACGCGCACGGTCACACTGCACTTCCCGGCCAAGGACGACCTGCTCTTCGCCGACGACCCGTTCACCGCCGAGTCCCTGGCCACGCGCCTGCGGGCCCGGAAGGCCGAGAGCACCCTCGACGCGGTGCGCGACTGGATGCACGCGACGATGCGCGAACTCGACGAGCGGGACCACGCCTCGGGCGTCGATCCGGCGCACATCTGGCGGCGCCGGGCCCTGCGCGCCGCCCTGTTGATGGCCGACGACGACCTCCGCGGCCGCGCCCGCGCCGGGTACCACGACCTCGAGGTGCTGATCGCCGAGGGCATCGGCGAGGACCTGGGCCTCGCGCCGGACGCGCTGGTTCCCCGGCTCGCCGCGGTCACCGTCGTGACGGGGCTCCGCGAGATCTACGTGACGCGGGAAGGCCGCGCCCGGCCGGCAGCGGGCGAGCTGTCCGAGCTCGTGGACGAGGTGCTCGCCTTCGCCCGGGCCGGGCTCAGCCGGAACCGAAGCACACCAACGGGATGAACGGCTCGCTTCCCGCGGCCTCGGCGAGGGCCCGCGCCGGCGGTACGCCTGCCGAGTGGATGCGGTGGTAGCGCACCATCAGCGGCACGACGGCCTCGTCCGGGACACGGGCGACGCCGGCGATCACGCTGCGGGTGCCGCTGTAGAGCAGCGCCGCGGTGAAGCCGAGCAGCTCGTCGCCGGCCCGGACGACCGCCCGGCCGACGTCGCAGGCGGACAGCACGACGTGCTCGGGCACGGCCGGGAGCTGCTGGATGTCGTGGGCCAGCAGCGGGCCGTCGGCGAGGTCGAGCCGGGAGAACAGGACGTTAGACGGCTCGTGGTGGCCGTGCGCGGCCAGGTGGGCGGTCCGGGCCGCACCGAGGGCGCCGAGCGTGCGCGAGACCGAGGCGTCGGACCCGGTCAGCACCACGCTCCCGGGCAGCAGACGGGCGAGGTGCCGCGCCTCCTCGTCGGCGTGCCGGAGGTCGGGACCGGCGACCACCACCGTGCCGCGGGAAACCGCCCGGTTCGCCCGACGGCGGCCCCGCACCCACTCCGTCGCCGAGGGTGCGACGGAGACCGGTCGCCCGCGCAGCTCGGGCAGCAGGCCCCAGGGCACCGCGGCCAGCTGCCCGGTGGGCACCACGACGAGGTCGCGGTCGCCGAGCACGGGTCGCAGCGGGGCGACCAGCTCCGCGGAGAGGGCTTCGACGTGGTAGCGGGCTGATTCCGTGATCACCGCGGCCACCCGGTCCGGAAGCCGCCTGCCGCAGAGGGTGTCGAGGTCGACGCGCAGCCGCGCGGCCAGTTCGGCGGCCGTGGCGAGGCGGCCGGCGCGGACCAGGCGGGCCCGGCCGTCCGCGATGGTGAGCACGACGAGATCGCCGCCGTCGTCGAGAAACACCGCCAGCGTGCTCCGTGCGGCGGCCAGTTCGGCCGCGACCTCCGGGAAGGTCGCGGTGGTGGCCCGTCCCCCCTCGCCCCTGGCGGTCCACCCGCGGGCCCGGATCTCCCGTTCGAGTTCGGCGCAGCGGCGCTCGGCCGCGCTGTCGGCCCGGCCACCCAGCTCCGCTGCCCGCGCGGTCAGCGCCCGCCTCCGCAGCTCCGCGACGAGGTCCAGGGTGACCTCGTCGGCGGGAGGGCGGACCGGGTGCAGCCGGAACGCCTGTGCGCGGGAACGTTCCGCCCAGGCGAACACCCGCGCGGGCGGGGCGGACGCGAGGGCGGTGGCCGTGGCCAGCCGGGCGAGCTCGACGCCCAGCGTCGCCGAACCCGTGCGCAGATCGAGGCTGCCGAACCGGCTCCGGTGTTCGTCGAGCGCGGCGAGCCCAGCACGGGCGTGGCGGAAGACCCCGCCGGGATCGCCTTCCGCGTGGCACAGCTCCGCGACGGCGAGGTGCCGGGACAGGGTGAGTTCGATGCTGCCCCGGCCGCCCGCCCGGCGCGCCAGGTGTTCACGCGCCTCGGCCGGCCGTCCGGCGGCGACGCAGGCTCGCGCGGCCAGCAGCCGCGCGAGCCGGGCGTCGGAGTGCAGCCCGAGGTCGTCCAGCCGCGTCGCCAGCCCGGTCACCTCGGCGACCAGCGCGGAAGAGTGCCTGCCGTCCCGGAAACCGGCCAGCTGGACGGTCAGTGCCGAAACGGCGGCCCAGGTCTCGTTGCCGCGCCGCCGGAAGCGGCGTTCGGCCCGCCGGGCCCAGGTGCGGGCGGACGGCGAGTCGCCCTGGGCGATCGCGGCCTGGGCGCGGGTCAGTTCCGCTTCGGCGCGCTCGTGGGTGCTGTGGCCCGCGGCCAGCAGCTCCAGCGCGGTGTCCAGCTCGGCGGCGGCGTCGTCGACCAAGCCGGCGGCGAGCAGGGCCCGCGCCTTGTCCACGGCCAGCACGGGCAGCAGGCCGGGGGCGTACCGGGCGAACCCGGCCTTGGCCGTGTCGAAGGCGTGCAGCGCGGCCGGGATGTCCCCGGTGAGCGTGTGGCAGTGCCCGCGGTTGAGGCGCGCCTTCGCCAGCAGGAGCTGCAGGTCATCGGTCAGCGCGATGCGTTCGCAGGCGTCGAGGTCGGCCAGCGCCGCCCGGATGCGCCCGGCGAGGTCGTGCAGCATGGCGCGGTTGAGCAGGCTCCGGGCGGTCCGGGCCGGGTCGCCGGCGGCCTCGATGAGCGGCTGGGCGTCGTTCATGCACCGCAACGCTTCGTCGAGCCGGCCGACGAGCATCAGCATCAGGCCGCGCTGCTGCAGGACGATCCCGAGGTCGGCAGGTGCGGCGAGCACCTCGGCGCGGTCCAGCAGGGAGAACCCGGCCTCGCCGTGCCCCAGCTGCACCTCCGCGGCGGCGAGACTGATCAGGATCCGGGCCAGGAACGGGTTCTTCGAGATCTGCACCTGCTCGGCCGGACCGTCCGGCTGCCCGAGCAGGCGCAGCGCGGTGCGCAGGAGCCGGGCGCCGTTGCCGGGGTGCCCGCTGCCGATCGCGGCGAGCCCGCGCCGGTGCAGGTTTTCCGCCCGGGCGTCGACGGTCGGCCGTGGTCGGGTCATGGGTGCGCGCTACACCTCCATCGAGGGGGTCATCGTCGTGCCGTTGTCGTGGACGAGCAGCTGGACGACGCCGCGGCCGACCCGTTCGAAGGTGAACCGCCCCCGCTCGTCCGCGGTGGTCGACAGCGTGCCGCCGGCGGTGCGCAGTTCGATCGGCAACGCCGACGGCGGGCTGATCCAGCCGTCCAGCCGCACGCTGCCGTCCGTGGCCGGGGTGAGGGTGACGACGGCCGTGAGCCGGACGCCATCGAAGGTGATCGACCGGCTCCGCTCGTCGCCGCGGGCCCCGGCGAGCAGCTGCCGGTCACCGGCTCTCAGGATGTCGGTGTCCGGTCCGGCCAGCTGGATCGCGAACACCGCGAGCTCGGCCAGGCCCGGTGGCGGCGGGTCGGCGAGCTCCCAGAACCGGCGGACCTCGTCGAGCACGGCGTGGTCGCGTTCCTCCAGCGGCCCGCGGGGATCGGGGCCGGTCACGGCGTCCTCCCCTCGGTCTCCAGCAGGGCCCGCAACCGGGCGAGGCACCGCCCGCGGGTCGGCCCGATCGTCCCCCTGGCCATGCCGAGCTGGGCGCTGATCTCGGCGTAGTCGGGGCGGGGGACGAACGCCACGATGCGCAGCAGCGCCTGGCACCGCGTGGGCAGCCGCCGCAGCAGGGTCCACAAGCGACGGTTGCCGTCCGCGGTGACGGCTTCCTGCTCGGGATCCGGCGCCGGGTCGGGTGCGTCGCCGAACACCGCGGTGTCCACCGGACGTTCGGCGCGCCGGGCCCTGGCGACCCGCCACGCTTCCCGTTTGGTCACCTGCACGAGCCAGCCGGTGAGCGCCGCGGGGTTCTGGATGTCGGACAGGGACCGCAGCAGAGCCAGCCAGGTGCTCTGCACGACGTCGCTGCTGGCCTCGGTGTCCAGGCCCTGGGCCCGTGCGACGTGCCAGAGCAGCGGGGTGAGCTCGCGGACGATCTCCGCCAGGCTCCCCCGATCCCCCGCCCGGGCGGCTTCGAGCAGCTGCCCGACCCGGACGCTGGTGGCCGACGGCCGCGGCGACCCGGTCATCGGCGCTCCGCGTTCTTCCGCAACCGGGTGACCGCCTGTGCCGCGCGCGCGGTGGTGTCCTCGCGGGTGGCGACGGCGTCCGTGCCGATGTCGAGCATCAGGTTGGCGAGTTCGGCGGCGATGTACGGCGCGGCGAACGACGTGCCGTCCCACACCGCGAAACCCGAGCTGAAGTCGTCGAGGTCCGCCTGCTCGCGACCCTTGGCAGGCACGTACCGGCCCGGCCGGGCGGACCCGTTGACGTCGGGCGGGAACGCGCTGACGATCCGCGCCCCCGGGGCGTAGCAGGTCGCGGACGGCCCGCCGTTGCTGAACCAGGCCGTGGTCCCGTTCGGGTTCAGCGCACCGACGCCGAGCACGGGCTGCCCGGGAGCAGGCGGGGGGTCGAGCACGCCCAGCGCGGCGGGCAGGAACGGGCGTTCGGTGGAGTCGTTCCCGGCCGAGGCGACGACCACGACGCCTTCGGCGACGAGCGCCCTGATGATCTCGGCCAGCCGCGACCGCTTGCCGTCGCCGGGGTCTTCGTCGTAGAACCCCATCGACAGGGACAGGATGTCGACCCAGTCGCGGTGGTTCTTGGTGCGGGCGTCGCGGATCCGCGCCAGCAGCAACCAGAGGGCGAGCAGCACGTCGCCTTCGAGGCCGACGTTGTCCGGGTGCAGCACCCGCACCATGAGCACGTCGGCTTCGGGGGCGTGCTGGTGGATCACCCCGGCGATGAACGTGCCGTGGCCGGTCGCCGGGTTGACGACGTCGGTCAGCGGGTTGGTGGTGGTCGGCGCGTCGAGCGAGTCTTCCAGCACGAGGGACCGCGGCAGCCCGGCGACCTTCTGCTCCTGCGCCGCGATGGCGACCTCGCTCGGCTGGAACAGCCGGAGGAACCCGCGGTGGCCGGGGGTCGCCGCGGTGCTCAGGTCGCCGAACCACGGGTGGTCCCGCACCCCGGTGTCGACGACGGCGACCACCGGCCGTCGGCGGTTCGCGTCCCAGGCCGGGTCGCGCCACGGCGGCTCACCGGCGAGCTCGACCGGGGCGCGGACCGGCGGCGGCGCGTAGTTGGCGGCCGCGGTGTCGGTCAGGCCGTGCGGATCGTAGGTGGGAGCGCCGCCCCAGCCGAGCAGCGTGCCGCACAGCAGGTGCTCGAGGGAGATCCGGTCGGCGAGCGTGGGCTGCTGCCCCTCCTCCCCTCCGTTCGCCGCGAACCTCGATCTGAGGTACTGCAGCGCGACCCAGGCGTCGGCCGCCGGACGGCCGGGCCGCCCGGCGAGCCGGACGGGACGCGGCAGCCCGCCCAGGTGTTCGCGCAACGGGCCGTCGGCCACGACCTCGGTCAGCGGCGCGGGCGGTTCGACGTCGATGTCGATCTCGCCGAGCGCGTCCCGGATCGATCCGAAGGAATCATCGTCGGAAATGACGTCTTCCGGAATCAGCAGGAAGCGGGTGCGGTAGACGGTCGAACGCACGAAGGGAAGATTGCCGAGGACAACCTCTCCCGGCCGAAGTATTTTGGCTTCGTACTGGTCCAGCAGGGACTGCGGCCAATCCGGTATCGGCGTTTCGGGGTACGCGGATACGTCCGATCGGGCGAGCATGCGGTATTTGACCATGATTGGCGGCCTCCTCCTGCAGCAGCGAAGTCGTTCGTCCCGCACAGAGTGCTACAAGAGCACCGAGATTCACGTCCGCGGTCACGAAACGGTCACGGAAAATCGATGTATCCGCCGCACCGGACCGGCCTCTCCCAGTCCACGACAGCCACAGCGACCGGGAGGTACCCCATGCCCAGCCCGAAAGACGCCTACCACGGCGAGATCTTCATCCCCGACAAGCGCCACCCGTGGTTTCCCTTCTTCTGCCCGAAACCGCAGGTGGACATCCTGTTCTACACCGACGACACGTCCGTCGCCTTCAACCCGGCAGCCAGCTTCGGCGTCGACGCGATGCGCGACCTGCTGCACCAGCGCAGCGGTTTCCACGCCGATTTCCGGATCGATCTGCTGAACCGCCACGACGGAGGGCACGCCCGGCAAAAACTGACGCCGGAGTTGTTGGCGAAATACGACCAGGTGTGGTTCTTCGGTGTTTTGCAGTGCAACCAGCAGTCGGCACCGGAGAACGAGCTCACCGATGACGAGGTCGCCGCGCTGCGCACGTGGATGGACGACCGCGAAGGCGGCGTGCTGATCACCGGAGACCATTCCAACCCGCGGCCGTTCGACGCCGTCGACGGTGCACTGGACCCGCTGGTGAACCTCGGCCGCGCCCTCGGCCACCGGGTGCCCCGCGCCGGGCAGCTGCGTGTCTGGGAAGGCCTGCCCAGCAGCGACGTCACGACGGATCCGCACCACACGCACAACACCCAGGTGCCCGACGGAGTGCACGTCCTCGACGACCTGACGCTGCAGGACGACCAGTTCCCGCAGCGGCTGCTGCTGACGAAGTACCCGCTCGGCTGGTCGTGGCCCTGGTGGCTGCGCCGGTACCGCCCGCACCCGCTCTTCTGCGGCCGCACCGGCCCGATCGAGGTGTTCCCCGACCACATGCACGAGGGGGCGCTGGCCTTCCCGGCCGGCTACCCGGCGGCGGACTGGCCGTCCGGGCCGTGGGGCCAGCCCGTGCCGGAGGTCGTCGCCCGCGGCACCGACAAACGGTTCCCCGCGACCTACGACCTGGTCAGCGCCTACGACGGTGCCCTCGCCTCGGTCGGGCGCATCGTCGCCGACTCCACCTGGCACCACTACTTCAACATCAACCTGGCCGGATTCGCCCCGGGCAGCGCCGAGCGCGACGCGATCGGCGACTACTACGCGAACCTCGCGGCGTGGCTGACGCCGTCGGCCAAACGAGCCGCCATGCGCTGCTGGTTCTGGTGGCAGCTCGCGGTCCACCCCGCGGTGCACATGGTCAAGGGCGCCTCGTTCACCGTGCTCGGTCAGACCGCACTGGACGTGCTCGGCCGGGTGGCCGGCCAGTGCACGATCACCCAGCTCGTCTGGCCGTTCCCGCTGTGGCCGCGGGACTGGATCGAGTTCCCGTGGCCGCCGGAAGAAGTGGTGCTCGGCGCCGTGATCTCGGGCTACCACGCGGCGTTCGACCAGGCCACGGCCGGAGCGGGAGAGCTGCCGAGCCGGACCCGGCTCGTCGGTTCCGGCCTGCTGGCCGCCGTCGAGCAGCACGGCGTCGAGCTGCGCCGGATGGCCGAAACGGCGGACCGGCTGCCCGGCTTCCTCCGGGAGCACCTGCCCGGCGGACGCGAAGGCTGAAGCGCGGCCACCTCCGGGGTCCCGGCCGGAACCGGAAGGGTTCAGGCTCCCCGGGGGATGGCACGCCCCAGGTAGGTGACGGCCGGGTCGGCGACGCCGAGGTCCCGGAACCCCAGCCGGTCGTAGAACTTCCGCGCCGGGCCGTTCGCCTTCGCCACCGCCAGGTGCACCCCCGGCACCCCGCGCCCGGCCAGCACGGCCAGGGAGGTCTCGATGAGCGCGCGCCCGTGGCCGCCGCGCTGGTGGGACGGCAGGATGTCGATGTGCAGGTGGGCCGGGTGCCCCGCCAGTTCCGGGCGGACCATCGCCTCGGGCGTGTGCAGGAGGGCCCGCAGCTGCTCGGCCGGGGTCGCGGGCTCGCCGTCCGGTGCGGGGAACCGGGCGGCGACACCGGGCAGGTACCCGGTGCGGAAGCGGGCGGCGAAGGCGGCGGTGTCGGCCGTGCCGACCAGGTAGCCCACGGCCGTGCCGCCGCCGTCGTCGAGGACGGACGCCAGCTCGGGTTCCAGTTCCAGGTACGGCGCCAGGAAGACGGCAGGCAGCAGGTCGGGGTCGGGGTACACCCCGCGGGCGTCGCCGCCTTCGTGCCCGGTGCGGACGCACACGTCGAACAGGGCCGGGCGGTCGTCCGGGTGGTACGGCCGCAGGTGCGGGAGCGCGGTCACGCTCCCTCTCCCGACTTCGATTCCTGCCAGTAGTCGATGGCGCCCTGCAGCACCGTGCGGAACAGGTGGAAGTTCACCGGCTTGAACACGTAGCTGTCCGCGCCGAGCCGGTAGCAGCGGTCGATCTCCGCCGGGGTCGTGGACGAGGTGAACACGATGATCGTCACCTCGGCCAGGTCCGGGTTCGCGCGCAGGTCGGCGAGCACCTGGTGGCCGTCCCGGCCCGGGAGGTTCAGGTCCAGCAGCACCAGCGACGGCCGGGCGGCGGCGGGGTCGGCCAGGCGGGCGATCGCGGTGTCGCCGTCGGCGGCGAACTGCAGCTCCAGCTCGGGGTGGGTGCGGGCCAGCGCGCGCCGGATCGCCTCCTGGTCTTCGGCGCTGTCCTCGACCACCAGGACGAGCCGCTCGTCCGGCCTCACGCGACCGCTCCGGTGTGCCGGATCGCCAGTACCGCGGCGTCGTCCCCGACCCGGTACCGGCCGCCGCCGGCGACCAGTGCCTCCAGCAGGTCCGGCAGCGCCAGGCCCGACAACCCGGCCAGGGTCGGGGCGAGATCGGTCTCGAAGAACTTGCCGTCGTCGTCACGGGCCTCGGTGAGCCCGTCGGTGTAGAGCACCAGTGTGTCGCCGGGGGTGAGCCGGGCCGCGGCCGGCCGCAGCCGCAGCTCCGGCAGCACCCCGACCAGCCGCCCCGTGCAGTCCGGCTCGTCGACCGTCCCGTCGCGGCGCAGGACCATGGGTGGCGGGTGCCCGGCCGCGAGCAGGGTCAGCTCGACACCGTCCGGCTTCACCGGCTCGAAGGTCGCCGTCGCCAGGGTGAGGAAGCGGGAAACGCCGTGGCGCAACAGCTTCGTGTTCAGCCCGACCAGCGCGTGCTCGGCCGAACCGCCCTCCTCCAGCGCCGTCTCCAGGGTGTGCCGGGCGAGGCCGGTCAGCGCGGCGGCCGGCGCGCCGCGGCCGCAGACGTCCCCGATCAAGGCGGTGACGGTGCCGTCGGGCCGCGGCACCACGCCGTAGAAGTCGCCGCCGACCTCCAGGCTGTGGTCGGCGACGTTGTACTTCGCGGCCAGTTCCAGCCCCGGCACGGTCGGCAGCACCGCGGGCAGCAGGTGCTGCTGCAGGGACAGCACGTCCCGGCGGCGGCGGTCGTAGAGCGTGGCGTTGTCGATCGCCAGCGCCGCCCGCCCCGCCAGGTTGCGCAGGAAGCTGCGGTCGGGACGGCGCCGCGAACCCGCGCCGTGGAAGAAGCTCAGCAGGCCGACGTCCCGGCCGTGCGCCCGCAGCGCGCTGATCGTCAGCAGCGGCAGCCGGATCTCCGCGGGCAGCTCCGAGGCGCGCGGCCGCTCGTCCCAGGACGCCGGGTCCGTGCCGCGCACCACCTCCTGGCCCGCCCAGCACCCGGCCCGCACCGCGTCGGCCAGCGCCTGTTCGCGGTGGGCGTCGACGTGGGCGACCGCGATCGGCACCATCCGGCCGTCCCGGTGGACGTGCAGGACGGCACCGTCGGCGAGGCCGGGCACCACCATCCGCACCACCGCGCGCAGGGTGTCGTCGATGTCGAGCGACGCGCTCATCTGCAGCGAGGCCTCGGCGAGGATCGCGTCCTGGGCCTGGCGGTCGTCCAGCTCGCGCAGCTGGCTGGCGTGGTGGTCGGTCGCCACGATCACGTCCAGCACCTGGTCCATCGCGGTGAGCACGGCCGGGTCGGCGGGCAACGCCGCGGACGTCCCCAGCCCGAGCAGGCCCCGCTCCCCCGCCGCGACCGCGAACTCCACCACCAGGAACCCGGTGGCCCCGGCCGCGGCCAGCCGGGTGGCCAGCGCGGGCGCGATCACGGCCACCTCGGCCAGCGGGACCTGCGCGATCGCGGCGTCGTCCCCCGCCGGGTGCCCGGCGACCCACGTCAGGGCTTCGGCGGCCAGGCCGGGCGGCTGGGTGCGCAGGCCGGCGTGGTCGGCCCAGCGGACCACCGGCGCCGTTCCGTCGGCCGCCAGCCGGGCCCCCAGCACGGCGCACGCCGACGGCAGGGTGAGCAGGCCCGAGTACAGCTCGTCCGACAGCCCCTTCGTATTCACCGCGTCGAACGCGGCACGCCACAGCGCGTGCAGCCGCGCCGTCCACGAGTCCTCGGGGGTGCTGGACACGTCAGTGGCTCCGCTCGTCAGAGGTACCGCGTCTGCGGCGAAGCCCACTGTAAGGTTCGGCCTCGGTCGTGGCCGCGCGCCACGACCGGAAAGGGACGTAATGGGCGACACGGCGGCGTTCGAACCGGCCGAACGCGAGCGGGCGGCCGAGACGGCGTTCGACCTTTCGGTGTGCGTGAACGAGCCGATCCACCGGCTCGGCGGCATCCAGTCCTACGGGGCCCTGCTGGCCGCCGGCGACGACGGGCGCATCGAAGTCGCCAGCTCCACCACCACCCGGCTGCTCGGCCGGGCACCCGGCGAGCTGCTCGGCACCCCGCTCGCCGACTTGCTCGGCGCCGACGGCGTCGCGGCGGTCGAGCAGACCCTCGCCGCCCCGACCGGCGACCGCGGCCTGCTCCCGCTGCCCGTCCCGGCCGGCGGGCCGGAGTTCGACGTCACCGTCTACCGGGCCGACGGGCGTCTCGTCCTCGAGCTGGAGCCCGCGACCGCCCCGCGGCCGTTCCGGTTCTCGCAGTTCTACCCGTCGGTGCGGGCCGCGCTGACTCGGCTGCAGCACGAGCGCAGCGTCGTCGACGTCTGCGCCGCCGCCGTCGCCGAAATCCGCGCGCTCACCGGGTACGACCGCGTCGTCGCCTACCGGTTCGAGGGCCGCTCCGGGCCCGGCGAGGTGATCGCCGAGTCCATCGTGGACGGTCTGGAGCCGTGGACCGGGCTGTGGTTCCCGGCCAGCGACATCCCGCCCCAGGCGCGCCGGCTCTACGAGCGCAACTGGATCCGGGTGATCAACGACGTCGACGACGACACCGCCGCGCTGCACCCGCCGGCCCTGCCCGGCGGCAGCGTCCCGCTGGACCTGTCGGACTCGACGCTGCGCACGGTCTCCTCGTTCCACCTGGAGTACCTGCGCAACATCGGCGTGGCGTCGTCGATGTCGGTGTCGCTGCTGCACGAAGGGACGCTGTGGGGGCTGATCGCCTGCCACGGCCTGACCCCGCGCCGGCTCGACCCCGAGATCCGTGCGGCGTGCGAGTTCTTCGGCGTGACGCTGTCGCTGCAGCTGGCGGCGCTCCAGGAGGCGGAAACCGCCCGCGCCCGCCAGCAGGCCCGGACCGCCCTGGCGCAGCTGATCGGCACGCTCGAGCCCGATCCGCTGCATTCCCTGCCGGAGCACGCGGAGCTGCTGGCCGCGCTGGTACCGTCCGACGCCGTGGTGGTCCGCCTCGGCGGCGCCGCCCCGGCCGTCCACGGCGACGTCTCCGCGGCCGCGCTCGACACGCTGTGGCCGGAGCTGCCGGCGCTGCCCGCGGGCGAGATCTGGACGTCCGAATGCCTCGGCGACCACGCGCCCGTGCTCGCCGGGCACGCGGACACGCTGAGCGGGGTGCTGGTGCTGTCGCTCGGCGACGGCGACCTGATCGCCTGGACGCGGCGGGAGCGGCGCGCCAAGCGGACCTGGGCCACCGACCCCGCCGTGCCCGTCCGGGTCGGACCGCGCGGCGAGCGGCTCACCCCGCGCGGCTCGTCCGCCGTCTACCAGGCGGTGGTCCGCGGGCACAGCCTGCCGTGGACGGCCGCGGACGAAGCGGTCGCGGCCGACCTCGGCCGCGCCGTCTCGAGCATCGCACTGCGGCAGGCGGCGCGGCTCACCGAGCTGAACACCCAGCTGCGGCGGGCCAACCAGGACCTCGACACCTTCGCCCACGCGGCCGCGCACGAGATGAAGGAACCCCTGCGCGGGATCGCGGCCACGGTCGCGTTCATCGGTGAGGACGCCGGCGACGGCCTCGACGCGACCACCCTGCGCCGGCTGGAGACGGTCGAGAGCCTCGCCAACCGGATGGACGAGCTGGTCAACTCGCTGCTGCACTTCGCGCAGCTCGGCCAGGGCGACCTGCGGCGGGAGCCGGTCGACCTGCGTGACGCGGCCGCCCGCGCCGTGGAGATCGCCGGCGCCCGGCTGGTGGAGAACGACGTCCGGCTCACCCTGCCGCCGTCGGGCACGATCGTCTCCGCCGACCCGGCGCGGCTCGAGGAGATCCTGATCAACCTGCTCGTGAACGCGGCGAAGTACGCCCGGCCCGAGCAGCCGCGCACCGCCGAAATCGGGTACACCGACCGGGCGGTTTTCGTGCGCGACAACGGGATCGGCATCCCGGAGATCCACCACGGCGACGTCCTCAAGCTGTTCCGCCGCCTGCACGCGAAGGACGCCTACGGCGGCGGCCACGGTGCCGGGCTGGCGATCGTCGACCGGATCGTCGACCGCCACGGCGGCCGGCTGTGGCTGGATTCGGGGCCGGGCGAGGGCACCACGGTGTGGTTCACGCTGGGGGCGGACCCCGAGGCGTAGAACGCTCAGGCCGCCCCGGGCCCGGCGGCGAGCAGCCGCAGGACGAGGCCGCAGACGACGAAGAGCACGCCGAGCAGGAAGAGGACACCGGCGTTGAGGGCGATCCCGCCTGCGCCGAGGGTGACACCGAGTGCGACCACGAACCTGCTCCTCGTCCTGCCGTTCGACCGTTGACCTGCGCCGCGAGATACCCGCGCTGCCGGGTCGTCAAACGCACCGGGCCGGCTGGTCGTGCGTTCGGAGGATTCGCCAGCTCAGGTAGCCGCAGACGCCGAGCGCCGGGAGGGTGAGGAGGGTTTCGGCGATCCCGAGGGCGACCAGGCGGCCGGTCAGGTACAGCGGGAGGAGGACAGCGGTGGCGAAGCAGAACTTGGCCAGGAAGACCGCGGTGCACAGTTCGTAGCGCCGTCCGTGCGCTCGATCCCTTTCGCCGTGGGTCCGGGCGAGGACGACGCCGATGAGCGGTCGCCGGAGGAGCAGGGAGCCGCCGAACACCGCGGCGCCGGCGACATTGGTGACGACGCCGGGGAGGTAGAAGTCGACGCTGTGCCCGGTACCGCCGGCGACTGAGGCCGACACGGCCACGGTGACCAGGCTGAGGGCGGCCTGCCAGTAGCGGCGGTCGGCGAAGACGCGGACGAGCGCGGAGATCACCACCCCGCCGGCCGCGACGAGCGCGGCGGTGAGGACCCGGCCGGTCAGCAGGTAGGCGATGAGGAAGAGGGCCCGGGAGGCGATGACCTCGCCGAGGGTGTGCCAGCCACCCATGGCGGCGAAGAGGGAGGACGGTTTCGCGATCAGCGCGGCCAGGTTCATTCGGCACCGGTCCCCACTGGGCCGGCGGATTGTGAGCCAGCGGCCGGGGCAACGCCGGGCGCCGAGCTAGCGGGCGCCGGCCGGGCGGGCGCCGAACCGGTGTGTGCGGAGCCGGTAGGCGCCGAGCCCCTGGGCGCCGAGCCGACGCGCGCCGAGCCCCTGGGCACGGAGCCGGCGGGCGCCGAACCAACGGGCACCGAACCGGCGGAACCGCCGGCCGCCGAATCGGCGGCAGGCGGGAAGCTGTCCCCGCGCATCGTCTCCTCGTAGCCGCCGATCGCCGTCGCCAAGTCCTGCTCGCCTCGGTGTGCGGTCAACAGGGCGTCGCGGAGGCGGTGGGCGTCCCGCATCGCCAGGTTCCCTCCGAAGCCCGGCGCCAGGTGGATCGCGTCCCCGAGGAGCGTGACCGGGCCCGGTGGCCAGGCCGGCATCGCCGGGATCGTCCCGATCCGCAGCCCGGCCGTGACCTCCGGCCATCCCGACGCCACGATCAGCCTCAGCGTGGGGTGCATACCGGCCGCCAGTTCGCCTGCCGCCCGCCACAAGCCGGCCGGCGATCCGGCCGAGGCGAGCCGGTGCTGCTCGGTCGGCAGGGCCCACATCACGTAGTCCTCGGCCTCGGCGACGACTCGGGAATCCATGGCAGGCAACAACTCCCGCCGCGCCACCGACGGCGGCCGGGTGAAGCGCAGCACGCCCAGCACCATCGTCCGGCCGCCCGACTCTACCCGGGTGGCGCTGTGGCCGATCAGGCCGGGCAGCCCCGTCCCGGCCACCGCCCGCAGCGGCGTCGCCCCCATCAGCATGCGGCGGCCGGTGTCGACCACGCGCACGTCCGGCAGGCACGCGCCGCGGACCGCCGAGCCGATGCCGTCCGCGCCGACCAGCACGTCCGCGGTGTCCGTGCGGCCGTCGGCGAACCACACCTTCACCGTCCCGCCGGGCTGGCGCTCGCAGCGGGTGAACCGCGAGCCGAACCGCACCACGTCCGCAAGCCCGGTCAGCAGGACCGCCCGCAGCAGCGGCCGGTGCGTCTGGCGGCCGGGACGGGCCGGGCCGTCCAGCGGCCGCGCGCCCGCCACCGCCAGTTCTCCGTCCACTTCGGACAGCGTGAGCGCCTGCTCGCGCGGCCCGCCCGTGGTCGCCGCCACCATCTCCGCGTGCGACGGCGGCAGGCACGCCCGCAGCGCCGTCGTGCCCCGGTCGTCGAGGTGCAGGCTGATCCCCTGCGGCCGGCCGTCGGGCCCGTCCCGCTCGTACACCACGACGTCGACCCCCTCCCGCCGCAGCCCCTGGGCCAGGGTCAGGCCGCCGATTCCGGCGCCGATCACGAGCACGCGCATCCGGGACACCTTTCTTCACCAACCGATGAAGAACACCCTACGGACTCCCGGCGGTAATCTCCACCAAGTGATGAAGAACCGTCGGCTAGACTACCGCGGTCATGACGGAACACGCTCGCCCCGGCCGCTGGCGCTCCGGCGCGCAGAGCCGGCAGCGGATCCTCGACACCGCCCGCGAGCTGTTCCGCGAGCACGGCTACGGGGGCACCACCGTGCGCGCGGTCGCCGCCGGGGCCGAGGTCGACCCGGCCATGGTCTTCTACTTCTTCGGCACCAAGCAGGGCCTGTTCAGCGCGGCGCTGGAGATGTCCGCCGAGGTGCCCCCGGCGATCGAGGCGATCTTCACCGGTGACGTCGACGGCATCGGCGAACGGATCGTCCGGACGCTGGTGGAGAGCCTCGACCGGTCCGACCGCACCCCGCTGGTGCTGCTCACCCGCTCGGCCCCCACGCACGACCGGTCCCAGGCGCTGCTGCGCGAGTTCATCGACCGGGAGATCACCGGCCGCCTCGCGGGGATGCTCGGCACGCCGGACGCCGCGCTGCGGGCCGGCATGGTCAACGTCCAGATCCTGGGTCTCGCGGTGGCGCGCTACATCGTCCGGCTCGAGCCGATCGCCTCGGCCCCGGTGGACGAACTGGTGACCCGGTTCGGCCCGGTGGTCCAGCAGTGCCTCACCGGCGCAGCGCACACGGCCTGATCGCTTGCGGCGTAGGCTTTCCAGGGTGCGGATCGGTGAACTGGCCCAGCGCACGGGCGTGAGCCCGCGCTCGCTGCGGTACTACGAAGAGCAGGGTTTGCTGACCAGTTCGCGGTCCGAGGCGGGCCAGCGGCACTACGCCGAGGCCGACGCCGAGCGGGTCCGGCTCATCCGGCGGCTGTTCGACGCGGGCCTGTCCAGCCGGGTGATCGCGACCGTCCTGCCGTGCGTGGACGTCCCCGGCGACCTCGTGATCGCCGAAGAGACGTTCGCGGCGATGCTGCGCGAGCGCGACCGGATCGACGCCGACATCGCGCACCTGACGCAGACCCGCGACGCCCTCGACAAGCTGCTCGAAATCAACAGTCGCCACCGGGCGGAGCTGGAGACCCGCCGGGGCCTGACCGTGTGACCCGCACCTCAGCCGCTTGCCCCTGACACCGGTGTCAGCTCCGAGGATGGCGACCGGGCCCGGAACCACCGGGCCGGTCAACCGGAAGGCGGCAGGACATGGGGCAGGCATGGGGTTTCGGCAGGCACGGCGGGCCGGAGGTGCAGGAGTTCTTCGATCGGCCCGATCCCGTCCCGGGCCCCGGTGAGGTGCTGATCCGGGTCGGCGTCGCCGGCGTGAACCCGCTCGACCACCTCCTGCGCGCGGGCGTGGTCCCCGGACTCGACGGCGGGCGGCCGTTCCCCCGCGTGCTGGGCATGGAGGCGGCGGGCACCGTGCTCGCACTGGGCCCGGACGTCGACGGGCTCGAGGTGGGGGACGCGGTCTTCGGCTTCGCGCTCACCGGGGGCGGCACGTACGCCGAGACGACGGTGCTGTCGGCGGCGAACACCGCGCGCATCCCGGACGGGCTGTCCGCGACGGTGGCGGCGACGCTGCCTATCGCCGGCACGACAGCGGTGGACGCGCTCGACCAGCTCGCCCTCCCGGCCGGGGCGACGATCCTGGTCAACGGCGTCGGCGGCGGAGTCGGCCACGCCGTCGCCCGGCTGGCGGTCGCCCGCGGGCTGGACGTGGTCGGCACGGGCAGCGCGGCCAAGCGCGAGCCCGCGGAGGCCATCGGGGTGCGGTTCGTCGACTACGCCGCCGGGGACGTCACCGCCGCGGCCCGCGAGCTGGCCCCGGACGGTTTCGACGGGATCGTCGACCTGGTCGGTGGCCCGTCGCTGCGGACGGTCGCCCCGCTCGCCCGTACGGCGCGGAACGTCATCGCGGTGGGTGACGCGTCGGTCGCCGAGCTCGGCGGCCGGTTCGTCGAGCGCCGCTTGGACCGCGAGAACCTGGAGCGGTCCGCACGGCTGGCGCTCGACGGGGTGCTCGCGCCCGTGATCACCGCGATCCACCCGCTCGCCGACGCGCCGGCTGCTCTGGCGACCGTCGAGAACGGCCACACCGCGGGCAAGGTCGTCATCAAGGTGACGTGAGCCCGGCGCGGTCAGGGGTTCCGGCGCTCGGCTTGGCTTTCCCGGCTTTCGGGCGCGGCGGCTTCGCCGAGCGGCGCCGCGTCCGGACCGGACCTCCCGCGCCCAGCGACGACCACACCCACGGTCAGCGTTTCCCCGGGCCCTCGCCCTTCCCGCCCTTCGGCCGCGGCGGCTTCGCCGGGCCATCGCCCGGCAGCGCCGCGTCCGGGCCGGACTTTCCCCGGCCCGCCTTCGGGCGTTCGGCGTCGACCACACCCACTGCCACCGGCTTCGCGGCCGGCGACGAAGCCACCACGACCGCCGAGGCCGTCGGCAGGGTGACCGGCGACGGGACCACGACAGAGCTGCTGGGCGGCGCGGCCGCGGGCAACGGCGCGGGCGCGGTCTGCGAGTCGGCCGGCTGGGTCAGCACCCCCGTGAGCACGGCCGCCGCGGTCACGGTCGCGAGGCCGCCGGCGGCGGCCAGCGCGCGCCGCCGCCGCGGCGCCGGAACGACGGCAGGCGGTTCGGCCAGCAACCGCGGGATTTCCGCCGCACCCGGCCGGTCCCCGGGCTCGCGGGCGGTCATCCGGGTCAGCAGGGTGGCGAGCGGTTCCGGGGTGCCGTCGGGGATGCGGGGTGCGCGGTGCAGCCGGGCTGCCGCCGACTCCGCGAGGGTGCCGGGGAACTCGAGCTGCGCGGTCAGGCACTCCAGCAGGATCAGGCCGAGCGCGTAGATGTCGGCGGCCGGCCCGGCTAGCTCGCCCAGGATCTGCTCCGGCGCCAGGTACGCGGCCGTGCCGGTGACCAGGCCGGTGCCGGTGATCCGGGTCGAGTCGAGTGCGTGCGCGATGCCGAAGTCGGTGATCAGCGGGCCACCCGGCCCGAGCAGGACGTTCGCCGGCTTCAGGTCGCGGTGCACGATCTGCCGGGCGTGCACGTGGGCCAGCGCGTCCGCCAGCCGGACCGCCAGCTGTTCGACCTCCGCCGGCGTGAACGGCCCCGCGCACAACCGCTCGGCGAGGTTCCCCCCGTCGACCAGCTGCATCACCAGGTACGGCCGCTCCCCCGCGGTACCGCTGTCGAACACGGCGACGACCCCGGGGTGCTGGACGCTGGCGAGCAGGGTCTTCTCCCGCGCCCGGCGCAGCTGTTCCACGGCCACGACGTGACTGTCGTAGACCTTGACGGCCACCTCGCGCCCCAGCTCCAGGTCGACGGCCCGGAAGACCTGGGCGGTGGCACCCCGGCCGAGCGGGGTCCCGAGGCGGTACCGCCCGCCGACCACGTCCGGCAGCTCGTTCGTCATCGGCAGACCCCCATCCGGCTCGGCTGCCCTTCCGGTACCCGCACGAGCGCCCCGCGCAAACCCGACTTCGGCGAGAGAGCGGTCACGGCGCCGCGTCCGTTCGGCTACCGGCGACCGATCTCGCGGCCGTCCGCGAACCCGGCGCGCTCCTGCCTTCGCGCCGACCGCGATCGGGGATGGTCGGCGCCGAACAGCCGGTCGTGAGCCGTCACCACCGCCTCGTGCAGGCCTGCAGCCTCCGCGTGCCGGCCGAGCGCCGCCAAGTCCGATGCCCTGTTCCGGAGCGCCGCCAATGTCATCGGGTCGTCCGCACCCCACAAGCGGCCGGCCCGATCGGCAACGTCGGTGTCGAGCGCCAGCGCGGCTTCGTGCTCGCCGGCTGCGTGCCGGCTGGTCGCCAGGACCAGAGCGGCCGCCAGCGTGTCCCGGTGGTCGGCTCCCCACCGGGAGCTCCAGCGCTGCCCGGCTTCCCGGGCCAGTTCCGCCGCGCTCACCGGATCACCCGAAGTGGCCAGCGCCGCCGCGACGTCGAGGACCAGCTCTCGCGTCTGGCCGTCACCGCTGTCGACGGCGTCGCACGCACGGAGGTGGCGGACGAGATTCGCGGCCGCGGGACGCTGTTCCGGCGAGGTACGCCAAGCCGCGGTCAGCAGCCGCCGGGCCGCGGTCCGTGCCGGGTTTCCCCGCCACTCCCGCAATGCCGCTTGCACCAAGGGCAGGAATTCGACCGGACCGGTGTCTCCGGCCATCCGGGCGAACCCGAGCCGGACCAGCGCCCGGGACGCGGCGGCACTGTCGGGCATTCCCAGAACGTCCTGTGCTGCTTGGACTATCGCCGATGGGACGAAGCCGTCGGCGAAGAACGCACATGCCTCGGCGAGCCGGAAGGCGTCCTGCTCGTGCCGGCGCAGGTGGCCGAAGGCCACCTCCCAGATTTCCGGTGCCGTCGGGCGCCCGTCGCCATCGGTACCGCCCTCGGACGGCCGGGCGGTGTACGCAGACACGTTCGTCCCGGATCCGGCGAGGAAGGTCACCACGTGGTGCAGCACCGCCGGCCGGTCACCGAACAGGTCGGGAAGACCGGGCCGCACGCGCGCGACGAAGGCACGACGTTCCTCGCGGGTGAATCCGGCGCACTCGACAGCGCCGGGTTCCGCGGCCCACCCCGGATCCTGTGCGGTGACGATGCTGTGGCCGTGGGCCGGGATCAGCGGACGGATCAGGTCCGGCGGCCCGGCCGCGTCGAAGACGAGCAAGGTGCGCGGCCGGTTGCGCAGCGCCGTTTTCGCCGCCGTCATCGCGTCCCGCGCGCCGTCACCGTCGCCGGCCACGCCCAGCCGGCGGCCGAGCGCGGCGAACGACGCCACGACCTCCGCCGCGTCGCCGGCCTGGATCCACCACACCAGGTCGTAGTCCGCGCGGCGCCGGTGCACGTACTCGGCCGCGAGCGCGCTCTTGCCGGTGCCCGCCTCGCCCACCACGACGACGGTCGACGGTGTGTCCTCCAAACCGTCGGCCAGGGCCGACAAGGCGCGCTCGCGACCGGTGAATACGCCGTCCCGGGCCGGTACACCCTCGAAGACCACCGGCGGCCCGCCCGGCACCGGATCGGCCTCGGCCGACCTCATCGCGGACGCCCCGTCGGCCGGCCCGCCGCGCCTGTGGATTCGTGCCTTGCGCTGGGAATACCGGAGATACGGACCACCGAGCGCGTCCATGACCGCCCGCACGACCTCGGTGTGCGGCCTGTCGGCGGGGTCGCCGTCCGGGAGCGGGACCGACGCGGGATCCCCGAGCATCGCCCGCGCGGCGCGCATGACGGGCACGTGGGGCCCGAGGTGGTCGGACACGATCCGCACCACCCGCGCGGTCGCCCGCCGTTCCCCGGCAGCCAGCAGTTCGCCGCGCACGCCCGGTGTGAAGTCGAACTCGACGGCGTGCGGCTCTCCCGCAGCACCGTCGCTCACCCGGGTGAGCAGGCCGCCCAGCACGACTTCCAGCAACGCCGGGTACTCCGACTCCGGCAGCAGGGTGCGCTGGATCAGCACCATCACGTCGAGGTTGAGCGGCGCCGCCGCGAACAGGCTGGCCAGCTGGAAGGCGTGCGGCGAAACCGCGGCCCGAAACCTGAGCACCCGTTCGCGCGCGGACAGCTCGGGTTCGAACGCCGGTTCCTCCCAGCCATCGGGCTGCTCTTCCCCCGCCCCGAGCAACAGAGCCGGGAGCCGCACCGGCTCGACGGCGCCGGTCAGCTTCCCCCAGCGGACGAGCCAGCGGCCGTCGAGTTCGAGCACCGGCACCGGCAGTCCCTCGGCGACGGGAGCGAACCGGCTGCGGGCGGTGTAGTTCAGCCGGTGGTTGGGCGCGGCGGGCGCCGGGGCCCGCAGGACCAAGGGATGGGTGTCCAGGTGCGTTCGCGCCCACAACCGGTGGGGCAGCACGTTGACGACGGCCAGTGGGCCGGAGCGGGCGAGCTCGCCCAGCTCGCCCCGGATCGCCCCGTCCCGCCAGGCCGGACCGACCCCGTCGGTGACCACGAGGAAGAGCCGGCGGCCCCCGGGATCCCGCAGCTCGGCGAACCGGTGCCACCCCGTCCCCGCCACGGTGCGGTAGCCCGGCTGGGCGAGGTCGTCGGAGTTCAGCAGGACGGTCCGGACGTTGCGGAAGACCCCCTGCCGTTCCAGCAGGATCCGGAAATCGTGCACCGTGCGCGTCCAGAACGCCATCGAGGCGCTTTCGTCCGCGAGCACCACCAACTCGAGCTGCGGTTCGGGTACCGGCGTCAGCATGGGCAGCCAGAGCCCGGTCTCCGCCGCGCCGATCGCGGTGCCCTCTGCGTCCAGAACCCGCTCGCCGTGCGACTCGTCCGCTCTGGCCAGGCCCCGCAGCGCCCGGGCGATCGTGAGCTTGCCCGAAAGTGCGGGCCCCCCTCGCCGGACACCGTCGCCGGTGGCCGCCTCCGGCCGCGGCTGCGCGACGGACTCGTGCGCAGCAGCATCGGGCGCGCTCTCGGGCAGCGGCGAGGGCGGTGACGGCGGCCGGCCGGGGGCGGGTTCTCCGGGTGGCCGAGCGGCGTCGCGACCGGCGTCCGGCGCAGGCTCGGCGCCCGGGGGGACCGGCAGCTGGACGTGGGCGGCCAGCCAGAGGGCGTCCGCGAGCTCGCTCCAGGACAGCTCGGCGGAGTCCGGCCGGGCGGCGGTGGGCTTCCCCGGGAGGGGCTGGTTCATGGCAGGCTCACTCCGAAGAAAGCCGGCGCCACAGCGAGTCCCTCAGCTGTGGCCAGACGTCATCGTGCTGGTAGGCCCCCGACGTGGCGAGGTGCACGGCGTTGAGCAGCTGGTCCGCCGCCAGTCCTCCTTCGGAGCGGTCACGGGCCACGAAGGTTTCGACGAGGTTGTCCACGCCGGGCGGGCGCTCGTGCGGGAAATGGGCCGACACCATGCTCACGAGGTCCTGGACACCGGGTGCCGGCAGCTCCAGCCTCAGGCACCGGCGCAGGAACGCGGGCGGGAACTCGCGTTCCCCGTTGCTGGTGATGATCACGACCGGGAACTCCCGGCAGCGCACCAGGCCGTGGTGCACCTCGGCCCGCCCGTCCGGGTCGGCGGTGAAGACCGTGACGTCCGGTTCGTAGCTCGCCAGCCGCGCCAGCTCGGGGATCAGGTACTCCCCTTCCTCGAACACCGACAGCAGGTCGTTCGGCAGGTCGGCGTCGCCCTTGTCGAGCTCGTCGATCAGCAGGACACGCGGTTTCCGGTGCGGCAGCAACGCGGTGCCGAGCGGGCCGAGGCGAACGAAGGTCCCGATGTGGGTGTCGGCCTCGGGCGGCAGATCCGACGCACCCGCCTGCCTGGCTCCGGCAGCCTGCACGCGCCCGATCGCGTCGTAGTCGTAAAGCCCGGACAGCAGCCGGGTGCGGCTGGTCACCGGCCACCGCAGCACCCGGCCGAGCTTCAGCTCGCGGGCGATCCGGTAGGCCAGGGACGACTTGCCGGTACCGGGACGGCCGGTGACCAGCAACGGGCGGCGCAGGTACAGCGCGGCGTTCACCGCGTTGACCTGGGCGGCGTCCGCCGGCGGGACAGCCCTCGGTGTCCCCAGCCGACGCGTGGCTTCCTGCGGGTCGTCGACGGGGTCGGGCAGCACGGGACCCCCGGCGAACAGCCGCCACGGCGGAGGCGGCGGCAGGATGTCGGCGAGATCGCCGTCGATCGGCTGACCGGTGCCGCGGTAGAGCCGCCACTCGGGCCGGGGCGCGGGGTCTGCGGGTGTGCTTGTCATGCGGCATCCTTTACCTCGGAGCACTGAGCGATCCGGCCGGCTCCACGAGCCGGTGCGGATCGTCCCAGAGCAAGGTGATGTGACTTCCCACGTGGCGTTCGGGGTCATCGGCGCCGGCCGCTTCCATCCGGAGCATGCGCGCACTCTCACGCAGGTCCCGATCCGGCGAGAGAAGATCCCCGAGTACGGACTCGAAGTCTTCGGTGAGGCGTTCGTCCCGCTGCCAGAGCATCAGCGGGACACCGGCGCGCAGGCCGACCGAGATCTCGTCCGGCCGGTCTCCGGCCGGATGGACCAGCGGACGTTCGAGCACCAGCAACGGCTGGTGGTGGGCCGCGAGGGCGACGTCGAGACGGCGGAGTTCGGCGAGGCTCGGCGGGTGCGACGGGGTGACGAGCTCGGCGGCCGGTGCCGGGTCAACGCCCCAGGACGCCGGTCCTGCGCTGCGCGGCGCCTCCCACCGGGGTCCGGCGAACACCGCCCACCGCTGCCGCCATTCCCGATGCCACTTCTTCGCCTGCATCCGGTCCAGGCTGCGCACCACGACCTGGTAGTTCATCCCGAGGGGCCGGATGGGGACCTCTTCGACGCTGGTCGGCCACTGGTCGACCGGCAAGGACAGCAGCTCCCGCGGCAGCAGGAATTCGAGGCGGATGATCTCGGCTTCGGCAGCCCACCCGCCTTCCGCGTCCGCCAGCACGTCGGCAACGTGCCGCTGGACCGCGTCGATGTCACCCTCGAGTTCCTCGCTGGGCTCCGGTTGCCACGGCGCGCCGAACTGCCGCCACGTCCGGACGCGGTAGCGCTCGTCGTCCAAGGCGTCGGCTTCGAGCTTGATGATCAGGTAGGCGTCGGCCATGCCCGGCACGGACAGCGCTTGCTCGGCCGCTCGCCGCCGGACCTCCCGCAGGCGATCCCCCAGGCCCAGCCGGCCGGCCACGGTGCCGGACCACTCGTGCAACCCGGCGGCGACGGAGGGCTCCGCGCCGGCGGCCACCAGTTCGGCGAAGAGCAGCAACGGCGGCACCCCGCCCGGCGCCATGTTCATCTGCTCGAGCCGCACGACCAGTCGCCGGGCGTCGTCGACATCCGGGTGCACGTCGGCTCCGTACGGCGCCGCCGCGGTCCGGTAGAGCGCCGCCAGCCACCGCCGGTCCTGCCCGGCCAGCAGGGTGAGCAACTGCTCCCGCTGGCCGGGTGCCAGGAAGTCCGCGACGTCGAGTTCGGCGGCGAGGTCGCGGGCCTCGGCTGCGTGCGACGAGCCGGGGTTGAGGATCTGCAGCACCTCGGCCAGGGCCCGCAGGCCACCGGGGATCTGCGCGCACGCGAACACCAGGGCGTAGAGGAGGTGCCTCAGCTCGGCGTGTTCCGGCAGGTCCAGTGGCTCCCCCAGCTGGTCCGCGAGCAGGTCGAGGTACAGCGACACGCCGGCGGGCTCCTGCAGGAACGGCACCTGCTCCAGGACGTCCACCAGCGGCCGCAGGCTCTCCGACAGCGACAGCCGCCGGTCCGGTTGCCTGCTCCCCGGGGCCAGCAGCTCGTTCGGGGTCACGCCCAAAACCTTCGCCAGGACCTGCACTTCGGCGGCGCTGACCGACTTGCGCACGCCCGACTCGATCTTCGCGATGGTCCCCCGGGTGAGCGTCTTCATCCCGGCGTCCGCGCACGCGTCGGCGAGCTGCTGAGCGGACCAGTTCCGCCGCCGCCGCAGCTGCCGGACGCGCTCGGCGACCAGCCTCGCTACCGGAGCAGTTGCCATGGATTCCTTCCGAAGCTCCGCGTGTCAGCACAATCTAGCAGGTCACTTGCTATTTTGCTCCGTTTCGGAGCACACTGCTCTGGCGGAAGGTGTGACCCACTTCCCGCTCGGTCCGCTGCACGTCGGAGGTCGGACCTTCTCCGCGCCCAAGCAAGGGACAGGCGATGCCCGCCAAGCCAGAGCCACCGAAGACCGGGATTGCGTTGCTCGACAGCGTCCTGGGCGATGCGGCGCGCACGCGCCGCGCGGTGTGCCTGCTGCTGGCCGCGGCCGTGTCGATGGCCGTCGCCCTGATCCCGGTGCTGGCCGTGCTCTACCTCGGCGGCCCCACCGGTGCGGCCGCGGCCGGCGGTGTCGGCGCCCTCACCACGGCGGGCGTGGCGGCCTGGAAGCGCCTGCGCAGGGGCCGTCCCCCTCCCGCAGGCTAGGCGGAGTCCTCTCAGGACTCGCTGATACCGGCCGCTCAGCCCAAGCGTGCGGCGCGGGCCAGCAGGTGGCGCCGCTCGGGTTCGCTTGTCGTGCGGCGGGCCGCCTCCTGGTAACCCGCGCGGGCCGCCTCGGTCTCCCCCGCCATTTCCTGCAGGTGGGCGCGGACCGACACCACGTGGTGGGACGCGGCGATGCAGTCGTCGGCCGAGAGGGTGGCCAGCAGGGACAGGCCCGCCGCCGGGCCGTGGACCTCCGCCAGCGCCACCGCCCGGTTGAGCGTCACCGCCGGGTTGGGCGCGACGCGTTCGAGCACCGTGTACAGGGCCAGGATCTGCCGCCAGTCGGTCTCGGCGGCCGTGGGTGCCTCGTCGTGGAGCGCGGCGATCGCCGCCTGCAGCTGGTACGGGCCGACCGGCCCCTTCGCCAGCGCGGCGGTCACCAGCGCCACGCCCTCGGCGATGGCTTCGGCGTCCCAGCGCGTCCGGTCCTGCTCGCTCAGCGGGACCAGCGAGCCGTCCGGCGCCGTGCGGGCGGGGCGGCGGGCGTCGGTCAGCAGCAACAGGGCCAGCAGGCCGGCCACCTCGCCGTCGCCGGGGACCAGGCGGTGCAGCTCGCGGGCCAGGCGGATGGCCTCGGCCGCCAGCTCCGCCCGCACCAGCCGGGTCCCCGAAGTCGCCGTGTAGCCCTCGTTGAAGACGAGGTAGACGACGTGGAGCACGACGCCGAGACGGGCCGCCTGTTCGGCCGGCGGCGGCAGCTCGAACCCGGCCCCGGCCGCCTTGATGCGGTGCTTGGCCCGGCTGATGCGCTGGGCCATGGTCGCCTCGGGCACCAGGAACGCCCGCGCGATCTCGGCCGTCGACAGGCCGCCCACCGCCCGCAGCGTCAACGCGATCTGCGACGACGGTGTCAGCGCCGGGTGGCAGCACAGGAACAGCAGCGTCAGCGTGTCGTCGCCGGCCTCGACCTCGCCGCCGGCGGGAGGCGTGCGGAGGGCGTCCGCCTCCTCCCGCCGCCGGCGGGCGGCGTCACCGCGCACCTGGTCGGTGAGGCGGCGCGAGGCCACCGTCACCAGCCACGCCCGCGGGTGCTCCGGCCAGCCCTCGACCGGCCACTGGGCCGCGGCCGCCAGCAGCGCCTCCTGGACGGCGTCCTCGCACGCGTCGAACCGGCCGTGGCGGCGCACCAGCACGCCGAGCACCTCCGGGACCAGCCGCCGGACGTCCTGCCAGCTCGTCACGGCTCGACGGCGGCCTCGTGCATCAGGGGCCGGACCTCGACCCCCCAGTAACGCGCCGACGGGGTGCGGGCCGCGATCTCCAGTGCCCGGTCCAGGCCGTCGCAGTCGACGATCATGAAACTGCCCAGGAACTCCTTGGCCTCCGCGTACGGGCCGTCGGTCACCACCGGTGTCCCGCCGGTGACCCGGACCATCTTGGTGTTCACCTCGTCGGCGACGCCGTAGGCGCCGACCAGCTCCCCCGACTCGAACAGCTCCCGGTTGAGGGCGTCGGTCTCGCGGATGATCTCCGCCAGGGTCTCCGCGCCCACCGAGGTGAAGGCTTCCTCGTTGCCGTAGATCAGCAGCATGTACTTCACGGGCGCTCCTCTCAGTGCCGGGCCGGCCCGACCAGGTCGCCACTGGCGCCGCGATCGTCCAGCACCAGCTTCGACCGTCCCGTGACGATATAGCGGACGTGGGTGACCGCGGGCGTCCCGACGACCCGATCGGGGACCAGCTCGACCCCCTCGTCCGCGCCGAGGCCCAGCCCGCCGAACAGGCGCTGGCCCTCGCCCAGCAGCACCGGGGCGACGTGCAGTTCGAGCCGGTCGAGCAGCCCCGCGGCCAGCACCCGGCCCAGCAGTTCCCCGCCGCCGGCCACCGCGACGTCCTTGCCCCCGGCGGCGGCCCTGGCCAGCTCGACGGCCCGTTCCGGGCCTTCGGTGACGAAGGTGAAGGACGTGCCGCCCCGGCGTTCGAGCACCTCCCGGGGCCGGTGGGTCACGACGAACACCGGCGCGCGGAAGGGCGGCTCGTCGCCCCAGGGCACCTCGCCGGCGTCGAACATCCGCCGGCCCATGACGTAGGCCCCGGCCGCCGCGAACGTCTCGGCGATGATCTCCGAGTCGACCGACTGCTCGCCGCCGGCGAAGCCCTGCCGCTCGCGCCAGGCCGTCGCGTCCACGGCCCAGCGGGTGACCCGGAAGAACCCGGGTGCTTCGGGGCCCCGCATCCAGCCCCGCATGTCCTGCTCGCCACGGGGATCCCGCGGCCCGGTGTAGAAGCCGTCGAGTGACACCGACATCTGGGCGGTCACCTGGGTCATCGTCCACGCTCCACTGCTGGCGGCGGCCCCTGCGGCCGCCGGTCTGCCCCTCAGTCGGAGCCGGCCGCCCGTTCTCGACACGCACCGGCGGGAAATTTCAGCGCAGCGCCGCGTGCAGCCGGGTGGCCCGGTCGGTGGCCCCGGCCCCGCCGGGGGTGCAGAACTCCGTCACCATCGCCAGGACGCGGCGGCCCGCCGCCTGGGCCGACGCGGTCAGGTCCGGGGTGGAGGCGACCGTGATGCCGCGGGTGGCCGTCTCGTCGCTCATGCTCCAGGTGTTGTAGCCGGGCACGTCCCCGGCGTGTCCCCAGACGTCGGGGGCGCCCGGCCCGCAGAACGCGGACAGCGAGAGGCGCATCAGCCCGAGGCCGTACCCGAGGACCCCGCCCTGGCCCGGCCACGGGACCGTGGTCTTCATCTGCGCGAGCAGGCCGTCCGGCAGCAGCTCGCCGCCGAGCAGCGCGCGGAAGAAGCGGTTCAGGTCGGCCGCGCTGGACACGATGTTGCCGGCGCCGAAGTAGCGGCTGAGGTTGTAGACGGTGACGTCGGTCAGGCCACGGGGCGCCGGGTAGAGCTGCTCGTAGCCGCGGACGGCCGGGCGCGGGAGCAGCGGGAAGTCCCGCGGCAGGAAGGTGTCGGCCAGGTGCAGCGGACCGGTGATCCAGTCCGCCAGCACCCGCTCGAACCGGCGGCCGGTGAGCTTCTCCACCAGCAGGGCCAGCACGTTGTAGCCGGTGTTGGAGTACGACCAGCCCGTGCCCGGCGGGAACAGCAGCGGCTGCACGGTGCTGTCGTGGATCGCCTCGACCTCGCCGAAGTGCACGAACCGTTCGGTGTCCACCTCCTCCGCCGTCGTCCAGGTGTATGGGGGCGCCAGGTCCCGCGGCAGGCCGCTGGTGTGCTGCAGCAGCTGCCGGACGGTGATCGGCTCCGGGTAGGGCAGCAGGCCGGGCAGGTATTCCGCGATCGGTTCGTCCAGCCCCAGCCGCCCTTGCGCGGCGAGCTTCAGCACGAGCGTGGCCGTGAAGGTCTTGGAGACGCTGCCGACCCGGAACCGTCCGCCGGTGTCCGGCTTCGCGCCGGTGACGACGTCACCGACTCCGGCCCGCCCGCGCCACCGCCCGGCCGGGTCCGCGGCGACCGCGACCATCCCGGCGTTCCCGGCCTGCACGGCGACGTCCAGAGCGGTCTGCCGCGGATCCGTGACGGCGGCGGCGGTACCGGTGCCGGCGACCAGCAGCACGGCACAGGCTGCGGAAACGACGAGTCGGCGCATGAATCCCCCCGGTGTCTGCGGCAACCCGACGGTAGCGCAGAACTGCCTGTGCCGTAAGAGGATCCCGGTCAGCCGACGTGGTAGACCTTGACCAGCCCGACGTTGTCGTTCACTTCCGGGCCGATGTAGCTGACCGGGAGCTGGTGGGAGAACTTGACGATCTGGGTCGGGTTGGCGAACTCGGCCCAGTTGCAGGAGAGGAATCCGGTGGCGGAACTGAGTTTGCCCCGCCATTCGCTGTTCGGGGTCACGCGGTACCCGCTGTGGTCGCAGGTTCCGCTGCTGCCGTAGATCTCCTTCGAACCGCCGCCGTAATCGGCGTTCTCGTACCAGGTCATCAGGAGGGTGCTCGCGGCCACCGCGGCTTCGTCCGCCGTCCGGGCGCCGGGCCGGGTCAGGTGACGGCGGGCGTCGTCGCCGGACACCGAGGAGCAGTACCGGTCCAGCTCCGGGGAAACGCCGTCGGGCGTGCCGGCCGGGCCGACGAGGACGGCGCAGTATTCCGCGGCCGCCGGGGCCGCGGACGCTTCGAAGGCGGTGAGCAGGCTTGCGGCGGCCACGGTGCCGATGGTGAACATCCGCGTGATCCGGTGCACGGCGATCCCCTCTCGTCGCGGAAAGCCGGTTCCCGGCGTTCCGATGCCGCGCAACGCTATCGGCGCGGGACCGCCGGAGGACGACTTCCGGCCGCTCGCCGGTGACGTGCCCGGATGCCGGGAGGTGCCGCCCCGTGACCGGCAATGTTGCCCGCGTCCGGGTGGCTCACCGCCGCGGCGCCGCTGGAGCGTGTCTGACAAAGGTTCCAACTGGTTGCTGGATGCTGCCCGCGGTTTCAATTGCTTTCAGACGATCAGTGGGAGCTTGATCGAGGACCTGCTTCCGGTCCGAACCGGCGAACAAGGCCGACCGTTCGACGGTGCCTGCTCGATGGTCGAAGGAATCATCTACCGGTACCGGTGCGGCATCGCCTGGCGAGACGTGCCCGCGGTGTTCGGTGCCTGGCAGACGATCTGGACCTAGGGCCGCAGCCGGGCCGGCCAGGCCCGCAGGTCCGGCCACGGCGGCCGGTGCACCATCGCGATCCCCGCGAGGGTGGCGGCGACCAGCCCGATGCCGACGCCCAGCAGGGCGACACGGGTGGCGTCGACCGCCGGTTCCCACTGGGCCTTGCCCTCGCGGACGGCGAACACGCCGACCGGCCGGTGGACCGGGATCACCGTCGTCCCGTCGGGGGTTTCGTACGGGTCGCCGAAGAGGCGGGGTTCGGTCATGCCCGCCATCGAATCGAAATCCGCCGCCGCTGACAAGATCGGACAGAATCCTGTCGTTTCCGTGACCGGCTGCTTACGATCGGCCGGCAACTGTTCGTCGCTGGTCCTTTGTGGACTCGGGAGGCGCCGTGCGCAGGTTCGCCGTTCTCGCCGCGGTTTCCGTCGCCGCGGCCGTCGTCGTCTCCGCTCCCGGTGCCGCCGGGGCCGCGCGCTCGTGGTTCACGTCGTGGGCGCAGTCGCAGGACGGCCGGGCCGACACCGCGGTCACCACGCAGTCGCTGCGGATGATCACCCACCTCAGCCAGGGCGGCGACGCCGTGCGCGTGCGGTTCCAGAACACCTTCGGCACCGGCCCGCTGACCATCGGGCACGCCACCGCCGGGCCGAGCGCGGGCGGGGCCGCGGTCGCCTTCGCGCGTGACCTGACCTTCGGCGGACAACGGGGCGTGACCGTTCCCGCGGGCGGCGAGGTGTGGAGCGACGACGTCCGGCTGGTGACGAGCCCGGACTCCGACCTCGCGGTGAGCATGGCGATCGACGGCACCGCGGTGCCCGGCCGCCACGGCGCGGCCCTGCGCGACAACTACCTCACCCCGCCGGGCTCGGGCGACCACGCCGGCGACGCCACGGGTGCCGCGTTCACGGCCACGGTGGGGTCCACCTACGTCGTGAGCGCCGTCGACGTGCACAACAAGGCGCTGACGGGTGTGGTCGTCCCGTTCGGCAGCTCGGTCGTCGACGGCATCGGCAGCACCAACTGCGGCCCGGGCTGCACGCAGCCCGGCGCGAACCGCCGGTGGACCGACGACCTGGCGCGGCGGCTGGTCGCCGCGTCGGCGCCGCTCGCGGTGGCCAACGCCGGTGTCTCGGGCACGACGAGCGCGCGGTCCTGCCCGGGCATGCCGCCGTCGGTCGCGGGCCTGGACGCGTCGAGCCGGCTGGACCGGGACGTCTTGGCGCTGCACGGCGTCACGGCGGTCATCTACTACTACGGGACCAACGACCTGGCCTACGGCTGTGACGCGACGGCGATCCTCGACAGCTACCGCGCGGTGTTCGCGCGGCTGCGCGCGGCCGGGATCCCGGTGTACGTCACGCCCAGCACGCCGCGCCCCGGGTACGACGACCAGGCGAACCTCGCGCGCCACGAGATCGCACTGTTCGTGAAGCGCTGGAACACCTGCGGCGGCACGTGTTCGGGCGTGGTGGACTTCGACGCGGTGCTGGCGGATCCGCTGAAGCCGAACAGCATCCTGCCGGCGTACGACAACGGCGACGGCATCCACGCGAACGCGGCCGGCCAGCAGGCGCTCGCGGACTTCGTCTCCGTGCCGATGCTCACCCGTTCCGGGCCGGTTGTCCACACGATGAGGTGAGCCGGCGAGTCGGAGCGCCTCGGCTGTGCGTGCCGGTCAGCAGAGTACGTCCGGTGATGAACGAGTCGATGGACGACGCCGGCTGCTGCCTGCTCTCGGTGGCCTGGAAGGTCGCCCCGCTGGCGGAGGAACCGCCGGGCTCCCGCCGCGGTGACCTGCGGCGGACGGTGGTGTCGGTGTGCCGCACGGCGGGCCACGGCGCGCGCGACTGGGCCGCGCGGCACGGCGGGGGCGCGGAAGCGCAGTACCGGCCGTTCCTGCAGCTCGCCGACGTCGCCCACGAGATCGCGACGCTCCTGCTGCTGGTGGAGGACTTCCTGGTGCCGGACCTCGAGCGCGAGCACCGCCGGTGGGCGGAGATCGAAGAGCTGACCGGCCGGCTGACCGAGCTGTCCGAGTGGACGGCGGCGTTCCTCTTGTCAGGCGCTCCCTTACGGCTGTAAGGTCCCGCCTGACAAGGAGGTTTCGCTCATGAGTACTGCGGTGTTCGCGCGCTGTTCCTTCTGCGCCAAGCCCAACACGGAGGTGGACACGCTGGTCGCCGGCCCGGGCGTGTTCATCTGCGACGGCTGCGTCCGGCTGTGCGTGTCGGTGATCGAAGGCAAACCGGCGGATGCCCCGCTGATCGCGCCGTGGGAGCACGACCTCCCGCTGGAACAGGTGCTGTCCAACCTGAGCCCGGTCTCGGCGGCGAGCACCCAGGTCCAGGAGAACCTGGCGGCCTGGGTGGCCAAGGCGCGAGCCCTGGGCGGCACGTGGTCGCAGATCGGCGAGGCACTGGGGATGACCCGCCAGTCGGCGTGGGAGCGGTTCGCCTAGGGGGTGTCTGGCAAAGGCGCCGCGGTTCCCGCGGCGGTCGTCCGCCTGTCTTCGCCCCGGTGGACTACCGCGGCCGCAACGTTGTCGAGCGACGGTTCAACCTGTTCAAGCAACGGCGGAGTCTGGCTCCTCGCTGAGACAAGCTCGCCATCGTCTACCGATCAGCGGTAGTCCTCCATGTCGTCATCACCTGGACCAACCCTTTGTCGGACACGCGCTAGCCCTTCGCCAGCGCCTGCACCCGGCCCAGCGGGCCGTTGTAGTAGTTCTGGTCGCCCGGAAGCCCGCCGCCGCGGGCGAACTGCCAGATGCTGTGCTTGGTCCAGCCCGCCGGGAGTTCTCCCACGTCCGGGCCGTAACGCGCCAGCCACAGCGGGTCGGTTCCGCCGAAGCGATCGGTGTTGCCGGTGCAGCGCTTCCACCACGCCGTGCTCGTGTAGATCAGCGCGCTGCGCTTGACCTTCGCCAGATACGTGCGGGTGAAGTCGGTGATCCACGCCGTCATGTCCGCCGGGTTCTTGCCGTAGCAGACGTCGCCGTACGGGTTGTACTCGATGTCCAGCGCGCCCGGCAGCGTCGTCCCGTCCGCGCGCCAGCCGCCGCCGTGGGCGATGAAGTACTCCGCCTGCTCCGCTCCGCCCGAGACGTCCGGGCGGGCGAAGTGGTACGCGCCGCGGATGATGCCCACCGCGTGCGCGCCGTCGTACTGCTGGCCGTACTGCGGGTTGACGAACCCGGTGCCCTCGGTCGCCTTGACGTAGGTGAACTTCGCGCCGGCGCCGGCCGCGGCCGGCCAGTCGACCGGGCCCTGGTGCCCGCTGACGTCGTGGCCGAGCGTCTGGCCGGCGGCGTCCGCGCGTGGCGTGCCCTGGACGCCTTCGTGCCGCGCGATCTGCGTGCCGGCGTAGTTCTCCTCCGCCAGCGAGTAGTCGGCTCGCGCCGGCGTCGCGACCACCACGGCCGCGAGCACCGCCAGCGCGACCGCGCCCGACAGCCGTTGTCCCGCCACGGTCCGGTTCATCCGGGCTCCGATCACGTTGGGAGCAGGTCCGGAGCCCATGCTGCCTGCCCGGCGCGGTTCTCGCGCGACTGGTGTCACCCGATGCAGTGATCTTCAGAGTTCGGTGGTGATGATCGCCTCGACGAGCGACTCCCCCGCCGGGGTCAGGGCGATCACGCCCTCGCCGGGCCGCAGCTCGACGAGCCCGCGCGCGGCCAGCGAACGGAACTTGCCCAGCCACGGCTCGGCGAACAGGGAGCGTCCGGGGAAACGGGCGCGGTGCAGGGAGTCCCGGACCGGCTGCAACGTCGTCAGCGCCATCTTCACCGCGCGGGCTTCCTGCGCTTCGGGCGTGAACCGCGTCGCCGACCCCAGCGGGATCCGCCCCGCCAGCACGGTTTCGGTGTAGCGGCGGGAGTTCACGTCCGTGATCGCTTCCGACGCCCGGCAGCTCGAACTGCCGCCCAGCCCGATCGCGACCTCGGCCTCCTGCTTGTCCTGGTCGACCATGATGGACTTCCACTTCTCCGGCCCGCGGCCGTCCCGCGCGAAGTACATCGTCGGGTGCTCGGTGTAGCCCGCCGCGCGCAGTCCCTCGGTGAGCAGCTCCCGCATCTGGTACTGCTCGCCGAGCGGGGGCCAGCGGTGGCCGTCGCGCACGAGCTTGTCCCGGTAGGACGGCAGCTGCCACGCCGCCGGCTTCTCGCCGGTCACGCCGGTGCGGGTGTCGCTGTAGGACGCCAGGTGCAGCTTCGTGCACACCACCGCGGTGACCTCGTTCTCCAGCACGACGTCGAGGTCGCGGCGGACGCTGTCGAGCGTCTGGTCGAGCAGGCCGTACATCAGGTCGATGCTGACCCACTCGAAGCCCAGCGACCGGGCGGTGCGGACGAAGTCGACGCACATCTGCGACGTGTGCTCGCGCCCGCACAGCTGCAGGACGTGGTCGTCGAACGACTGGACGCCGCTGGAAAGCTTGGTGCAGCCCAGTTCCCGCAGCAGCTCGAGCTTGGCCGGGGTGAACGTGCTGGGGTCGCCCTCGAACCGGATCGTCGTCGCGGACGTGAAGCCGAAGTTCGACCGGTAGAACTCCAGCAGCCGGCGGATCTCGGGTTCCGGCAGCAGCGACGGCGTGCCGCCGAAGACGTTGAACTCCCCCACTTCCGCGCCGCGCAGGTGCGGCACGGCGTCGAGCCACAGCCGCGCCTCGGCGATGTTGAGGTCGACCCACGACTTCGCCTTTTCGTACGCCACTTCGGGTTTCCCCTTGACCAGCACGACCGGGTACTGGCAGAACCGGCAGCGGTAGGCGCACGTGGGGATGTAGGACCACAGGTGGATCGGGCCGCTCGAGGAGAGCTGGGTGTCCAGGTCGCGCAGGAACTCCTGCGGCGTACCCGGGACGTTGCCCGGGAACACGTGCGCCCCGAACGGGTCCTCCTGCACGAAGTCGAGCAGGTGCCGATTCTCCGGCGCTTCGAGGACGTCGAGCACGGCCGGCCGCGGCCAGGCCGGGTCGATCGCGTGCAGCGAGCCGACCGCCTCTTCGTAGCCCAGGCTCATCAGAACACCCCTCCGTTGCCGAAGTAGTTGTGGGCCTCGCCCGACTCGCGGTCTTCGCAGTAGTAGCGGACGAACTCCGCGAACCGCGCGGCCGGGACCTCCGCCAGGCACGGCGGCAGCGGCGGCGGGTCCCCGATGTCATCGCCGACGTGCTTGCGCAGGCAGGCGAACAGCTCGTCGGCGAACTCGAAGTACAGCCGGTACGAGGGTGTCTTGTAGGCGTGGATCGGGGTGAAGTCGACGACCCGCATCTCGTGCCGGATCTCGGCGATCCGCCGCGCCAGCCGGGCGGCGAGGTCCGCGCCGAAGAACGCGACGACGGCGTCGTCCTCCAGCAGCGCCGGGGTCAGCAGCACCGGCAGGATGGTGTTCTTCGGCGTGAAGTCCTTGATCGAGAACTCCCACGCCTGCCGCGCTTCGGCCTCGGTGAGGTCGGACGGCACCGACGGCGCTGTGGGCCGGATGTCGCGCATGACGATGATGCCGTCCGAGCCGTAGGCCCGGCCGGCGATGACCTCGTCGATGGCGTGGTCGACCCGGCGGGGGTTGATCTCGACGCGCGAGCGCGGTGCGTAGGTGATCGCGTCACCGCCACTGGCCACCTTGATCCCGAAGTCCCAGTCGTCGGAAAGGTGGTTGACGAACTTCCCGTCCTGGAGCTGGTAGAAGATCTCGATGCCGCCGGCGCGCTCGTAGGCGTCGCGCTCGACGGCGAAGCCCTTGCCGTCGGGGAACCCGCCGAAGAGCGAGAACGTGACCGCGCGGCACCGCAGCGTGCGCTGGATCGCGTCCCACAGCCGCGGCCGCCCCTCGAAGTGGTCTTCGTTGTAGTAGTAGTCGCAGACGCCGATGGCGGCTTTGCTCGACTCCATGGCCGCGAACAGTTCGCTCAGCCAGTGCGGGTCGACGCGGCAGTCGGCGTCGGCGGAGACGAGGTAGAACCGCTCCCCCGGGTCGGACTCGGGCCGGTTGCGGCTGCGGGCCGCGGCGAAGTCCATCCCGGCCCGCCGCGCGCACGAGACGCCCTGCTCGGGCTCGTGGACGACGTGCAGCGCCAGGTCGGGGTGCGCGGCCGCGAAGGCCTGCGCGATGGCCACCGTGTCGTCGGTGGAGTTGTTGTCCACGAGCACGACCTCGTACCGGCTCTTGTCCAGCGGCGCGTCGCCGTCGCGCTGGTCGTGCAGGGTCCGCAGCACCTCCGGGAGGTTCGCGGCTTCGTTGTACACCGGCAGCACCACGCTCAGCCGCGTCGCCGCGCCCATCGGCGGCGGGTACAGCCGGTCGACCAGGTCGTCGACGACCCGCGCGCCGAACCGCGCCTGCCCGAGTTCCGAATTCACCCGCACCACTTCCGCCCGTCTCCCTTCGTCGGTGATCAGTTCGGCGACCTCGCGGGCGAACGCCGCGTCCGGCAGGTCGCGGGCCCGGATGTCGAGCACCGGGGCCCGGAAGCCCTGGCGGCCGTAGACGACGTCGTACAGCTCGTACCCGCTGGTGATGTACGGCGTCCCGGACGCGATCGCTTCGCTGATCGGGTTGCCGTAGCTCTCGTAGTCGTAGGAGGTCAGGAACGACACGACGGTCGCGTGGGCCAGCAGGTCGCGCACGGAGTACCGGCCGGGGACCGTCGTGTCGTACGGGGTCAGCCAGCCGCCGAACACGACGCGCTCGCGCACGCCCAGGTGCGTGGCGAGCGCGGTGAGCCGGGCGTGCTCGGTGGGCGTCTCCCCGGTGTCGCCGGCGACGAACAGCCACGCGTCCGGCAGCAGCGCGAGCAGGTGGAGGTCCCGGTCGATGCGCTTCTGCGGGATGATCCGGGTGATCCGGGCCAGCAGCGGGACGTCCTCGGGAATCCCGTGGTCGCGCCGGAACGCCGCGTTGCGCTCGTCGATGCGCGCCGGGGCGATGGCGAAGGAGTTGGGCAGGACGTCGATGCTCGTCAGGCCGGGCACCCACTCCAGCGTCCGTGCCAGCGCCTGCTCGTGGAGGGCGAAGTAGTGGATGTGCGGGGAGTTCCTCGGTGCCGGGACGCCGGGGTACGGGAACGTGCCGTACTTGGCGATCCCCGGTTCGCTCTGCCACATCAGGTCGTGGTCGCGCCAGAACACGAACCGGCCGAGCCGGTGGCGTGCGCCGTAGCGGTCGATCGCGGTGTACAGCGCCTCGGTGTAGGCGAGGTTTTCCGGCAGCGTCCCGTTTTCCACCATCACCACGGTGACGCCGAGGCGTTCCCAGGTGGCGACGATCCGGTCGGCCAGCTCGCCGGCGATCCGGTCGATCTCGGGCCGCAGCGACTCGTCGCCCGCCTGGACGACCCGGGTCAGCACCCGCTCGACGAATCCGCGGTCGTAGCCGGGGATCCGCTCGACCCCGTCGACGCGGGCGAGGGTGACCCACGACGGCAGCAGCCGGGCCTCGTCGCGGTAGGGCCGGAAGAACGCGCCCTTGTCGGCCTTGATGTCGTAGCCGAGGTCGAGGTGGACGCGGTGCCCGCGAGCGGCGAACCGCTGCGCCGTCTTGAGGAACTCCACCACGACCCCGGACAGCGGAGTGGCGTCGAACGACACGCCCCAGAGCACTGACATCGATGTCAAACCCCCGAATCGGCTTCGGCCTCGACTCCAGCGTAAGCGCCGGGGTGTCGGATGGCCGTGTGAGCGCTTTCCCGGTTGACCGCGGGCCGGGCCGGGCCGCACAGTGACCGCATGAACCGGGCCCTCGGGGTGCTGACCTGCGGCGCCCTCCTTTCGATCGTGCTCGGGGTCCTCGGTTCCGGGGAGCCCCGGCTCGCGCTCGTGCTCGGTGCGGTGTTCGCGGTGCTCGCGACGGCGGGCTTCGGCTGGGTGCGTGGCCGCGGGCAGCTCGGCTGGAGCGCGGCGTACGTCGCCGTCCAGCTGCCGCTGGCCTTCGTGCTGTTCACCGTCGACGCCGGGGTCGGGACGACGCTGTTCCTGGTCGTGCTGGTCAGCCAGTGCGTGCTGCTGCGCCTGCCGCGGCCGGCGGTCGCGCTCGTCATCGCCGTGGTCCCGCTCGTGCACCTCGGGATGTCGCTCGGCGAGGGCCTGCGGGAAGGCATCGGCACCTTCATGTCGGTGCTGTTCGCCGCGATCATCACCGAGCTGTCGCTGCGGGAACGACGCTCGCGCAGCGAACTCGCCGAGGCGTACGCGAAACTCCGTGACCACGCGAGCCAGGCGGAGCGGCTCGCGACGGCGCAGGAGCGCAACCGCGTCGCCCGCGACATCCACGACGGCCTCGGGCATTCGCTCACCGTCGTGCAGATGCAGGTGAAGGCCGCGCGGGCGGTGCTGCCGACCGACCCCGGCAAGGCCGACGCGGTACTGGCGAAAGCTCAGGAGCAGGCCGAAGCCGCGCTCGCCGAGGTCCGCCGCTCGGTGCGGACGCTGCGCGAACCGCGGGTGGTGCCGCCGCTGCCGGAGGCGCTCAAGGCCCTCACCGAAGAGACGTCGGCGACCGGGGTCCCGACCCGGCTCACGGTGACCGGCACCGAACGTCCCCTGCCGGACGAGCGGCGCGAAGCGCTGTACCGGGCCGCGCAGGAGGGCCTGACGAACGTGCGCAAGCACGCCAACGCCGCCACGGCGGACGTGGTGCTCGGCTACACGGCCACCGCGGTCCGGGTCGAGGTCCGCGACGACGGCCGCGGCGGCGACGGCACCCCGTCGGCCGGCTTCGGCCTGGTCGGCCTCCGGGAGCGGGCCGAGCACCTCGGCGGCGAACTGGCCTTCACGTCCACCCCCGGCGGCGGCAGCGCCCTGACCATGGAGATCCCCGGATGACGCCGGTCCGCGTCCTGCTTGTCGACGACCAGGCCCTGTTCCGCGAAGCCCTCGCCACCCTGCTCGCCACGCACGACGGCATCGACGTCGTCGGCGAAGCCGGCAACGGCGACGAAGCCCTGCGCGAAGCCGCTTCCCTGGCACCGGACGTCGTCCTGATGGACCTGCGCATGCCGGTCCTCGACGGCGTGGCCGCGACCCGGCGGCTGCGGGTCGAACACCCCGGCGTGCGGGTCATCGCGCTGACCACGTTCGACGACGACGAAGACGTCTTCGCCGCCCTGCGCGCGGGCGCGGTCGGCTACCTGCTGAAGGACGTCTCGTCGGCGCGGCTGGTCGAGGCGGTGCTGGCCGCGGCGCGCGGGGAATCGGTGCTGCAGCCCTCGGTGGCGGCGAAGGTCGTCGCGCGGTTCGCGCAGCTGCCGGACGCGCCGCAGCCGCGGCCCCAGCCGCTGGTGGTGCCGCTGTCGGAGCGCGAACTCGACGTGCTGCGCCTGCTCGCCGACGGCCGCAGCAACCGGGAGATCGCCGCGGCGCTGTTCCTCGCCGAGGGCACGGTGAAGAACCACGTCACGAACGTGCTGGGCAAGCTCGGCGCGCGGGACCGGACCCAGGCCGCCCTGCGGGGGAGGGACCTCGGCCTGCTCTAGACCGTGACCCCCGGTCATGACTTCCGGCACCTGGCCGCACGAGGAGAACCCGCGATCCTCCTTCCGGGAACGACCTGGAGGGAACCCATGACCACCACCGAAACCCCGCGGACCACCGGCCGCAAACTCGCCCGGTTCACCGGCCACTACGCCGAGATGGTCGTCGCCATGCTGATCGGCATGGTGGCGCTCGGCCCGCTGTGGCCGCCGGCCTGGCTCGAACGCGCGGGCGTCGACGCGCTCGTGATGGCGACGAACATGACCGTCGCCATGGTGCTCGCGATGGTCCTGCGCCGGCATTCGTGGCCGCGGATCGCCGAGATGGCCGCGGCGATGTACCTGCCGTTCGTGGCTCTGCTCGTGCCGTACCGGCTGGGCGCGATCTCCGGCACCACGCTGATGGTCGCCGGGCACGTGATCATGTTCCCGCTGATGCTCGCCGCCATGGTGTGGCGCCGCGCCGAGTACTGGCACTGATCGTGCTCAAGCGCATCGCCTTCCTCCTCGCCGCGGTGGCCGCCGTGCTGGTGGTCCCCGCCGCGGGCGCGACCGTTTCCGCGCTCGGCGCGATCGACGCCCTCTATGCCGCGGGCCCGCCGCGGCCCGTCCCGCCGGCGGCACCGGTTCCGCACGACCCGGCCAAGCCGACCGCGGTGGTCGTCGTCGGCGACCGGGGCGCCGTCGTCTCCGACGCGCTCGCCCCCTACGAGATCCTGGCCGCGACCGGCCGGTTCAACGTCTACACCGTTGCGCCGCACCGCGCGCCGAAGCCGCTGACCGGCGGTCTGGACCTGGTGCCGGACTTCGATTTCGCCGGCCTCGCCACCCGGCTCGGTTCGCGGGCGCCGGACCTCGTCGTCGTGCCGGCGTTCCCGGACGTCGGCGAGCCGAGCACCGAACCGGTCACCTCGTGGCTGCGGGCGCAGGCCGCGCACGGCTCGAAGCTGCTGAGCGTCTGCAACGGCGGCGCGGTGCTCGCCTCCGCGGGGCTGCTGGACGGGCGGCCGGCCACCGCGCACTGGCTGAAGGTCGACGCCTGGGCCGCCGAGTACCCGGCGGTGCGGTGGGTCCGCGGGGAACGGTTCGTCGACGACGGCACCGTCGTCACCACCGCCGGGATCCTCTCCGGCATCGACGGCACCCTGCACTGGGTCGAGCGGCTGGCCGGACGCGCCGTGGCGGCCGACGCCGCGGCGGCGATCGGCTGGCGCCACTACGGCACCGCGGTGCCGGTGACCCCGCCGGCCGGGACGCCGGACGCGGCCGCGATCGTCAACGCCGGCTTCCGGTGGAACCCCGACGACATCGGCGTGCTGCTCGCCAACGGCGTCGGCGAGGTCGAGCTGGCGTCGGTGTTCGACACCGAAGGCCAGTCGCTGTCCTCGCGCACCCTCGCCGTGAGCGTCGACGGCGGCCCGATCCGGTCCCGGCACGGCCTGACGTTCCTGCCCCGTGCGGCCCTCGCCGCCGCCCCGGACCTCGACCGGCTGCTGGTGCCCGGCGCCACGCGCGGGGTCACGCCGCCACCCGGCGGACCGGCGCCCGAGTACGTCCACGACCGGCCGGGCTTCCCGTACGACCTCGCGGTCAGCGGGCTGTCCCGCCGCACCGACGTCGCCACCGCGCGCTGGACGGCGAAAGTGCTGGAGCTGCCCACCGACGGGATCGTCTTCGAGGGCAGCGCGTGGCCGTGGCTGCCGACGGCGCTGCCGGTCGTGCTGGTCCTGCTGGGCTCGACGGCGGTGGTGCTGGTCGTCCGGCTGCGGCGGAAGCCGCTGGCCTGAAACGATTTAGGTGGTATGCCCCGGCCAGCCCGGGGCATACCACTGGCGTATTGCCTCGGCGTGAGCTTGTGATTACAGTCACCAGGCACGCCGGGTTGAAACGTTCTAAATCCGGCGCCCGTCCCCGCCGCAAGGGAGCCTGCATGCTGCCCTCGAAGCTCTGGCGCGCCACCACGACCACGTTCGCCGCGATCCTGGCCATGGCGGCCGCCGCGGCTCCCCCGGCCGGTGCCGCGCCGCCGCCCCCGCTCGCCGGCGCGCACTGGATCTGGTACCCCGAGGGCGACGCCCGCGTCGCCGCGCCGGCCGGGACCCGGTACTTCCGCACCACGTTCACCGTCCCCGCCGGCGCGGTCACCGACGCCCGGCTCGTCCTGACCGGGGACGACACCGCCGACGTCTGGCTCAACGGCACCCCGCTCGCCTCCTCGGCCCGCACCGCGGACTCGTGGCGCCGGGCACTGCCGGTGGACCTCGCGCCCGCGCTCGTCCCCGGCGGCAACACCCTCGCCGTCGCCGTCCGCAACGACGGCGGCCCGGCGGGCCTGCTCGGCCGGCTGCGGGTGACCACGACGGCCGGCACCACCGACCTGGCCACCGGCACCGCCTGGAAGAGCGCGACGACCGCGCCGGAAGGCTGGGAACAGCCCGGCTTCGCGGACGCGGCCTGGCGCCCGGCCGCGGACCTCGGCGCGTACGGCACGGCGCCGTGGGGCACCGGCGTCACCACCCCCGGCCCGTCGGACGCCTCCCCGCTGTCGGTCGCGAGCGCCACGGTCGCGAACCGGGTGAACCCGCTCGGCGTCGACCCCGCGCAGCCGCGGTTCGGCTGGAAGCTGGCCTCCGCCGCCCTGCAGCAACGGCAGTCGGCCTACCAGCTCGTCGTGTCCACCGGCGGGAAGGACGTCTGGGACAGCGGCCGCATCGCCTCGGCACAGCAGACCGACATCCCCTACGGCGGCCCGCCGCTGGCCTCGCTCACCGCCTACACCTGGCGCGTCCGCGTCTGGGACGGCCAGGGCCGCGCGGGCGGGTGGAGCCCGGTGCAGCGCTTCGAAACCGCACTCCGGACGCCGTCGGCCGAGTGGACCGGTGCCTTCCTCGGCCGGGCCACGACCGGCCCGGACCTCGCCGGGGCGAACTGGATCTGGTACCCCGAAGGCGACCCGGCCGGCGGCGTCCCGCCGTCGACCCGGTTCTTCCGGAAGGCACTGGACCTGGCCGCGGCCCCGGCGAAGGCCACCCTCGTCGTCACCGGGGACGACACCGCGACCGTCTGGGTCAACGGCACCCGCGTCAGCGACTCGCCGCGCGTCGCCGACTCGTGGAAGACGGCCGCCGTCGTCGAGGTCGGCGGTCTCCTCAAGGCCGGGTCCAACACCATCGCGGTCAGCACCGAAAACACCACCCAGAGCCCGGCCGGGACGATCGCCAAGCTGACCGTCCAAGGTGGACCCACCGTGGTCACCGACGGCTCCTGGAAGGCGAGCCAGAGCGGCCCGGACGGCTGGCCGCAGCCCGGCTTCGACGACAGCGCCTGGCCCGCCGCGCGGGCGCTGACCGCCTACGGCACCGGCCCGTGGGGCGTGAACGTCGTCGTCGGCGCCCCGGCTCCCCTGCTGCGCAAGAGCTTCACCGTCACCAAGCCGGTCGCGAGCGCGCGGCTGCTGACGACCGCGCTCGGGCTGCAGGAGACCCACCTCAACGGCGTGCAGGTCGGTTCCGAAGTTCTCGCGCCGGGCTGGACGGACTACACGAAACGCCTGCAGTACCGGGTTTCCGACGTCACCGGGCAGCTCCGGAGCGGGGAGAACGTCCTCGGCGCGCTCGTCGGCAACGGCTGGTACTCCGGCAGCGTCGGCATCGCCGGCAGCCAGAAGTACGGGACCGAGCCGTGGTACTCCGCGCAGCTGCGGCTGACGTTCACCGACGGCACCAGCACCACGATCGCGACCGACGGCACCTGGAAGGCGGGCGACGGCCCGATCCGCGCCGACGACCTGTACCAGGGCGAAACCTACGACGCCCGGCTCGCCGCGGCCGGCTGGGACCGGCCCGGCTTCGACGACCGCGGCTGGGCGGCGGCCCGCGTGCGCGGCGGCGCACCGCCGAACCTGGTGTCCCAGGCGGACAACGGCGTCACGGTCCAGCAGGAGTTCAAGCCGATCGCGTGGACCCAGCCGAAACCCGGCGTGTGGGTGGCCGACCTCGGCCAGAACTTCGGCGGCCGGAACCGGCTGAGCGTGACCGGCCCGGCCGGCACGACGGTCACCATGCGGCACGCCGAAGTGCTCAACCCCGACGGCACGATCTACACGACCAACCTCCGCGCGGCCCAGGCCACCGACCGGTTCACCCTGGCAGGCACCGGCGGCGCCGAGACCTACGAACCGCGGTTCACCGTGCACGGCTACCGGTACGTGGAACTCACCGGCCTGCCGTCGGCCCCGACCGCGGCGACCCTCACCGGGCGGGCGATGTGGACGTCGGCCGCGCAGTCCGGGACGTTCACGACGTCGAACCCGCTGGTGAACCAGCTGCAGCACAACATACTCTGGGGTGAGCGCTCGAACATGCTGTCGGTGCCGAGCGACTGCCCGCAGCGCGACGAGCGGCTCGGCTGGACCGGGGACATCGGGATCTTCGCCGGGACGTCCACGTTCAACCTCGACGTCGCGAACTTCCTCGGCAAGTTCAGCGACGACCTGGTCGACGCCCAGCACGACGACGGCTCGTTCACCGACGTCGCACCGGGCGTGCTGGGCGGCTCGGGCACGGCGGGCTGGGGCGACGCGGGCGTGATCGTGCCGTACACGCTGTGGCAGCGGTACGGCGACACCGGCGTCGTCCAGGAGCACTTCGCCGCGATGGTGAAGTGGGTCGAATACCTGCGGTCGACGTCGGGCGCCGACCTGATCCGCGACCACCAGACCTACGGGGACTGGCTCAATGTCAACGACAACACCGGGCAGGACCTGATCTCGACGGCGTTCTTCGCGTGGTCGTCCCGGCTGGTTTCGCGGATGGCGGCGGCCACCGGCCACAGCGCCGAAGCCGCGCGGTACGGGACGCTCGCCGACCAGGTCGCGGCGGCGTTCACCGGGCGGTTCGTGGCGGCCGACGGCACGATCGGGTCGGGCTCGCAGACCGAGTACGTCCTGGCGCTGGCGTTCGGGCTGCTGCCGTCCTCGCTGGTCCAGCCGGCGGCGGACAAGCTCGCGGCCCGCGTCGCGGCGGCGGGCGGGCACCTGAGCGTCGGCTTCCTCGGCGTGGAGAACCTGCTGCCGGTGCTGGCCGCGCACGGGCACGCCGACGTCGCCTACCAGGTGCTCCTGCAGCCGGGCTTCCCCGGCTGGGGCTACATGATCGGCCGCGGCGCGACGACGATCTGGGAGCGCTGGGACGGCATCAAGCCGGACGGCTCGTTCAACGACCCGAAGATGAATTCGTTCAACCACTACGGCCTGGGCTCGGTGGGCGACTTCCTCTACCGGTCGGTGGGCGGCCTGGCCCCGGCGTCCCCCGGCTACGCGTCGCTCCGGATCGCACCCGTGCCGGGCGGCGGCCTCACCTCGGCGAAGGCGGCGTACGAAACGCCCTACGGCAGCGCGGTCAGCGACTGGTCGGCCGCCAACGGACGGCTGACGCTGCGGGTGACCGTCCCGGCGGGTTCGTCGGCGACGGTCGTGGTCCCGACGTCGCAGCCCACCCGCGTGGCGGCGCCGCCCGAGGCGGTGCCGTCGGCGCCGGGAACGTACTTCCTGCCTGCGGGTTCGTACGTCTTCACGGCTCCGGTGTAGCCGGGCTCAGCCCGCCAGGAGCCGCAGGCGCAGGTGGAAGTTGTCGAGGGTCGCGGGCAGCGGCCGGTCCGGGGACAGCACCGGGCCGGCCGCCTGCTCGAACCGGTGCTCGCGCAGCAGTCCGGCCAGCATCGTGCTCGCGCAGAACTGGACCAGGTCCCGGCCGGGGCAGACGGCCGGGCCCGCGCTGAACGGGACCAGGGCCGGGTTCTCCGCCGCCCGGCCGTCGAGCCAGAGGTCCGGCTCGAAGCGGTCCGCGTACGGCAGGTCCGGGTCACGGTGGAAGAAGGGGGTGAAGACCAGCACCGTCGTGCCGGCCGGGCCCCAGGACGTCTCCTCGGTGGTCTCCCGCAGGATCATCGGCGTGGTCGGCCACAGCCGGACCGCTTCCAGCACGCACGCGCGCAGGTAGCTCAGGCGGGCCGGGCCGGTGCCCCCGACGTCCTCGCGGGCGCGGTCCGCGGCCGCCGGGTGGCCGGCCAGCAGGGCCAGCGTCCGGAACGTCGCCATGCCCGCCGCGTCGAACGCGAACAGCCAGTGCGCCACCTGGTCGGGCGCGGCGACCTCCTCCGCCGGACCGGCGGCCGCGATCACCGCCGCCAGGCTGGCGGGCTCGGCGCGCTCGAGGTGCCCGGCCAGGCGCTGCCGGAACTCCTCGCGCAGCTGACGGCGCTTCGGGTGCAGGTACGCCCAGTTCGCGTCGAGCCGCAGGCGTTCCAGCTGGTCGGTGAGCGTGGTGTCGTCACGGGCGGCCGCCCCGAGCACGACCCGGCGGACCAGCCGCCACCAGGCGACGTTGAACGTGTCCCAGTCGAGCTCGCGGGTCACCGAGCCCAGCAGGACGGCCGTCTCCTGCGCGACGGCTTCCGCGAACGGCTCCGCCAGCTCGTGCAGCGGGCGGCCGGGCTGCAGCACGGCTTCGGTGAACCGCCGGCGGGCCGGCCGGTCGGCCGCGTCCGAGACCAGCACGCCGTGCGGCTGGAAGTGCCCCAGCGCGGCCCGTTTCTCCACTGTGGACGGACTGAACGGCGTCGGCGCGCCGGCCAGCAGCCGCTTCACGTCGGCGCCGGAGAGCGCCAGCTCCACCGACCGGCCGGGAACGCGCAGCTTCAGCGGATGGCCGTAGTGGCGGTCGCGCAACCGGCGCAGCAGGCGGATGGCCGGGCGGTCGAACTGCAGCTTCCCGGCCAGTGCCATGGCCGCGGGACGGCGCTTGATGACGCCGCCGGCCAGCGTGGGCAGGGCGACCTCGATCGCGACCCGCAGGGTTTCGGCGACCGAAGCGGTCTCCGGTCGCGTGCGGTGTTCCCGAGTGGACGTCATGGCGCCCGGCTACCCGCGGGCCGGGGTGGGGAAACGCCTCAGCCGCGCAGGGCGACGTTCAGCACGTCACCCGCGCGGTCCAGGCAGTCCACGCAGATCACCGCGTCACGGGCGGCGCAGTCCACGCGCAGCAGCGGGCGCCGCAGCCCGAGGAACGTCCGACGCTCGCGGCGGCCGCAGAAGTCGCACACCGCGGCCAGCGGCGAGGTCACCGCGGCCAGCACGTCGCCCGCGCCGCTCTCCCTGTCCGCGCCGTCGCGCACCACCCGCAGGCCGGCGCGGACGCAGTCGACGCAGATCGGCCCGTTCCGGCCCGGCACGCGGGGGTCCCGCCGCCTGCCGCAGAACCGGCACGGCCCGCCCGCCCCGTTCATCGCCGTCACCGCGGCCTCCTCGGTTTCGCCGCCCGCGCGCCGGGAATCCCCGCCGCGGCGCGCCTCTTCCCGCAACGCTACCCGGCTTCCGGGTACCCGGCCGAGCACGGTGCGCCCGGTGGACCCCGGAAGCACGCCCGGCCGGGCCTCCCCGCCGCGGGTCCGGGCGGGCCGGAGGAGTCCCTTTGTCGTCGCTGACCGTCTTGTTCGGGGTGGCCGGGCTGATCGCGCTGGCCGCGGCGATCGTGCCGAAGCTGGTCGCCGACCGGCCGTTCTCGGTGCCGCTGGTGATGCTGCTGGCCGGGATCGTGCTCGGGCTGCTGCCGCTGCCCGCGCCCTACGGCAACGGCTGGAGTGATCCGGCCGCCCACCTGCAGGGGGTGGAATCGTTCACCCAGCTGGGCATCCTCGTCGCGCTCGCCGGGGCGGGACTGTCCGTGGACCGCCCGTTCGGCCTGCGCCGGTGGGGCACGACGTGGCGGCTGCTCGGCATCACCATGCCGGTCTCGATCCTGCTGATCGCCGTGCTCGGGTACTGGTGGCTCGCGCTCGCTCCCGGTGTGGCGCTGCTGCTGGCCGCGGCGCTGGCGCCGACCGACCCGGTGCTGGCGGGCGACATCGGCGTCCCGCACCCCGACGTCGAACCGGACCTGGCCAGGAACAACGAAATCCGCTTCACCCTGACCACCGAGGCCGGCCTCAACGACGGTCTCACCATGCCGTTCGTCCTCCTCGGCCTGGCACTGGCGAGCGGGCAGCCCCGGCTGGAGCTGTCCTGGGTGCTGGTGGACCTGCTGCTGCCGCTGGTGGTCGGCGTGGTGGCCGGTCTGGTCAGCGGCCGGGTGCTCGGCTGGGCGATCTTCCGGGCGCCGTCGGACCGGCTGCGCCTGGCCGAGTACGCCGACGGGCTCGTGCTGCTGGCGCTCGCGTTCGTGCCCTACGCGCTCGCGGAAACCGTCCACGGCAACGGGTTCGTCGCCGTGTTCACCGCGGCGGTCGCGGTCCGCACGCAGGAGCGGGAACACGACTACCACGGCGTCCTGCACGCCTTCGGCCACCAGCTGGAACGACTGTTCGTCCCGGTCGCGCTGCTGGGACTGGGCCTGGCCGTCGGGGACGGCCTGCTGCGCGGGCTGCAGCCCCTCGAAGTGGTGATCGCGGTCACGGCGGTGCTGGTGGTCCGGCCGCTCGTCGGCTGGCTTTCCCTGCTCGGCGCGCCCTCCCCGGGACGGCCCGCCACCGCGGCGATCGCGTTCTTCGGCGTGCGCGGCATCGGCACGCTGTTCTACCTGGCCTACGCTCTGAACCGGCTTCCCGTGGCGCAGCAGGACGTGCTGTGGCGGGTCGGCGCGATCGCCGTCGCGGTCTCGGTGCTCGTGCACGGTGTCCTCGCCGAACCGGCGATCCAGCGGATCGAGCGGACGGGCGGTCACCTGCCGGCCGATGTGTAGCCGCGCGCGAAGTGGGTATGTGTACGGCAAGGCCCTTTTGGCGACTGGCCGAACCGGAAATGTCGCCGCGACGGAAGGTGCACGCCGATGAACGACAAGCTGGAGAACAAGGGCGAAGAGCTCAAGGGCCGGGCCAAGGAAGCCGTCGGCGACGCCACCGGCAACGAGCAGTGGCAGGCCGAGGGCAAGGCCGACCAGGCCAAGGGCTCGCTCAAGCAGGCAGGCGAGAAGATCAAGGACGCCGTGAAGGGTGTCACGGACAAGAAGTGACCCGCTTTCCGCTGCCGCGCCCCGGTTTCCGGGGCGCGGCAGCGGGTTCACGTCCGGGGGCTGCCGGTGTTCGAAGACTTCACGCTGGACCGGGTCGACGTCGGTGACGTGACCCTGCGGGTGCGCCACGGCGGTTCGGGACCACCGGTCCTGTTGGTGCACGGGCACCCCCGCACGCACACGACGTGGTACCGGGTCGCGCCGCGGCTCGCGGAGCGGTTCACCGTGGTGTGCCCGGATCTGCGCGGCTACGGCGAGTCCGGCAAGCCGCCGACCGACGAAGACCACACGCCCTACAGCAAACGCGCCATGGCCGCGGACTGCGTCGCACTGATGCGGCGCCTGGGCCACGAGCGGTTTTTCGTGGCGGGTCACGATCGCGGTGCGTACGTGGCCACCCGCCTCGCGCTCGATCACCCGGACGCGGTCCGCGGCGCGGCGATCCTCGACGCCGTCCCGATCGCCGAAGCCCTCGACCGCTGCGACGCCACCTTCGCGCGCGAGTGGTACCACTGGTTTTTCTTCGCCCAGCCGGAAAAACCCGAGCGGGTGATCACCGCCGACCCCGACGCCTGGTACGACGTCGGCACGAAGAACACGCCCGAACGGCTCGGGGCGGAGAACTTCGCCGACTTCCACCGCGCGATCCACGACCCGGCCACGGTGACCGCGATGCTCGAGGACTACCGCGCGGGCCTGGGCATCGACCGGGCGCACGACGAGGCCGACCGCGCCGCCGGGCGGCGGATCGCCTGTCCCGCCCTGGTCCTCTGGTCGAGCGACGACGACATGGAGGACCTCTACGGCGACGTCCTGGCCATGTGGCGGCCGTGGACGACGGACCTGCGGGGCCACGCGATCAAGTCCGGCCACCACGTGGCCGAGGAGAACCCCGAAGCCCTCGCGGACGCGTTGAGCGAGTTCTTCGGAGGGCCTCAGCGGTAGCGGGACGCGAGCTCCGGGCGCTGGCCGCCGAACGCGGCCAAATCGGCCCGGAAGACGGCGTCGAGCAGGCCGGCGTCCTCGACTCCCGGCGCGGTGACGGCTTCCCCGAGCTCGAAGCCGCGCAGGGACGCCGTCACGACGTCTTCGGCGGACATCCGGGGCACCGCGCTCAGGTCGAGCCCCTGCCGCTCGTGGAACTCGGTCGCGACGACACCCGGGCACAGGACCTGCACCCGGACGCCGGTGTCCGCCAGCTCGGCGTTGAGGGTCTGGGACAGCGCGACCAGGTAGGCCAGTGAGCCGGCGTAGACGGCCCGGCGGGGCATCACGGAGGTGTCGGCGGGACCGCTGAACGCGATCATCCCGGCCACGTTGACGATCTTCCCGGTGCCGCGTTCCTGCATGCCCGCGACCGCGGCCCGGGTCAGCATGGTCGGCGCGGCGACCTTCACGTGCACGAGTTCGTGCGCTTTCGCCGCGGGCAGCTGCGCCAGCGGCATGTAGTGCGCGACACCGGCGTTGTTGACCAGCATGGTCAGCGGCTCGGCGGCGCAGAGGGCGGCGACGGTGCCGATGCCGTCGTCGGTGGCCAGGTCGGCGACGACCGTGCGCACCCGGCGCTCCGGGTGCGCGGCGGCGAATTCGGCGAGGCGGTCCTCGCGGCGGCCGGTGAGGATCAGGTCGTAACCGTCGGCGGCGAGGCGTTCGGCGAAGGCCCGGCCGATGCCGGAGGTGGCGCCGGTGACGAGGGCGAGCGGGGTCATGGTGACAGTCCTTCCGAGTGGGTCTGCCACCACGATCGGCTGAAACGGCCGGGCCGGGGAGTGCCGGGTTTTCCGGGGACCGGCAGTACCAGGACAACGGGCCGTGCGGCTTGCACAATCGAGGGCATGGCGAACACCGGACTCGGCACGGCCCTGCGCCACTGGCGCGACCGCGTCTCGCCCCAGGCTGCCGGCCTGCCCGCGGGCACCCGCCGCCGCGCCGCCGGGCTCCGGCGGGAGGAGCTGGCCCAGCTGGCCGGCATCTCCGCCGACTACGTCGTGCGGCTCGAACAGGGGCGCGCGACCAGCCCGTCGGCCCAGGTCGTCGAAGCGCTGGCCCGGGCCCTGCGCCTGACCCGTGACGAGCGGGCGCACCTGTTCCGCCTGGCCGGGCTCGCACCCCCGGGTGCCGGCACGGTCCCGCGGCACATCACCCCCGGCGTCCACCGCATGCTGGACCGGCTCGCCGGCACCCCGGTCGCCGTGTTCGACGCGGCCTGGAACCAGCTGCTGGCCAACCCGTTGTACACGGCCCTGATGGGGCCCAGCGACCTCAACGGCGTCCGCCGCAACTTCCTCGGCGGCAACCCCCGGGTGCGCGACACCCCGGAGGAACGGGACGCCCTGCAGGCGGCACTGGTCGCCGACCTGCGCGGCACGGCGGGCCGCTACCCGGATGACGCGGACCTCCGCACGCTGATCACCGACCTGAAGCGGCAGAGTCCGCGTTTCGCCGAGTTGTGGGAATCGGGCGCGGTCGGCCACCACGAGTCCGCCCGCAAGACGATCGACCACCCGGAGGTCGGCGCACTGGCGTTGGACTGCGACGTCCTCGGCGTCGCGGGCAGCGACCTGCGGATCATGGTGTACACGGCGGAGCCGGGCAGCGAGGCAGCCGACCGGCTGGCGCTGCTGGAGGTGATCGGGACGCAGTCGCTCGTGGAGGACCGGGGTTAGCCCCGGGTGCGGCGCGTGCCGTCGCCGAGAGGCTCGGTCTGCCCCGCCGCGTCCAGGCGTTCCAGCAGGGGGATCATCACCCGGCGCGTGCTGTCGAGGGCCTTGCGCGCCTCCGACACCGTGAACGGCTGCGGTATTCCCCGCAGCTGCTCCACCGCCCGCTCCGCCACGTCCGGACCGAGCACCACCCCCTCGGCCACCGCCGTCAGCCGGCCCAGGCGGACCGCCGCCGCCAGTTCGCGGCGGCCGAGGCCCAGCTCGCGCAGCTCGTCCGCCTCCGGTGCGCGGAACGGGTGCTCCGCGAGCCGCTTCACCACCACCGCCAGCGCCTCCTCGACCGCCGCGGCGAGGCCGGCGCCGGGGCGGCGGACCAGGCCGCCCGTCACCTCGAAGCCGGTGCCCCGCAGCACCGGGACGACCAGTTCCGGGGCGGGCAGCCCGAGCCGCTGCCGCAACGCCTCCACCGGCACGCCCGCCGCCGTGCTGTCCCACGCCGCCACCACCGAGGCCGCCTGGGCGCGCAGCTCCGCGAACCGCTCCTCGTCCGCGCACCACTCGCCCAGCCGCTCCCCCGTTTCCGCCAGGCCCATCGCGACGAAGTCCTCGGCGCGCACGAAACCCTTGCGCCGCAGGTAGGTCCGGGCCAGGTCGGGCTCGGCGAGCTCCCGGCCGCGGACCCGCGCCGCACCGCGGCGGGACAGCGCGGGCGGGTCGACGTCGAGGACGTCGAAACCGGCGGCGATCCGGTGTTCGCCCGGGTCGCGCAGCAGGCCGCGGTCGCCGGTGCGCAGCGGCAGCGCGGTGGCCGTGGTGAGCCGGGCCGTGTCCGTCCCGAGTGGACGGACACGCACCGGCACCGCCGCCGTGCCCAGGTGCAGCACCAGTTCGCGGTGCAGGTCGGCGGCGTCCGCGCCGCGCAGCCGGACGTCGAACTCGGCCGTCGTGCGCCACCGGCCGGGGGTGAGCAGGACGTCGCCGCGGCCGACGTCACCGCGGGCCGTGCCGCGCAGGTTCACCGCGACCCGGGCCACCGCGCTCACCCGGTCGCGGGGCTCGCCGAGGGCCTGCAACGCGCGGACCTTCACCCGCGCCGGGCCCAGCTGCAGCTCGTCGCCCGCGGCGATCGTGCCGGCGGCGAGGGTGCCGGTGACGACCGTCCCGGCTCCGGACACCGTGAACGCGCGGTCGATCCACAGCCGGACGTCCGCGTCCGGCTCGGGGGACGGCAATCCGGCGGTGAGTGCGCCGATCGCCGCGCGCAGGAGGTCGAGGCCCGCGCCCGTCTTCCCGCTGACGGCGACGCTCGGGACCGCCCCCAGCGACGTCTTCGCGATCTCTTCCCGGGCGAGGGCCGTCGCCGCGGCCGGGTCGGCCCGGTCGGCCTTGGTGACGACCAGCAGGCCGCGGCGGACGCCGAACGCGTCCAGCGCCGCGAGGTGCTCGGCCGACTGCGGCATCCAGCCCTCGTCGGCGGCGACGACGAACAGCACCGCCGGGGCGGGCCCGGCGCCGGCGAGCATGTTCGGCACGAACCGCTCGTGGCCCGGCACGTCGACGAACGCGACGTCCTCGTCGCCGATCCGGGTCCAGGCGAAGCCGAGGTCGATGGTGAGGCCGCGGCGGCGTTCCTCGGCCCACCGGTCCGGTTCCATCCCGGTGAGCCGCCGCACGAGCGTGGACTTGCCGTGGTCGACGTGCCCGGCGGTGACGATCACCCGCATCGGCGGACGGCCTCCCGCAGCTTCGCGTCCTCTTCCGGGCGCACGGTCCGCAGGTCGAGCAGGCACCGGTCCTTGACGACACGGCCGGCCACGGCGGGCTCGCCCGTGCGCAGCGCGGCCGCGTACCGGGCGGGCAGGCTCACCGCGACGCTGGGCAGCTCGACGCCCGGCGCGCCTCCGCCGCCCACCGCCGCCACCGACGCGACCACCAGGGCATCGACGTCGCCAAGAGCGGCGACCAGCGCTTCGGCGCGTTCCCGCAGGCTCGTGACGGACGCTTCGAGCGCGGCGAGCACCGGGGGCCGCGGCCCGCGCAGCGTCGCTTCGAGAGCGGCGAGGGTGAGCTTGTCGACGCGCAGGGCCCGCGCGGCCGGGTGCCGCCGCAGCCGTTCGACCACGGCCGCGTCGCCGAGGAGCAGGCCCGCCTGCGGGCCGCCGAGCAGCTTGTCGCCGCTGGCGGTGACGATCGTGGCGCCGGCCCGCAGCGCGCTCGCCGCGTCCGGCTCGTCCGGCAGGAGCGGGTGCGGGGCGAGCAGGCCGGAGCCGATGTCGGCGACCAGCGGGACGCCGAGCCCGGCGAGCTCGCCGAGCGCTGCCTCCGCGGTGAACCCGGTGACGCGGTAGTTCGACGGGTGGACCTTGAGCACGAACCCGGTCTCCGGGCCGATCGCCGCGGCGTAGTCGCGGGCCGAAGTCCGGTTCGTCGTCCCGACCTCGCGCAGCCGGGCGCCGGCCGATTCCAGGAGGTCCGGGATGCGGAAGCCGTCGCCGATCTCGACCAGCTCGCCCCGGCTGACGACGATCTCGCGGCCCGGGGCGAGGGCGAGCGCGCAGAGCAGCAGGGCGGCGGCGTTGTTGTTGACCACGTGCACGCCGCCGGCGTCCGGCACCGCCGCCTGCAGGGCCGCGAGGGCCCCGCGGCCGCGGCGGGCGCGGTCGCCGGTCACGAGGTCGAATTCGACGTCGGTGGCGCCCCCGGCCGCGGCGAGCGCGTCGAGCGCCGCCGCCGACAGCGGGGCGCGCCCGAGGTTGGTGTGCACGACGACACCGGTCGCGTTGACCACCGGCCGCAGCGAGGACGCACCCGCCGGGAGCCGCGCGAGCACGGCGTCGACGATCGCGTCCGGGGCGATCTCCCCGGCCCGCGCCGCCCGCTGGACTTCGGTGACCACGGATTTCACCAGGTCCCGGCCGAGCGTCCCGGCGGCCTTGGCGATCCGGGGCTCGGCCAGGACCGCGTCGGTCCGCGGGATCGCGCGGCGCGGGTCAGGCATGGCGGAGGCGGACGGGAATCGAACCCGCCAGCGGCAGAACCTGCCGTTCGACGGTTTTGAAGACCGCGCCGGTCACCAGGCCGGATACGCCTCCCTGCACCATGGCTGCCATCCTGCCAAGTCCGCGCCCGATGGGCAGGATGAGGGGGTGGGTTACCGACTGACGCAGTACGCGCACGGCGGCGGCTGCGCGTGCAAGATCCCGCCCGGCGAGCTGGAGGCGGCGGTGGCCGGCCTGACCGGCGCGGCGCCCGTTTCCCCACCGGGTGAGCTGCTCGTGGGCCTGGAAACCGGCGACGACGCGGCCGCGGTCCGGATTTCCGGCGGCACCGCGCTGATCGCCACCACGGACTTCTTCACCCCGGTGGTCGACGACGCCTACGACTGGGGCCGGATCGCCGCGGCCAACGCGCTGTCCGACGTCTACGCCATGGGCGGCACGCCGGTGGTGGCGGTCAACCTGCTCGGCTGGCCGCGGGAGACGCTGCCGTTCGAGCTGGCCGCCGAGGTGCTGCGCGGCGGCCTCGACGTCTGTGCCGCGGCGGGCTGTCACCTGGCGGGCGGGCACAGCATCGACGACCCGGAGCCCAAGTACGGGCTCGCGGTGACCGGCGTCGCGGACCCGGCCCGGCTGCTGCGCAACGACGCGGGCCGCGCGGGCGTGCCGCTGACGTTGACCAAGCCGCTCGGCGTCGGCGTGCTCAATTCGCGGCATAAGGCCACCGGTGAGCGGTTCCCGCAGGCGATCGAGGCGATGACGACCTCGAACGCGCCCGCGTCCCGGGCCGCGCTGGCCGCCGGGGCGGTGTGCGCGACCGACGTGACGGGGTTCGGCCTGCTGGGGCACCTGCACAAGCTGGCGCGCGCGAGCGGCGTCACGGCCCGGCTGGACCCGGCGGCGGTGCCGTACCTGGAGGGGGCGCGGGAGGCGTTGCGCGAGGGGTACGTCAGCGGCGGCACCCGGCGGAACCTCGACTGGGTGCGCCCGCACGCGGACCTGTCCCGGGTCTCGGAGGAGGAAGCGCTGCTGCTGGCCGACGCGCAGACCTCCGGTGGGCTGCTGGTGGCCGGGGAGCTGCCGGGCCACCCGGTGATCGGGGTGCTGGAGCCGCGGTCGGAGCACACGATCGTCGTCGGCTGAGTTTCCGGCCCGGCTGTCCCGGGTACGCGGGCCGGGACAGCGATCAGGAGGTGTGTGATGCCCGCTCCGGACCGGACCAGCCTCGAGCAGCATCTGACCGAGACCGAGTACCCCTGCGGCCGCGACGAGCTCCTGCGCCGCGCGGCGGCGGCAGGCGGCGGTGACTCGGTGCTGGGTTCCCTCGGCGGCCTGCCGGACAGCGACCGGTACGAGAACTTCGACGCGGTGTGGGAGGCGGTGTCCGCCAAGCACATCGGCGGGGCACCCTGACGGTCCGGAAATTGTCGGTGGTGCTGGCTAGGGTGACGCCATGACCACACTGACCGGCCGTCCGCACACCGCGCTGCTCGTCATCGACGTGCAGAACGGCGTGATGGAGACGGCACACGAACGCGAATCCGTCCTGGCCAACATCGTGACGCTGGTGGACCGCGCCCGCGCGGCCGGCACCGAGGTGGTGTGGGTCCAGCATTCGAGCGACGAGCTGCCGCACGGGAGCCAGGCGTGGGAGTACGTGCCGGAGCTCGTGCGCCGGGACGCGGAGCCCTTGGTGCACAAGAGGTACGGCGACTCGTTCGAGGACACCGAACTCGAGGAGGTGCTGGCGAGCAGGGGGATCGGCTCGCTGGTGGTGGCCGGGGCGCAGACGGACGCGTGCATCCGCTCGACGCTGCACGGAGCGCTGGCGCGGGGGTACGACGTGGCGCTGGTGGCGGACGCGCACTCGACGGAGGACCTGTCGGCTTATGGGGCACCGCCGCCGGGGCAGGTGATCGCGCACACGAACCTGTACTGGAAGTACCAGACCGCGCCGGGGCGGACGGCGGGGACTTTGGCGACTGCCGAGGTGGAGTTCGGGGTGAAGGCGCCGGCTTGAGGGGTTTGTCCTGGATGGGTCGGGCGGGGGACCGGGGTGAGGGTCGGGCGAGGCAGGTTGGGCCGGGGGCGCGGGTGAGGATGGCCTGCGCGAAGCCGGGTTTCCGGGCCGGGGTGAGGGTTCGGCGGGGCCGCGGGTCGGGGTTGGGCAGAGCCGGTTCGAGTGATCCGTCTGAGCGAAGCGACCATGGGTGGGCCAGGCGAACCGGGCAACCCGCGCGAGGAATACGGCCGCCGAGCGGGGCCCACGCGGGCCCCGCTGGGGTGGGTCCTCCGCGTGCCGGGCCGGGTCCTCAGCGTGCCGGGCCGGACGGTCCCCCGCAAGCTTGAGCGAGGCGAGCCCCTGCGCGGGCCGGGTGTGCGCGGGTTGCGTTGGTCGGCGCGAGCCAGGCGAATCCCGCTGGGGTGCGCCGCTACTTGCGGTCGAAGCCGTACGCTCGCTCCACCCTGGCCACCTCGATGTGGTACCCCGCGTACCACTGCTCCCGCCCGCGGCGCTGGGCCTCCAGGTGCTCCGGGTGCTGCTTCCACGCCGTGATCGACTCGGCGTCGCGGTAGTACAGGACCGTCAGCTCGCGGCCCTCCGCGTCCGTCCGGGACTCGCGGCCCAGGTAGCCCGGCTGGGCCCGGCCCAGCTCTCCCATGCGGGCGTCCATCTCCGCGTACCCGTCCAGGTTGTCCGCGTCCAGCGCGCTCGTGATGATCACCGCGTAGTACGGCGGCTCCGGTCTCGTGAACGACACCGCCGGAGCCTAAGCGCCCCCGAAACCGAACCCCAACCGGTTTTCTCAGCCTCCGCGCAGTTCGTCGCGCAGGGCTCGGGCCACCCGGGACATCAGCACCTCCGCCTCCGGCTGGATCGCCGCCGGGACGCTCGATTCCGTCAACGCCACCACCGCGAACGCGCCGCCGTCCGCGTGCTCGACCACGCCCATCTCGTGGCGCATGTTCAGCAGCGTTCCCGTCTTCGACGACCACCGGGCCGCGTCGGAAGCGAAGTCCGGCGTCAAGCGGTGGCGGATCACGTTGTCGGCCATCAGCTCGCGCACGCCCGCTGCCACCGGCGGGGCGATTTTCGACGGTGTCCACAGTGCCTGCAGCAGCCCGAGCAACGCGCGGGCCGACGCCGCGTTCGCGCGGGTCACGTCCAGCTGGGGCAGGCGGTGACCTCCGGGCGTGGCCGCTCCGATCGCCAGGGCCTGGGCGAGGTCCGCTTCGGCCGCGTCGAACCGCTCGGCCGGGGTCTCCACCAGGTCGCGCATGACGTGGCGGACCGCGATCCCTGGCAGGCCCCACTCCCCCAGCCGCCGCGTGATTTCCGGCGGCGGGGTCAGTCCGAAGAGGACGTCCGCGGCCGTCCCGTCGCTCAGGGACGTGCTCAGGTACAGCAGGTCGCCGAGGGCGATGCGGGCCGGGTGGCGGAACCGGGTCAAGCCGGTCGGGCCCGGTGTCGTGACGCCGCCGGGCTCGACCTCCAGCGGGGTGGCCGCGTCGAGCTCGCCGCGGTGGATGCGGTCCAGGGTGGCCGCCGCCAGCGGGACCTTGACCAGGGACGCGATCGGGTACTCCCGGTCCGGCTCGATGCCGAGCTCGGCACCCGAGCGCAGATCGCGGACCAGGAACGAGCCGCGCAGGCCACCCTCCTCCAGAGCCGCCCGCAAGTCACGCAGCAAGGCGGCGCTCACCGGACCACCCCAAAACACCCGGCGCCCACCAGCACAACCTTCACCCGTCCGCCCCCAAACACCGGCCGACCGCCGCGCGCAGCGTCGTCCGCAGCCGGTCCGCGTCCTCCGCCAATGCCGCGCTCACCCCGAACCCTCTCGCCGGCTGCAGCTCGCCGATCGGGCGCCACGACAACCCCAGCTCCTCCGCCTGCGCCACCGAGCACAGCAGCAAGTCCCCGGACGCGTACACCTCCGCGGCCGCCGCGGTCAGGGACTCGGCCACCGTCACCTGGGCCGGTGGCAGGCCCACCGCGTCCCGGACCCGCAGGACCCGGTCGCGGACGTGCGGGACGTCGTCCTCCGGCTGGATCCACACGCGACGGCGCACCCCCGCCGAGCGGCCCGTGCGCAACGTCTCCAGGTGCACGACACGGCTCGGCGGCGGGGCCACCGCCGCCACCCCCAGCGGCACCGACCACACCGCCTCCTCCGCCGGGACCGCCGTCAGCGCGGCACGCACCTCGCCTGTGCGGACCAGCTCGGCCCGCTCCCCCGGCCCGGCCGGGCGGAACTCGAGGTGGATCTCCAGCGCCCTGGCCTCCGCGGCGAGGCCGGCGAGCTCCCGCACCCCGCACGTGGCCGGCACCGCCACCCGCACCGGCCGCAGCCGGGCGCGCTTCGCGTCGTGTTCCAGCGTCTCGGCCAGCCGGACCAGGCGGCGGGCCGAGGGCAGCACGTCCCGGCCGAACGGCGTGAGCCGCACCCGGCGGGTCGAGCGGTCGAACAGCCGCTCCCCGAAGTGCCGCTCCAGCGCCGCGATGCGCCGGCTCGCCACCGGCTGCGGGATCCGCGCGAGCGCCGCGCCCGCCGTGAAACTCCCCGTCTCGCTCACGCACACGAACGCCCTGCAGCCACCGACCAGGTCCACCACCTCAGCTTATGCCAGTTCGGCATCAAAACGCGCAATTCCGTCTTGGACAGCATGAACGAACGCCGTGAGACTGCGGAGGACGATCAAGAAACCGGAAGGAAGTCCCCGTGCCGTTCCCCCGCCTCCGGCGGTTCGCGCTCGCCGCGCTGCTCCTCGTCCCGCTCGCCGCCTGCACCGCGGAAACGCCCCAGCCGACGACAACCTCGGCCCCGCAGCCGGATTTCGCCCCGCTGGAACGCAGCTTCGACGCCCGCCTCGGCGTGTACGCCGTCGACACCGGCTCCGGCCGCGAGATCACCCACCGGCCCGACGAACGGTTCGGCTACGCCTCGACGCACAAGGCGTTCTCCGCCGCGGCCGTCCTCCAGCGCACCGGCCTCGACGGGCTCACGAAGCACCTGACCTACACCCGCGCCGACCTGCAGCCGAATTCCCCCGTCACGGAAAAGCACGTCACCACCGGCCTGTCGCTGCGCGAGGCGATCGACGCGGCCCTGCGCTACAGCGACAACACCGCCGCGAACCTGCTGTTCCGCGAGCTCGGCGGCCCGGCCGGGCTGGCCGCCGCGCTGCGCGGGGCCGGTGACACGACCACCCACGTCGACCGGATCGAACCCGGGCTCAACGACCTCGCGCCCGGCGACGTCCGGGACACGAGCACCCCGCGCGCGATGGCAGGCAGCCTGCGCGCCTTCGCCCTCGGCCCCGCGCTGCCGCCGGAGAAGCAGACCGTCCTGACGGACATCATGCGCGCCAACACGACCGGCGCCGCCCTGATCCGGGCGGGTGCGCCGGCCGGCTGGGCCGTCGCCGACAAGACCGGGACCGGCAGCTACGCCACGCGCAACGACATCGCCGTCGTCTGGCCGCCGGGACGGGCGCCGATCGTGCTGGTGGTCCTGTCCAGCCGCCGGGACAAGGACGCCGAGCACGACGACCGCCTGATCGCGCAGGCGGCGAAGCTCGCGCTCGACGCCTTCCGCACGAGCTAGCCGAAGAGCCGCTCCACCTCGGCCGCGACGTCGGCGAGCCACGCGGCCCGCTGCGCCGCACCGGCGTCGGCCACCACCCGCAGCACCAGACGGCGCACCTGCGGCTCGCCGAGGTAGGGCGCGAGGCAGCGCCGCCAGATCGCGTCCAGGGGATCGCCGAACAGCGTCCGCTCCCGTTCCTCGGTCGTGTCCGAGGTGTTGACCACGAGCAGCCGCCGCAGTGACAGCAGCGATTCGGGTGCGCCGCCGGCGTCGTCGAGGCGGTAGGCCACGCCGGGGACGAGGATCCGGTCGAGCCAGCCGCTGAGGATCGCCGGCGGCTTGCCCCACCAGTTCGGGTGGATCGCGACGAGCCCACCCGCCTCGCGCAGTTCACTGCGGTGGCGCCGCACCAGCGGGTCCGGTTCGGCGGCGAGGAACGCCTCCGCCCGGTCCCCGCTGGTGTAGGCCTCCTCCGCGGTCAGGACCGGGTCGAAGCCTTCGGCGTAGAGGTCGTGGAACCACACCGGCACCCCGGCCGCCTCCAGCGTGCCGACCACTCGCGTGGCGAGCGCGTGGTTGAGGCTGCCCGGCCGCGGGTGGGCGAGCAGCACCACCACCGGCGCGGTCATCCCGTCATCGCCACCAGGATGCGCCGCTTGCCGGTGAACGGCTCGCGCCCGTGGGCCATCAGCATGTTGTTGATCACCATGATGTCGCCGGCCTGCCACGGGAACGCGTAGCTGACTTCGTCGTAGACCGCCCGGATCCGCTCCAGGTCCGCGCCCGGGATCGGGCTGCCGTCGGCGAAGTAGGCGTTGCGCGGCAGGTCCTCCTCCGGGTACAGCTCCAGCAGTGCCTCGCTGACCTCTTCGCCGAGGCTGGAGACGTGGAAGAGGTTGGCCTGGTTGAACCACACGGTGCCGCCGGTGTGCGGCTCGTCCACGAAGGACGGCCGCACGTGCCGCGTGCGCAACCCTTCTTCGGTCCATTCGAAGGTCTGGCCGTGACTGGCGCAGTAGTCCTCGACGACCGCGCGGTCCTCGGTCTGGAACGCCTCCTGCCAGGTCAGCCCGAGCCCTTCGCGGAACGCGCGGGTGTAGGTGACGCCGCCCGCGAACCGCTCACGCAGGTCTTCCGGCAGCAGCCGGTACACCGCCCGGCTGTCCGCGATCGGGGTCGCGCCGCCGGTTTCCGCGGCGGTGTCGCACAGGAAGAACAGCCGCGCCGGCCAGCTCGCCGAGTAGGAGTTTTCGTTGTGCATCGGGATCGACTCGGCGGGCGGGTACTCGGTCGAGGTGTAGATGTTGCCCGCCACGTTCGACCGCGGGGTGGACCGCTCGGTGTAGGTGAGCAGCGCGCCGCCGATCGTCTCGGTGACCCGGTTGAACAGGTCGAGGTCGGCGGGCAGGCCGCGCAGCAGGACCGCGCCGTGGTCACGCAGGTGGTCCTGCAGCGGCGGCAGCTGCGCTTCCACCGCCGCGAAGTCCGCGGCCGGGAAGACGGCGATCTTCGTGTGCTCGTTGCCTTGCAGCTCCGCGAGTACGGCGGTCATGCTTCCTCCAGTTCGAAGTGGATCAGCTTGGTGGCCTCGGCGTGCAGCGCGGCCAGGTCGTCCAGGTCGGCGAAGCCGGCGACGAGGACGTTCACCGCGTAGATCTCCTGGTCGTCGGTGAGCACCTGGCCGGGGGAAACGATGGTGACGACGTCGAGGACCTCGGGCAGGTCGGCGACCTCGCCGGCGCCCTCGACGCGCACCAGCCGCCCGGAGCCCTCGGCGTAGACGATCAGGTACCCGACCGGCACCGGCAGCCCGGTGCCCCGCGCGGGCGGCGGGGTGCCGAGGGCGAGCGAAACCGTCTCGGCGGTGACGTCGATCCCGGTGGCGAGCTTCAGCAGCGCGGGCTGCGCTCCCCCGGCGGGCCGGCCGGCGTTGACCTCGACGACCACCGGCCCCAGCGCGGCGTCCTCGATCACCTCGACGTGCGCGACCGTGTCGTCCAGGCCGAGGGCGAGCACCGCGTCGGCCGCGGCCGCGCGGATCGCCGCCGCGCGCTCCGCGGACAGCCCGAACGGCGGGCAGACCATGCCGAGCTCGAACTTCCGCTCGTCGATCAGCGGCTTGCCGACCACGGTGACGGTCTCCGCGGCCCCGGCGCGGACCAGGACGTCCACCGCGTACTCCGGTCCGTCGAGCAGGCTCTCGACGAGGAACACGCGCAGCGGGTCGAGGCCGCCGGGCAGCACCCGGTGGTAGCGCGCGTCCGCGTTCTCCGGCAGCCGGGTGGCCAGCACCTCGTGGGCCGCCGCCAGTTCCTCCACTGTGGACACCGTGCGGACCAGGGTGCTGGCGGCGCCGTTGACCGGCTTGACGATCGCCGGCAGCCCGACCCGCTCCGCGATCGCGGCGGCCTCGGCCGGGTCGGCGAACAACGCGGCCCGGGGCCCCGGCAGGCCCGCTTCGGCGAGCTTCTCCCGGACGGCGAACTTGTTGTGCGCCAACGTCAACACCGACGCCGGGCAGCGCGCGACGCCGAGCAGCTCGGCCACCTGGGCGGTGCTCGCGATGATCCCCTCCGCCCCGGTCAGCACCGCGGCGGGCTGCCGGCCCCGGAGCGCCTCGGTGACGGCCGGAACGTCCCGGACGTCCTCGACGACGACGAACCCGTCCACGAGCGGGTCCAGGGCGGCCCGCTCGGCGTCCTCCAGTGGCTCGGTGACGAGTTCGGCCCGCCACCCGGACGCCCGGACGGCGGCCGCGAAGTCCCCGATCCACTGCCCGTGCGTCTCCCGCACGATGAACGCGGTCTTCACGCGACCTCCAGGCGGATCAGCTTGCTCGCTTCGGCGTGCAGGGCGGCGAGGTCCTCGTGGTCGGCGAACCCGGCGACGACGAGGTTCACCGCGTAGGTCTCCTGCTCGTCGCTGAGCACCTGACCGGGTGAGACGGTGGTGACGACGTCGATCACCTCCGGCAGCGCGGCGACCTCGTCGAGGCCGCCGATCCCGGTCAGGGTGCCGGAGCCGGCCGCGTAGAGGATCAGCATCGCGAGGGGGATCGGCAGTTTCGCCGGTTCCCGCGGGGGCGGCGGCGCACCGAGGGCCAGGGCGGTCAGCTCGGCGAACACGTCGATGCCGGTGCGCAGCTTGCCCAGCAGCGGCATGATCGAGCCCGCCGGGCGCCCCGCGTTGACCTCGACGATGGTCGGGCCGCGCCGCACGTCGTCGATCACCTCGACGTGCGCGACCGTGTTGTCCAGCCCGAGCGCCAGTACCGCCTCCGCGGCCGCGGCGGTGATCAGCGCGATGCGCTCCCCGGTGAGCCCGGCCGGTGGGCAGGACAGCGCCAGTTCGAACTTGCGCTCGTCGATCAGCGGCTTGTCGAGGACCTCGACCGGTTCGACGACGCCGTCGCGGATCAGCACGTCCACCGCGTACTCGGGCCCGTCGAGGAACCCTTCGACGAGGAACGTCGTGGCCGGGTCGAGTGTCCCCAACCGGCGGTGGTAGCGCGGGTCCGCGGACTCGGGCAGCCGCGCGGCCAGCAGTTCGTACGCGGCGGCCAGTTCTTCCACAGTGGACACCGTGCGCACCAGGTTGCTGCCGGCCCCGTTGACCGGCTTGACGATCGCCGGCAGCCCGACCTGCGCCGCCACCTCCGCGGCCTCCGCCGCCGAGGAGATCAACGCGGCCGGAGTCCCGCCCAGCACCTCGCGGACCGCGAACTTGTTCGCGCACCGGGCGAACACCGAAGCCGGGCACCGCGCGACGCCGAGCAGCTCGGCGACCCGGGCGGTGCTCGCGATGGCGCCGTCCGAGCCGGTCAGCACGGCGGCCGGTGTCCCGAACCGGGACCGGATTTCCGAGGCGACGGCGACAGCGTCGTAGACGTCGTCGACCGCGACCACTTCGTCCACCAGCGCGGCCAGTGACGCGCGCTCGGTCTCGTCCACCGGCGGGGCGAGCAGCACCGCACGGTGGCCGGCCGCGTGCACCGCCGCGGCGACCTCGCCGACCCAGTGCCCACGGGCCTCCCTGATCAGCACCACGACACTCACGCGGCCTCCTTCCCGGCGAGCTTGCGCTCCCGTTCCTGCGCGCCGACGAGGTCGTCCGGCAGCGAATCGGGGACTTCGGTGTCGAACCGGCGCAGCAGCCGGATGCTGAACCCGCCGGCGTTGATCAGCAGCAGGATCAGCGCGTAGACGACGTAGGCGAGCCCGACACCGCGGCCTTCGCCGGTGCCGAGGACCGTGCCGACCGTCCCGGACAGCGCCCCGCCGGGGGCAAGCAGCGGCGAGAACCAGCCGACGGCCAGCGGCGCCAGCACCGCGAACCCGATCGGCAGGGTGGACCAGGTGATCGTCTGGTTGATCGCGAAGACCCGGCCGTGGTAGCGCTGCGGCACCTTGACCTGCACCAGCGTCGCGTAGATGCCCTGGGACACCGCCATCGCCGCGGCCAGCAGGAACACCCCGGCCGCGACGACGACCAGCGACGGCCGCAGGCCCATCACCAGGCTGCCGAGCGCGATGCCGACGTTGCCGGACAGGACGCCGACCATCCGCCGTTTGCGCGGGCCGCCCCACAGCGCCATCCCGATGCCGCCGGCCACCGCGCCGACGGCTTCGGCCAGCGCCACCTGGGCGACGTCGGTGACCGTGCCGAACGACAGCACCAGCGGGGAGACGAGCACCAGCGCGGGCGCCAGGAACACGTTGGCCAGCGCGAAGTACAGCAGCATGGTGCGGAAGCCGCGGTGGTTCCACGAGTACTTCAGCCCGCCCGCGATCGCGGTCAGCAGCGGCTCGCGCGGGCGCCAGCCGAGCAGGTCGGGGAACCGGACGAACAGCAGGCTGACGACGGCGAAGACGTAGCTCGCCATGTCGAGGACCAGGATCCCGGACAGCTCGATCGCCGCGAGCAGCCCCGCCGCGATCACCGGCATGAGCAGCTGCGCGAAGCCGTTGGACAGCTGGGCCAGGCCCATCGCGTGCCCGAGGTACTGCTTGGGCACCAGCTGCGCCACCGACGACTGGTAGGCGATCCGCTGGATCGACCCGGCGACCGACCCGAGCGGGATCAGCACGTACAGGAACCACAGCTGCAGGTTCCCCGCGGTCAGCAGCAACGCCAGCGCCAGCTGGATGACGCCGGCGATCGCGCTGGCCGCGATCATGATCCGGCGCCGGTCGCCGCGGTCGACCAGCGCGCCCGCCACCGGGAGCACCAGCACCCCGCAGAGCAGGGCCAGTGCCCAGAGCAGGCCGAGGTCGGTGACCGAGCCGGTCTTCGTGTAGAGCCAGATCGGCACCGCGAACGACGTCAGCGCGGAGCCGGTCGAGGAGACCAGCTGGCCGACGGTGACCGTGACGAACCGGGCCATGCTCGGTTTCACCGCGGGCTTTTCGTCCACCTGGGAGCGGTGGGTGTCGTGGACCGCCCAGCCGGCGTCCTCGCCGCGGGCCGAGACGTGCAGGTCGCCGGGCTCGTCGAGGGCCGGGTACACCCGGGTGAGGATCTCCGCGAGTTCCTCCGCGCGGTAGCGGAGGAAGAAGTGCCCGGCCTGGTCCAGCACGACCAGGGCGGTCCGGTCGGTGAGGAACTCCCACTCCCGGTAGCGCTCGGCGTAGTAGTCGGTGACCGGGTCCTCCGAGCCGACGACCGAGACGATCGGCGCGCGCAGCTTGGCCACGCGGGCGTCGAGCAGGCCGCTGAAGTACTCCTCGGCGGCGCGGCTGTCGGCGCGCATGTTGCTGATGATCCGGTCGGCCTGTGCCGGGTCGAGGTCGTCGGTGTCGACGCCCATGCCTTTGAGCCAGTTCGCGTAGTACCGGTTGCTGCGCAGCTTTTCCAGCCGCGTGCGCAGGGTGCCGACCGCGCCCTTGATCCGCGCGAACGGGAAGATCGCCCCGATGTGGACGACCTCCAGTTCCCGGCCGCGCTCTTCGAGACGCCGGGCGACACCGACGGCGAGGGCGTTGCCGACCCCGCAGTGGCCGTAGATCGCCAAGGGCCCGTCGATGCGCTCGAGGACCTCGTCGGCCAGCCGCTCGACCAGCTCGTCGAAGGGCACGGCTTCCTCGGAGAGCCCGACGTCGTGGCCGGGGATCGCCACCGAGAACAGCGAGTACCCGCTGGGCAGGGCGTCGGCGAGGGGCTGGTAGACGATCGCGCTGCCGCCGCCGTAGGGGAAGCAGACGTAGGTGAGCGTCGGCTTCGCGACCGGCTTGGTCAGCTCGTACAGCAGGTGCCCGGAGTCGTCGCGGTCGCCGTCGAGGAACACCGCCAGCTCGCGGATCGTGCGGTGCTGGAACAGGTCCATCACGCCCGCCTGGTGCCCGGCCTTGGCGATCCGCGCGACGACCTGGGTGGCGAGCATCGAGTGCCCGCCGAGGTCGAAGAAGTCGTCGTCCACGCCGAGTTCGTCCACCTTGAGCACGTCCCGCCAGATCTCGGCGAGCAGCACTTCCAGGGGAGTCGAGGCTTCGACCAGGGCCGTGCTCGCGTCGCGGGCCGCGACCGGCGCGGGCAGCGCCTTGCGGTCGAGCTTCCCGTTCGGTGTCAGCGGCAGGGCGTCGAGGGTGACGAACGACGGCGGGACCATGTAGTCCGGCAGCGTCTCCTTCAACGCCGTCCGCAGGGCGCCGGTGTCCGCGTCGCCGACGACGTACCCGACCAGGCGCTTGTCCCCCGGCGTGTCCTCCCGGACGAGCACGACCGCGTCGGCCACCCCGGGCTGTTCGCGCAGCCGGGCTTCGATCTCGCCGAGTTCGATGCGCAGCCCGCGCAGCTTGACCTGGTGGTCGAGCCGGCCGAGGAAGGCGATCGTGCCGTCGGCACGCCAGGAGGCGAGGTCACCGGTGCGGTACATCCGGCCGCTGTGAAACGGATCCCGGACGAACCGTTCGGCCGTCAGTTCCGGCCGGTTGTGGTAGCCCAGCGCCAGGCCGGCACCGGCGATGTGGAGCTCGCCGGGCACGCCCACCGGGCACGGGTTGCCGCGCCGGTCCAGGACGTAGATGCGCAGGTTGCGGATCGGTGCCCCGATCGGCACGGACGCGACCTCGGCGAGCGCTTCGGCCGTGCAGTGCCAGGCGGTGACGTCGATCGCGGCTTCGGTCGGCCCGTAGAGGTTGTGCAGCTCACAGTGCGGCAGCCGCCGGACGAACTCGCGCGCGGTGTCCAGGGGCAGTTCCTCGCCGCTGCAGACGACCCGCCGCAGCGCTGTCACCTGCTCGACGCCCGGCTCCGCGAGGAAGAGGCTCAACATCGACGGCACGAAGTGCGCGGTGGTGATGCCTTCGGTGTCCAGGAGTTCCCGCAGGTAGGCGGCGTCCTTGTGGCCGCCGGGTTCGGCCAGTACCAGCCGGGCGCCGGTGATCAGCGGCCAGAAGAACTCCCACACCGAGACGTCGAAGCTCGCCGGGGTCTTCTGCAGCACCGCGTCCGAGCCGTCGAGGCCGTATGCGCGCTGCATCCAGTCGAGGCGGTTGACGATGCCGCGGTGGCCGTTCGGCACGCCCTTCGGCCGCCCGGTCGACCCGGACGTGTAGATGACGTACGCGGGATCCTCCGCGCCCGCCAAGGGTTCCAGGGGCGTGGCCGGCCCGGTCAGGTCGTCGAGGACCACGACCGTGGCGTCACTCGGCGGCAGGGTTTCGCGCAGGGCAGCCTGGGTCAGCACCACCGGCGCGGCCGCGTCTTCGAGCATGAACGCGAGCCGGTCGGCCGGGTACTCCGGATCGAGCGGCACGTACGCGCCGCCGGACTTGAGCACCCCGAGCAGCGCGACGACGAGTTCGAACGACCGCTGGGCGAAGACGCCGACCAGGGTGCCCGGTCCGACGCCGAGTTCGCGCAGGCGGTGGGCGAGCCGGTTGGCCCGCTCGTCCAGCTCCCGGTAGGACAGCGACGCCCCGCGGAAGGTCAGCGCGGGTGCCTCCGGCGTCCGCGCCACCTGGGCTTCGACCAGCGAGTGCAGCGTGCCCGGCGGGATCTCGCCCGCGGTGTCGTTCCAGCGGTCCAGTACCAGGTCCCGCTGGTCGCAGAGGAGGTCCAGTTCGGACACCGGCCGGGTGGGGTCGGCGACGATCGACCGCAGCAGCGTCACCAGCCGCCCGGCCATGCCCGCGACCGTGTCCGCGCCGAACAACGCGGTGTTGTGCACGAACTTGCCGATCAGCCCGGAGGAGACCTCGATCGCGTGGAACTCGAAGTCGAACCGGGTCGAGGGCAGGTCCATGGGCAGCCACCGGAAGTCCACTTCGGACGTTCCGGCGGTGCTCAGCCGGCCCATTTCGTAGTTCTGCAGCACGAACATCGCCTGGAACACCGGCGAGCGGCTGACGTCACGCGGCACGCCGAGGGCGTTGACCAGCCGCTCGAACGGGACGTCGGCGTGCTCGAACGCGTCGAGCACGTGCCGGCGGGTCCGGGCCAGCAGCTCGGCGAAGGTCGGGTCGCCGGCCAGCTGGGCCCGCAACGGCAGCATGTTGATGAACATGCCGACCACGCCTTCGAGCTCCGGCAGGCCGCGCCCGGCCGAGGACGACCCGACGGCGAAGTCGTCCTGCCCGGAGTACCGGGCCAGCAGGACCTGGTAGGCGGCCAGCAGGGTCATGAACAGGGTGACGCCGTGCTCGCGGCTCAGCGCACCGAGGGCGCGGGCCAGGTCCTGCTCGACGAAGAACTCGTGGATGGCGCCGTCGAAGGCCTGGGTCGCCGGCCGCGGGTGGTCGGTGGGCAGCTCCAGGGGTTCGACGCCGTCGAGCGCGGCCCGCCAGTGGTCGAGCTGCCGGTCGAGTTCGGCGCCGGTCAGCGTCCGGCGCTGCCAGTGCGCGAAGTCGCCGTACCCGATGGGCAACGCGGGCAGGGCGGCCGCCGTGCCGTGGTAGTGCGCGGCGAGGTCGCGCAGCAGCAGGTCGACCGACCAGCCGTCGCCGACGATGTGGTGCGTGCACACCGCGAGGAGGTGCTCCTCGTCGGTGATGCGGGCCAGGGTGGCCCGCAGCAGTGGCCCGCCGGCCAGGTCGAACGGCTCGGCCGCGGCGGCGTCGACCGCCGCGCGGGCCGCGTCTTCACTGCCCGCGTCCACCATGGACAAGGGCACCGTGACGACCGGTTCGAGGTGGACGGACGGCTGCCCGTCCTCCCCGGCCGGGAACCGCATCCGCAGCGCCTCGTGCCGCGCCGGGAGGGCGTCGAGCGCCGCCTGGAGCACGGCGGTGTCGAGGCGGCCGGTGAGCCGGATCGGCACCGGGATCGCGTACGCCGTGGTCCCGGGCGCGAACTGCTCCATGAACCAGACGCGTTCCTGCTGGTAGGACAGCGGGACGGGGTCGCCGTCCGGCCGCCGGGTGATGGTCGCGGCCGGCTCGGCGCGCCGCCGCAGCCGCTGTTCCAGCAACGCGCGGCGCGCGGCCGCGCGGCCGGTTTCGTCGATCGTCGTCACGCCGGCCCGCCTTCGGCCAGCTGGGCCTGGACCTCTTCGTCGCTGAGCTGCTCGAGGTCGGCTTCCAGGCGGCGCTCGACCTCCGCGGCCAGCTCGGCCACCGTGGTGAACGAAAACAGCCCGCGCACCGGCAGGTCGACGCCGACCTGCTTGCGGATCCGGACCATCGCGCGGATGGCGAGCAGCGAGTTGCCGCCGTGGGCGAAGAAGTCGTCGTGCACGCCGAGCTTCTCCACGCCCAGCAGCTCGCCGAGGACCTCGGCGACCAGCTCTTCGGCCGCGGTGCCCGGCGCCACGTATTCGGCCGGGCCGCCGTCGAGCTGCGGATCCGGCAGGGCGGCCCGGTCGAGCTTGCCGCTGGCCGCGACCGGCAGCGCGTCGAGGGTGACGAACACCGTGGGCACCAGGTACTCCGGCAGGGTGGCCCGCAGGGCGTCGGCCGCGCCGTCGGCGGTGCCGACGACGTACCCGACGAGCGTCCCTTCGCGGACCGCGACCGCCGCGTCCCGGATGTCCGGCAGCTCCTTCAGGGCGGCTTCCACCTCGCCCGGCTCGATCCGGAAGCCGCGCAGCTTGACCTGGTCGTCGGTCCGGCCGAGGTATTCGAGGGTGCCGTCGCGGCGCCAGCGGGCCAGGTCGCCGGTCGCGTACATCCGCCCGAAGGGACCGTCGGGGAACCGCTGCGCGGTCAGCTCGGGCAGGCCGAGGTAGCCGTGGGCGAGCTGGGCGCCGGCGAGGTGGAGCTGGCCGGCGACGCCGGGCGGGACCGGCCGCAGCCGGTCGTCGAGGACGTAGGCGCGGGTGCCGGGGATCGGGCGGCCGATCGGGACCGGCCCGTCGACCGGCCCGTCGAGCCGGTGGGCGATGCAGCCGACCGTCGCCTCGGTCGGGCCGTATTCGTTGGTCACGGCGATTCCGGTGAAGGGCCGGACGGCTTCGCCCAGCAGCGCCTCGCCACCCACGACCAGATCGCCGGTCGGGTACGACTCCTCCGGCAGCACGGCGAGGTGCGTCGGTGTCGCCTTGACGAAGTCGGGCCGTCCGGAGTCCACGATGGACCCGCCGGCGGTGAGCGGGCCGAGCAGCGTCGTCACGGTCAGGTCGAAGGACGCCGACGTGTGCAGCAGCGCGCGTGCCGCCAGGCTCGGGTACGCCTGGCGGGCCCAGCCCAGGTAGGTGGCGAGGGCGCGGTGCCCGACCTGGACGCCCTTCGGCCGCCCGGTGGAGCCGGACGTGTAGATGACGTAGGCGAGGTCGTCCGGGCCCGGTGGCGCGGGGTTCTCTTCGGGGGCTTCCGCCCAGACGGCCGGGTCGTCGAGGGCGAGGGTCTCCCCGTCGAGGGTCACGTCCCCGGCGGTGAGCACGACCCGCGCCCCGGCGTCGGCCAGGATCAGCGCTTGCCGCTGGGGCGGGTTCGCCGGGTCGAGCGGGACGTAGGCGGTCCCGCTCTTGAGCGCGCCGAGGATGCCGACGACCAGCTCGGCGGAGTTCGGCGCGCAGATCCCGGCCACGCCGCCACCGCCGAGGCGGTGCGCGACGCGGTTGGCCCGCGCGTTCAGCTCGGCGTAGGTCAGCCGGACGCCGCCGAGGTCGACGGCGACCGCGTCCGGCGTCGCCCGCACCCGGTCTTCGAAGCAGGCGAGCACCAGCGGAGCGTCCTCGGTGGACGAACCACTCCACTCCTCCAGGACCTGGCCGCGTTCGGCCTCCGACAGCAGCGGCAGGTCCGCCACCGCGACGGCCGGGTCCGCGACCGCGGCCGTCAGCACCCGGAGGAACCGGTCCACCATGGACTCCGCGGTGGCCCGGTCGAACAGGTCGGTGCGGTAGAGCAGCCGGCCACCGGTCGCGGTGAGGTCGATGGCGACGTCGTCCTTGGCGGTCGCGTAGCGCACCGGCTCGATGCCGGAGTCGGGGATGAAGTTGAAGCCGAGCTGGTAGACCGCCTGCACGCGGCCGTCACGCTCCGGGCGGACCTCGTCGGCGACCAGCTGGAACGGCACCCGGCCGTGCTCGATGGCGTCCAGCACCGCGGTGCGGACGCCGCCCACCAGCTCGGCGAACGGCCGGCCGCCGTCGCAGGCCACGCGGATGGCCAGCTGGTTGACGAACATCCCGATCAGCGGCGCCAGCTCCGGCAGGTCCCGGCCCGCGACCGGCACGCCCACCACGATGTCGCCGGAGCCGGACAGCCGCGACAGCAGCGCGGTGTAGGCGGCGAGCAGCACCATGAACGGCGACGCCGACAGCTCGCGGCCCACCTCGCCGACGCGGTCGAGGAGACCGTCCGGCAGCGCGAAATCGACCTGGTCGCCGCCGAACCCGAACTCCGCGGGCCGCGGCCGGTCGGTGGGCAGGCTGTGCACGGGCGGCAGCCCGGCCAGCCGCTCGCGCCAGTAGTCCAGCTGCGGGCGGACGGCCGGCAGCCGGCCGCGCTGCCACGCCGAGTAGTCGGGGTACTGGATGGCCAGCTCGGGCAGCTTCGGCAGCCGCCCCTCCGCGGCCGCGTTGCAGGCTTCGTCGAGTTCGGCGGCCAGGACGACCGCCGATCCGGCGTCGAACACCGTGTGGTGCACGACGAAGGTCAGCAGCCAGTCCGCGTCGCCGAGCCGGCACAGCTGCGCCCGCCACGGCGGCGCCGTGTCGAGGGGAATCGGGCGACGGGCGATCGCCTCCGAAAGCCCGACCGCACGGGCTTCCCGGTCGGGGAACTCCCGCAGGTCGTGCACCTCGAAGTCGATCGGGACGTCCCGGTGCACCACCTGGAGGAGGTCCGAGCCGTCCATCCGGAACGCCGTCCGCAGGGCTTCGTGGCGCCCGACGACCACGCCGAGCGCGGCCCGCCACTGCGCTTCGGTGAGCGGCAGGTCCTGCCGCACCTGGCAGGGGAGGTTGTACACCGGGGACGCCGGGTCGAGCTGGTTGGACAGCCAGATCCGCTCCTGCCCGAACGACGCCGGGAACGTCCATTCCTTCGTTTCGGTCATGTCTCCTGCTTCAGCGCTCGAGCTTGGGGATGGTGGTCGCGGCGGGGGCGGGTTCGGCGGCGGGGGCGGAGGCGCCGCCGCGCAGTTCCTCGATCCGCTCGGCCAGCGCGGCCACCGTGGAGGATTCGAACAGCGTCTTCATGGCCAGCCGGGCGCCGGTGGTCTTGCGGACCTGGGCGATCAGCTGGATGGCGACCAGGGAGTTGCCGCCGAGGGCGAAGAAGTCGTCGTGGACGCCGACGCGCTCGACGCCGAGCACTTCGGCCCACTGCCGGGCGATCTCCGCTTCGAGGTCGGTGCGCGGGGCGAGGTAGTCGTCCTGCGCTTGCGGGGAAGCCGGTTCAGTGGTCTCTTCGGTCTCCTCGAGCGCTTCGGCGGTGACCCGGCGGGCGAACAGGTCGGCCACCGGGCGGGTGCTGATCACCACCTGCCCGCCGAGGCCGGGCGTCAGGGCCCGCAGGAACGCCTCGGCGCCGTCGACCGGCCGGATGCCCGTGGACTCCACAGTGGACTCCCGCGCGGCGCTCAGCCCGTTGCCGACTGCGTTCTCGTCGACCTGCCGCAGCACGAAGTCCTCGATCTCGACCAGCACGCGGCCGTCGTCCGCGCACAGCGTCAGGTCGGCGGCGATCACCTGGTCGCCGCCGGAGTCCCGGTAGCGCAGGTGGCTGTGGAAGCGCGCCGGGAGCGGGGCGTGCACGACCACCCGCCCGTAGCTCATCGGCAGGTAGGTGCCGCTCCCCCGGCCGCGGCCGAACGCGGTCGCCACGTCGAGCAGCGCCGGGTGCAGGCCCCAGCCCTTGTCCCCCACCGCGGCGTCCGGTGCGACCAGCGAAGCCAGTTCCTCGTGCGCGCCGACGTGGTGGGTGCGCAGCGCGGCCCACCGCGGGCCGAAGGTGACCATGCTGGTCCGGCCGGTGCCGAAGGCGTTGCCGTCGTCGAGCACGCTCGTCCGGCTCTTGATCGCCGCCAGGTCCACAGTGGACGCTTCCGGAGCCGGGACCCAGCCCGCGGAGCCGCGGACGTGCACCTTGGTCACGCCGGCCGCGCGGCTGGTCACCGTGAAGCCGTCGCCGTCGAAGGCGACCCGGTACTCGGCGACCGTGCCTTCCGGCACCGAGAAGGGCTCCAGGAAGGCGACGTCCTGCAGTGCGACGACGTGGCCGTCGCCCGGACGCGGCACGGCCGCCTCGACCGCGGCCCGCACGGTCTCCAGGTGCCCGGTGCCCGGGACGACCGGCACGCCGGCGATGCGGTGCTCGTCGAGCAGCCAGTGCCCGGCCGCCGAGACCAGGCCGTGGCAGCTTTCGCCGGTGCGGGTGGTGAGCACCGGGTGCGCGACCGGGCCGTCCGCCTTGGTGCGGGTGGACCGGATGGTCGTCGGCGCGGCCACCTCGGCGGCCATGCCGACCTCGTCCCAGCCACCCCAGTCGTGCGCGACGACCCGGGCCCGCCAGCCGTGGTCGCCGCGGGCGTAGGCGTCGAGGAAGTTGTTGGCCGCGCAGTAGTCGACCTGCCCGAAGTCGCCGGAGACCGCGGTGACCGACGAGCACAGCGCGACGAAGTCCATCGGCAGGTCGGCGAACACCTCGGCCAGCGCCAGTGTGCCGCCGATCTTCGGGCCGAGCACCGCTTCCGCGGCCGCCCGCTCCTTGACCTCGGCGACGCCGCCGCCGGGGAGCCCGGCCGCGTGCACGATCCCGTCGAGGCCGCCGAACTCGCGTTCGGCCAGTTCGCGGACCTCCCGCAGCCGGGCCGGATCGGTGACGTCGGCGGCGACCACGTGCACCACCGCGCCGGCCGCTTCCATCCGCCGGATCGCGCGGATCGCGCGGGCCGTCCGGTCGTCGCCGTCGTGGGCCGCCCAGTCCTCGCGGGGCGGGAGGCCGGATCGGGTCAGCAGGATCAGCTTCGCGCGGACGCGCAGCGCGAAGTCCTCGGCCAGCGTGATGCCGATGCCGCCGGTCCCGCCGGTGATCAGGTACCGGCCGCCGTCGCGCAGCACCGGCGACGTCGCCTCGGGCACCGCGAGCTGCGTGTGTTCCTGGACCCAGCGGCGGCCGCGGCGCAGAGCGACCTCGGGGGTGTCCGCCGGCCCGAAGAGCTCGGCGACGACTTCGGCGGACACGCTCTCGACGTCGATCCGGCGCACGACGGTGCCCGGGACCTCCAGGGGCACGACCCGCGCGATGCCCGCGAGGGTCGCGTGCTCCGGCCGGGTCAGGTCGGTGCCGGTGACGTCCGCGGTCCCGGTGCTCAGCACGTCGAGGCGCACCGGCTCGCCCCAGGCCTGGACCAGGTTGAGGACGCTGAAGAACCCGCGGTCCTGTGCGGCCATCCCGGTCTCGGTCCCGGTGAGCGCCCAGGCGTGCACCACCCGCTCCGGGCGGTCGCCGAGCGCGGCGACGAGGGCGTCGTAGTGCTCGCGGACACCGGGCCGCACGGTGAAGCCACCTTCGACGGCCGCGAACCCCGCACCCGGGCGGACTTCGGTGACCATGACCCCGGCGTTCCGCAGCAGCCGGGGCAGGACTTCGTCGTCGACGAACGCGAGGCACGACGTGAACGGCTCGCGCCGCAGCTCCGGCCCGGCCTGCCGCCAGGACGGCACCGCGAACCACTCGTCGAGGGGCAGCGGCCCGCTCGGCCGGGCCGTCGCGGCGACCGTTCCCGCCGGGTCGGGGTCGACCCAGTAGCGCTTGCGCGCGTAGGGGTAGCCCGGCAGGGGCACGCGGTAGCCGGGACTCGTGGGCTCGACGGGAACTCCGTGTGTCCACAGCAGACCGGCGGCGGCGTGGAGCGTTTCGACGTCGCCTTCGCGGTCGGTGCGGCCGGGCAGGCTCGGCCGGGGTGCCGGCAGGCCCTTCGGCACCTGACCGCGGGCAAGCCCGGCGAGCTGGTGGCCCGGGCCGCATTCGACGAGCGCCCAGCGGTCGCCGCCCGCGAACAGCGTCCGGACGCAGTCGCCGAACCGGACCGCCTGGCGCAGGTGCGCGGCCCAGTACGCCGGGTCGGTGGCCTGCAGGCCGGTGATCCAGCCGCCGGTCAGGTTCGACAGGAACGGCAGCGACGGCACCGACCGCGGCACCGCGGCGACGGCCTCGGTGAACTCCGCCAGGATCGGCTCCATCATCGGCGAGTGGAAGGCGTGCGAGGTCACCAGCTCGCGGCACTGCACGTCAGTCGAGCGCAGCAGCGCGGCGAAGTCCGCGACCGCGCCGGACGGCCCGGCGACGACGCAGGTGCCGGGGCCGTTGACGCCCGCGATCGCCAGGCCCTCGGGCAACCGCTTCGCCACGGCCTCTTCGTCGAGCTGGACGGCGAGCATCGCGCCGGCGGGCATCGACTGCATCAGCTCGCCCCGCCGGACGACCAGCCGCAGCGCGTCGGCCGGGGTGAACACCCCGGCGAGGGTCGCGGCGACGTACTCGCCGACGGAGTGGCCGATCATCGCCCCCGGCCGCACGCCCCAGCTGCGCCACAGCATCGCCAGCGCGTACTCGACGACGAACAGGGCCGGCTGGGTGTAACGGGTCTCCCGCAGCTTCGCGTCCCCGCCGCGGTCGAAGATCAGCTCCTTCAGGCCCGGGAGGCCGGCCAGTTCGCAGCACTCGTCGACGGCCGCGGCGAACACGGGTTCGCTGCGGTACAGCTCGGCGCCCATCCCGGCGTACTGCGAGCCCTGGCCGGAGAACAGGAACGCGACCTTGAGCTCGGCCGCCTGCGCGGTCTGCAGCCGCCGCGGGTCGCGCAGGCCGTCGACCGCGTCTTCGGGGTCGCGGGCCACGACGACCGCGCGGTGCGGGTACTCGGTGCGCCCGGCGGCCAGGGTGTGGGCGACGTCGGCGAGGTCGAGGTCGACGTCCCCGGCCAGCCGGTCGGCGAGCCGCTCGACCGCGGTGGCGAGGGTTTCCGGCGTCTTCGCCGAGACGCGCAGCAGGTGCGCCGGGTGCGGGCGGCGCTGCCGCCGCGGCGCCGGGGCCTCCTCGAGCACCAGGTGGGCGTTGGTGCCGCCGACGCCGAAGGAGCTGACGCCCGCCCGGCGCGGGGTGTCGGCCGCCTCCCACTTGGTCACCGTCCGCGCCGGGTAGAACGGGCTGCGCGGGAAGTCGATGCCCGGGTTGGGTTCTTCGTAGTTGATGGTCGGCGGGATCAGCCCGTGCTCCATGGCGAGGACGGTCTTGATCAGCGCGACCACCCCGGCCGCCTGGGACAGGTGGCCGATGTTGGACTTCACCGAGCCGATGGCGCACCAGCCGGTGTCCGCGACACCGTGTCCGTACACAGTGGACAGGGAGGTGATCTCGATCGGGTCGCCGAGCGCGGTCCCGGTGCCGTGCGCCTCGACGTACCCGATGGTGCGCGGGTTCACCCCGGCCATGCCGACCGCCTGCGCGATGGCCTCGGTCTGCCCCGCGACGCTCGGCGCGGAGAAGCCGACCTTCGTGGCGCCGTCGTTGTTGATCGCGTTGCCGAGCACGACCGCCCGGATGTGGTCGCCGTCCTCCAGTGCCTGGGAAAGCCGCTTGACCAGGACGACGCCGACGCCGCTGCTCCACACCGTGCCGTTGGCGCCGGCGTCGAAAGCGCGCACGTGCCCGTCCGGCGAGGTGAAGCCTTCGACGCCCATGTACCCGATGCCGTGCGGCATCTCCAGGTTCACGCCGCCGGCCAGCGCCATGTCGCATTCGCCGTTGCGCAGCGCCTCGCAGGCCAGGTGCACCGCAACCAGCGACGTCGAGCAGGCCGTGTGGACGGCCAGGCTCGGACCGCGCAGGTTCAGCTTGTAGGACACCGAAGTCGTCAGGTAGCTCGGCTGGTTGCCGGTCGACATCCCGATGCCGCCGTGCTGCGAGGCCATCACGCGCTCGTTGCGCAGCAGGTTCTCGATCAGGTAGCCGGTCCGGCCGGTGCCGCCGTAGACGCCGATCGCCCCGCGGTAGCGGGCCGGGTCGTAGCCGCCGTCGGTCAGCGCCGAGTGGCAGGCTTCGAGGAACACGCGGTGCTGCGGGTCGGTGATCTCGGCTTCGCGGCTGGTCATGCCGAACAGGTCGGCGTCGAACTCGTCGAAGCCGTCGACCACCGTGGTGGCGTTGACCCAGCTGGGATCGTCCAAAGTGGCCGGGTCCGCGCCGCGGGCGAGCAGTTCTTCGCGGGTGGCGGGGTTGATGGACTCGACGCCGTCGACGAGGTTGCGCCAGAACTGGCGCAGGTCGCCGGCGCCGGGGACGCGGGCCGCCATCCCGACGATCGCGATCGGCTCGGTGCCGGGGTCGGGTTCGAGGTCGTGGGTCACAGCGGTCGCTCCTGTTCCTGGCCGGTCGTGCCGGCACTGCGGCGGGGTCTTCTGGACGGGGTGCGCCCCCGGCGGGCGGCGACCCGCTCGGCGGCGCGGGCGAGCTCCGGGCTGGGTGCGGCCCCCACGTGCAGGTGGGTGGCGAGGGCGCGGACGGTGGGGTGGGTGAACAGGTCCACCATCGGGATGCGGCGGCCGAGCCGGGCGGTGACCTCGGCGTGGACGCGGGCCAGGGCGAGCGAATGCCCGCCGAGGTCGAAGAAGTTGTCGGTCACGCCGACGGCTTCGCGTCCGAGCACCTCCCGCCAGACCGCCGCGACGACCGCCTCGGTGGCGGCCACCGCGGCCGGATCGGCGGCCGGGGCCGGATCCGCGCGGGCCGGAGCACGGGCGGCGGCGCCCGGCGAGGCGGTCCGGACCTGCGCCCGCGGGAGCTCCGGCGCGCAGGCCGCGGCCGGCCGGTCCGGCTCGGCGACGAGCGCGGCGAGCAGCGCCGTGAAGTCCTCGGCCAGCGCGGCCATCCGGGCCGCGTCGAACAGGTCCGGGTTGTAGAGCAGTTCGATCCCGTGCTCGAGGACGTAGACGGTCAGGTCGAACGGCGAGCCCGGCTTCCCGACCGGCAGCCACGCCCCGCGCACCCCGGGCAGGTCCAGCCGGGGCTCGGTGAAGTTCAGGACGTTGACCATCACCTGCACGAGCGGGGCCCGCGACGGGTCACGCGGCACGCCGAGGGCGTCCACGAGCCGGTCGATCGGCGCCGCCGGGTGTGCGGTGGCGGCCAGGAGCTCCTCGCCGCTGCGGCGCACGAGCGCGGTGAAGCCGCCGGCGCCGGCCCGCAGCCGCACCGGGACGATGTCGACGAAGAACCCGGCGACGTCCTGGGTCTCGGCCAGCTGCCGGTCGGCGACGACGGTGGCGACCAGGTGGTCGTCCCCGCCGGTCAGCCGGTGCAGGAGCTGCCCGAACGCGGCCAGCACCACCCCGGCGCGAGTGGTCCCGGTGCTCGTCGCCAGCGCGCCGACGGCCTCGGCGAGGCCGCTCGGGAACGCCTGGTGGTGGCTCGCCCCGCGGTAGGTCTGCACGGCCGGGCGCGGCCGGTCCCGCGGCAGGTCCACAGTGGACGGCGCACCGGCCAGGTGCCCGGTCCACCAGGCCAGGTCGACGGCCTCGCGACGGCGGTCGCGGTCGGCGCGCCAGACCGCGTAGTCCGCATAGGACACCGGCAGGGGCGGCAGCGCCTCGCCCCGGTAGGCCGCGGCCAGGTCGGCGCAGAGCAGCTCCTGCGACCAGCCGTCGAACACCGCGTGGTGCAAGGTGAGGCCGAGGACGTGCTCGCCGGGCCCCAGCGCGTAGAGCCGCACGCGCCACGGCGGTTCGCGGTCGAGGCGCACCGGGGTCGCCGCGTCGGCGGCCAGCCGGCCGGCCACCGCTTCGGCGGCCACCGGGACGACCGGCAGGGGCACGTCGTCCGGCGGCAGGCACTCGGCCCGCGGGACACCGTCGACCGGCCGGATCCGCCAGCGCAGCACGTCGTGCCGCTCGGCCACCGCGCGCAGTGCGGCCTTCAGCGCCGCGACGTCGAGGGGTCCGGTCAGCCGGAACGCCATCGCGATGTTGTACGGCGCCGCGTCCGGGGCGAGCTGGTCGAGGAACCACAGCCGCCGCTGCGGCGGGGACAACGCCGGTGCGTGCCCGGTCGCCAGGCCGGCTCCGGTGAGCGGGGCGGCCTCGGCGACCCGCCGCGCGAGCCCGTCCAGAGTCCGTCCGGCGAGGACGTCTTCGACGGACACATCGGCGGCGAGCTCCGCCCGCAGCGCCGCGACCAGCCGCATCGCGGAGATCGAATCGCCGCCGGCGAGCAGGAAGTCGGGCCCGGCGGCCGGGCCGAGCACCCTGCGCCACACCGCTTCCACCGGTGACGCGGGTGCTTCGGCCGCCACGGGCCCGCTTTCGGCGAGGGCGCGCAGGGCCGGCCGGTCGATCTTGCCGGTGACCGCGCTGACCGGCAGCTCGGCCAGGCGCCGGATCGCGGCCGGGCGCATCGCCTCGGTCAGCCGGTCCCCGGCGTACCCGTGGATGTCCTCGTCCGGCGGCGCCGACAGCGGGGTGAGGAACGCGACCAGCCGCGTGCCGCCGGGCCCCGGCACGGCTTCGACCGCGACCGCGTCGACGTCCGGGTGCGCGCCGAGGGCGGCCTCGACCTCGCCGAGCTCGATGCGCTGCCCGCGGACCTTGACCTGGCGGTCGGCGCGGCCGGCGAACTCCAGCCTGCCGTCGGGCCGCAGCCGGGCCAGGTCGCCGGTGCGGTAGCGCCGCTCCCCCGGGGCGAACGGGTCTTCGACGAACTTCCGCGCGGTCAGCTCCGGGCGGTTGAGATAGCCCGCGGCCACGCCGGGCCCGCCGATGACCAGTTCACCCACCTCGCCCGGCGGGACGGGCCGCAGCTCGGCGTCGACGACGTGCGCGCGGTGGCCCGGCGTCGGCGTCCCCAGCGGCAGCGGGTCGGCCGGGATACCGGTGACCTCGTCGGTGAGCACGACGACGGTCGTCTCGGTCGGGCCGTAGACGTTGAAGAACCGGCGCCCGGGCAGCCAGCGGGCGGCCAGGTCCGCGGGAACCGGCTCGCCACCGCAGGCGACGATCCGCCAGCCGGGCACGTCGTCGGGGTCCAGCAGCGCCAGCAACGTCGGGGTGATGAACCCCCAGTTGACGTCGTGCTCGACGACGAACCGGCGCAGCCGTTCCGGGTCGGCGCGGTCGGCCGAGCTCGCCAGCTGGACCGAGCCGCCGGTCATCAGCGGCACGAAGACGTCCATCGTGAACGCGTCGAACCCGGGCGAGGCGATGCCGAGCGTGCGGGTGCCCGGGCCGACGCCCAGCCGCCCGGCGAACCCGGTCGCGAACGCGACGATGTTGCGGTGGGTGGTGAGCACGCCCTTCGGCCGCCCGGTCGACCCGGACGTGTAGAGCACGTGCGCGGTGGCGTCCGGCGTGGCCGGGCAGACGCCGGGCGCGGCGGGCGGCGGGACGTCGAGGCCCAGCGCGGGCCCGAATTCCGCGACCGCGGCGTCGCCGACGACCAGCGAGACCCCGGCGTCGGCGACGATCCCGGCCAGCCGCGCCCGCGGGCCGCCCGGTTCGAGCGGGACGTAACAGCCGCCGGAGAACAGGACGCCGAGGACGGTGGTCACCAGGGCGGGTGTCCGGTGGGCGCACACCCCGACCCGGGATTCCGGGCCCACCCCGCGCTCGCGCAGAGCCGCCGCCACGCCCCAGGCCGCGGCGGCGAGGTCAGCGTAGGTGAGCCGGGTGGCACCCTGCCGCACGGCGAGCGCGTCCGGCGTCCGCTCCGCCTGCGCCAGGACCAGCGCGGCGACCGTGGTGTCCACACGGGACAGTGCGGGGACGTCGATGCCCGTGCCGGGCAACGTGTCGGTCAACGTGAACTCCCCAGTTCGGCACGGCCGCGGTGGCGGCCGTGTGGTCGTGCGTGCGGCTCACGGGTGGTGTCCCCGAGCCGGCGGGTCGATCCAGAACCTGCTGCGCTGGAACGGGTAGCCGGGCAGCGGCACCCGGCCCGGGCGGGCGCCGTCGTGGCGGGCAGCCCAGTCGACGCTCGCGCCGCCCACCCAGCGGGCGGCCAGCTCCCGGGCCGCGCCGGGCGGCCCGGCCAGGTCGGTGTCCTCCGCCAGCAGCGCGCCGAGGGCTTCGACGGCCTCCGCTGCCGTCGTAGCGACCACGGCGGCGCGGACGGCGAGCTCCCGGCGGCCGACGGCGAGGGTGAACGCGGCGTCGGCCAGGTCCGGTGGGTCGGCGGCGAGCCGTTCCCACAGCGTCGAAAGCGCCTCGCGCAGCGCGGTCCGGTCCTGCGCGGACACCGGCAGGACGTGCGGGCCGGCCGCGCTCACCCGCGGGCCGGGCGCGGGCGCCTCTTCGACGAGCACGTGGACGTTGGTCCCGCCCATCCCGAAGGCGCTCACCCCGGCCACCCGCCGCGGCACGTCGGGCCAGTCGGCCGCCTTGACCGGCACGTACCAGGGCCCGCCGGCGAGGTCGACCTCCGGGTGCGGCGCGGTGAAGTGCAGGTTCGGCGGGATCACGCCGTGGCGCACCGAAAGCACGGCCTTGATCAGCCCGGCCACGCCGGCGGCCGCGTCGAGGTGGCCGATGTTCGTCTTGACCGAGCCGAGCGCGCAGGTCCCGGGCGCGACGTCCCGGTACACCCGGTTGAGCGCGGCCACCTCGATGGCGTCGCCCAGCGGGGTGCCGCTGCCGTGCGCCTCGACCAGCCGCACCTCGGCCGGCTCGACCTCGGCCACGGCCAGCGCCTCGGCGACCGCGGCGGCCTGGCCCGCCGGGCTCGGCACGGCGTAGCCGGCCCGGTCGCCACCGTCGTTGGTCATCGCCCAGCCGGGCAGCACGGCGTGGATGTGGTCGCGGTCGGCGAGGGCGTCGGACAGCCGCCGCAGCACCACGACCCCGGCGCCCGAACCGAAGCCGGCGCCGTCGGCCGCCACGTCGAACGACCGGCAGCGGCCGTCCGCCGAAGCCATCCCCCCGGCGCGGTAACGCGGCCACGTGACGCTGACACCGCCGGCGATCGCCAGGTCGCAGCGGTATTCGGCGAGGCTCTGTGCGGCCAGCCCGACCGCGGCGAGCGAGCTGGAGCAGGCGCTCTGGACGGCCACCGCGGGCCCGGTCAGGCCGAGCCGGTAGGCGAGCTGGCCGGGCAGGTGGTCGGTGAGCTGGCGGCCGGTCAGCCTGCCTTCCCAGTCGTCGGGGTCGAGGTTGCCGGTGACGGCCGGGTTCCCGAACAGGTGGAACAGGAAGTACCGGTTCACGCCCGCGGAGGTGAACACGCCGACCGGGCCGGCTTCCCGTGCCGGGTCGCGGCCGGCGTCTTCGAGGGCGTGCCACGCGGTCTCCAGGAAGAGCCGGTGCTGTGGGTCGGTCAGCGCGGCTTCCTCGGCGGTGAACCCGAAGAACCCGGCGTCGAAGTCCTCCACGTGCGCGAGCCTGCCCCCGGCCCGCACGTGCGCGGGGTCGGCCCGCAGGCCGGGGCCGATGCCGAGCGCGGCCAGCTCGTCGTCGGTGTAGTCGTGGATCGCGTCGGCGCCGGCGCAGAGGTTCCACCAGAACGCCTGCGTGTCCGGCGCCCCGGGGAACCGGCAGGCGAGCCCGACGACGGCGATCAGGTCGCCGCCGGGCTCGTCCGCGTCCGGTGCTTCCCCCACCGGTTCGGCGTCCGCAGTGGACTGGTCGAGGTAGGCGGCCTGCGCCGCGACCGTCGGGTGCTCCAGCAGGCTCAGCAGCGGGACGTCGGTCCCGAACTCGGCGGCCAGCCGCTGCTGGACCCGGCCCAGCAGCAGGGAGTGGCCGCCGACGTCGAAGAACGCGTCCGTGGTGCCGATCCGGTCGTGGCCGAGCACCGCGCACCAGATCGCGTGCACCCGGCGCTGCGCCGGGGTCGTCGGCCCGCTGGGTTCCGGCCCGGCGGCCGGCCGGGGGTCCGGAAGCGCTTCCTCGTCGAGCTTGCCGCTGACGGTGAGCGGGAAGGCCGCGACCGCGGTGACCGCCGCCGGCACGGCGTGCCCGGGCAGCACCTCGGCCAGCGCGGCCCGCAGCGCCGTCCCGTCCGGCCGGGTGCCCGGCGCCGGGGTGACGTAGGCGAGCAGTTCGCCGTCGCGGACGACGGCACGCGCTTCGGCCACCCCGGGCTGTTCGCCGAGCCGGGCCTCGATCTCGGTGAGCTCGACGCGGAACCCGCGCACCTTGACCTGCCGGTCCAGCCGGCCGAGGCAGACGAGGTTCCCGTCGGGCAGCACCCGGCCGAGGTCGCCGGTGCGGTAGCTGCGCACGCCGTCGGCGGTGGTGCCGAACGCCGGGCTCGCCTGGCCGAAGTAGCCCTCGGCCAGGTATTCGCCGCTGACTTCGAGCTCGCCGCCGTCGAGCACGGTGAGCGTGTAGCCGGGCAGCGCGGTCCCGATGGGCAGCGGCCCGGTGGCGTCGTCGCCGGCGTCCGCGGCGGTCAGCCGGTACTGCGCGGCGAAGGTCACCTCGGTGGCGCCGTAGCCGTTGACGAACACGCACCCCGGCGCGAACCGGCCGCGGCGGACGTCGGCGTAGGTGGCCTGCTCGCCGCCGAGCAGGACGGTCCGCACCGACGGCAGGTCCCCTTCGAGGGCGTCGAGCAGGTAGCGGTAGACCGTGGGCGTCGAGTGGTAGACGGTCACCGCGTGCCGCGCGAGTTCCCGGGCCGCGTGGGCCACGCCGTGGGCGCGGACGTCGACCGGCACCACGGCGGCGCCGGTCAGCAGCGCCGGGTAGAGGTCCGGGATGGCCGCGTCGAAGCCGAAGGAGGCCAGCAGGCTGACCCGGTCGGCGGCGGTGATCCCGAGCGTGGCGATCTGGTTGTCCACGACGTGCAGCAGGTTGCGGTGGGTCTGCGCGACCGCCTTCGGCGTCCCGGTGGAGCCGGAGGTGAACAGCACGTAGGCCGGCGCGTCCGGGTCCGGTCCGGGCACCGGCAGCGGCGCGGTGTCGTCCGATGGCGACTGGACCACACGAGCGGACCCGTTGTGGCACAGGGCTTCCGCGAGCTCGAGGTGTTCGGGATCGGCCAGCACGGCCGACACCCGGGCGGCGGCGACCTGGTGGGCCAGCCGGTCCCGCGGGAAGGTCGGGTCCAGCGGCACGTAGGCGCAGCCCGCGGCGAGGGTGCCGAGGATCGCCGAGATGGCGGCGGTGCCGTGCCCGGTGACCAGGCCGACGAACTCCCCCGGCCGCACCCCGGCGTCGAGCAGCCGCGCGGCCCGCCCGCCGGCCCGCTCGGCCAGCTCGCCGTAGCTCACCGGCCGATCACCGAGGACGGCCACCCGCGAGGGCGAACGCCGGGCGATTTCCGCGAAACGTTCGAGTGTTCCGGCTTCCGTCATCGCCGGCGGTCGGCCCCCGACGGCGAATGGGCGCGCGGAAACCAAGGCGGTGACGTGGACTTCATCTCACTCCCCAGTGCGATTGACGAAGAATCACGCAAGGTTAAGGGGCACGAGACCGTACTTGGGTACGTAATTCGCAGAGTTCAGCCGAATGACCTATCGAACCTGGACCAGTCGCCGCAGTTTCCCACGCCATCCACAGTGGAATCGGCCGTGTTCGCCACTGTGGACAGTCGATTGACTACGTGCGGTGATCGCGCGAGAAATGGTCGAGTTGTCCGGTCGGATATTCACCGACAAACAATTCACCGTGAACGCCGCGATGGCAAAGCCGGTGGCGTTTTCACGAGATCGATTCAGCGAAGGACGTGCGGAGCCGTCAGCCCGCGTTCGCCAGCCGGCCCGGCTCCGGCGAGGCGCTCCGCACGAGGCACGCGTGGCACGGCATCCCCCGCAGCCCGTCCAGCACCTCGGCGTCCCCGGGGAAGATCGACTCGCCGCACAAGGCCGTCAGGTGCTCCGGGACCGGACCGGCCGGGACCGGGATCAGGTGGCAGACGCGTCTGCTCTCGCCGACGACGCCTCGGCGTAGCCGCACCAGTGCGAGCATCCCACCGTTCTCACCCATGCGAGCACGGTAGGTGAAGATCGGCTCCCGGGCTTCGTGCCCGCGGCCCAACGATCTTGGGACCCGGTGGTCCCGGACACCAAAGACGCCCAGCTCACGGCGGGGAGAGCAGCGCCGAGCCCAGGCGGCGGCACAGGGCCAGGGCCAGCTCGACGTCCAGGCGCTCGTCGCCGAGGCCGCGGGGCAGCAGCTCCTCGGCCTTGCGAACGCGGTACTGGACCGAGTTCTTGTGCATCGTCAGCTCCGCGGCCGCCGCCGTGTAGCTGGCGCCCGTGGTCAGGAACACCCGCAGCGTCTCGCGCAGGCGGGCGCAGTTCTCGTCGTCGGCCGCCAGCGGGCCCAGGGTGCTCGCGACCCACAGGCGGGCCGCGTTCAGGTCGCTGGTCATCAGCGCCACCGTGCCGACCTCGCGGAAGGTCAGCACGCGGTCGCAGTGCTCCCCCGCCGCCAGCGCCAGCGCGTGCACGCGGCGGGCCTGCTGGTGGGTGTCGCGGAAGCCCGCGACGCCGGTGCCGGGGTCACCGACGGTCACCCGGACGCCCGTTTCGGCCTCGGCGAGCGCCGCGTCGAGGTGGTCGCGGCCGACCGTCGCACCCGGGGCGAGCGGGAGCCACACCCAGGCGCTGGCCTCGTCGCGCGGGACGAACAGCGGGCGGCCCTGCCCGCGGACGCGCTCGAACACCGCGCCCGCGACCGACTCCAGCAGCGACAGCGCGTCGTCGACGAAGGCCGCCGACGCGTGCCAGACGATCATCCCCACGTGCGTGCCCCGCAGCCGGTAGCCGATCACCGCCTCGGCCGCGTCGACATCGATCAGGCCGCCGTTGCCGTCGAGCAGGTCGGCCACCTTCGCCGCCCGCGCGGCACTGCGGTTGAGCAGCCAGCGGTCGCGTTCGTCCTGGTAGACGCCGACGAGCTGGCGGACGACCCGGGTGATGAACTCGTAGGCGACCCGCAGCAGCCGTCGCATCATGGCCCCGAGCAGGGCCGCGTCGTCCACCGCCCGGATGCACTCCTGGAACCCGAAGTCCAGCATCGCGGCCTGCCCGAGGTCGTAGGCGCGGATCAGGTCGAACACCGGGGTGCCGCGCTGGGCGAGCCGGCGCGCGTACTCGATCGCCGCGGCCGGCGGCTCGACGCCCGCCGGGTCGATGCCGTGCCGGAAGATCTGCAGCGCGGTCTCGATGTTCTGGTACACACTCGCCGACAGCAGGCTCACCATGCGCTCGTCGTCGTTGACCAGCTGCGGCAGATCGGTGGCGTACAGCTGGACCAGCTCGCCGGTGAGTTCGGCCGCGCGGCCCTCGAGGGTGGCGGCGATCTGCCGGATGCGCTCCGAGACGACTTCTTCGTCCACCATGGAGCCACCTTAGGGGGTGGCACCTCAAACCGGTGGAGCAACTCGGCGATCATGTCGAACGTCGCATCCGGAGCCCGCGGGGCGAGCGGCTCCCCCTGGCCGTCACACATCATCCGGACGCGTCGAATACGACATTCGGATCCCCCCATTTTGTTAAGTCGCGCGTTAAGCAGCGACATCGAAAGACTCGAAAATAATCCCGAAACACCGCGGTAACATCGACCCCGATTACACAGAGGTCTGGACCACTGAAGGAAGATCACCCGTACGGCGGATTCTCGTTGCGCCACAACGCTGCCGTGCGCATCGCCGCCGGCCGATCATGGGTTTCGAAACTGCTTTACACGACATTTGGAGCTTGTGGCAACAGTCCACGACCGGTATATCTGGGTGACCCGAATTCGCACACGGCCGGCCGCACTGCCGGCCGGTTCGATGCCGCCCTCTCCCCGCTCACCGGAGGCACCATGCATCGCCTGGACCCGGCCCGCGACCACGTCCTCGGGCTCTACCGCATCGTCATCGGCTTCCTCTTCGCCTGCCACGGCCTCAAGTCGCTCTTCGGCCTGTTCGGTGCGAAGTCGACGATCGCCGTCGGGGCCTGGCCCGGCTGGTGGGCCGCGGTCATCCAGCTCGTCTGCGGGGTGCTCGTCTGCGTCGGCCTCGGCAGCCGCGTCGCCGCCGTGCTCGGCTCCGGCTCGATGGCGTACGCCTACTTCGTCGTCCACCTGCCGACCGGCCTGTTCCCGATCCAGAACGGCGGCGAAGCGGCCGCGCTGTTCTGCTGGTCGCTGCTGCTCATCGCGTTCACCGGCCCGGGCCGCTTCGCGCTGGGCAACCTGTCCGTCCGGCAGCGGTCGTCCGAGCCGACGCGGGCGGGCGCCGCGGTCTAGGAGGAGCGCGAGATCCCGACGCCGCTGCGCGCGTCGGGACCGTACTTCGCCAGCTCCGCCGCGAGGTCGAGCCGTCCGATCGACGCGCCCTTCGCGCGGTCCTCATCGGTCAGCAGCTCGCGCGGGATGATCCAGACCACTTCGAACTCCAGCCCGTTGGGGTCCTTGGCGTACAGGGACTTCGTGGTCCCGTGGTCGGACGAGCCGACCAGCGCGCCCGCTTCGGTGAGCCGGGCGGCGAGCCGCTCGAGGTCCCCGAGCGTGTCGACCTCCCACGCCAGGTGGTAGAGACCCACCGAAGTCCGCCCGGCCCCGGAGTCCGCCGCGTCCGCCCCGATTTCGAACAGGCCGAGGTCGTGGTCGTTGGCCGAGCCGGGCGCCCGCAGGAACGCCGCGCCCCGGTACGCGTCACCGCCGTCGATGTACCCGAAGCCGAGCACGTCCCGGTAGAAGGCCACGCTTTCGGCCAGGTTCCGCACGTAGAGCACGGCGTGGTTCAGGCGGAAGATCGACATCGACGACTCCGTGCTGCGCGCAGATCGGTTGAAGTTTCAACTTAAGGTTAAGCGCACGTTCAGCACCGGTCAACCCACGCCGGTCAACCCAGCAGGGCCGCCACCCACAGCCGGCCGAGCCAGGCCGCGTACCGCTCGCCGGACCACCCGCGGCCCTCGACGAGCCGGTGCCAGAGCGTCCCGTCCGTCGTGGACCACAGCACGTCCCGGCACTCCTCTTCGGAAACCGCCAGCTGCCCGGTGGCCGCCGCGACCCTGGCGTGCTCGGCCATCGCCTCCAGCCGCGCGCCGTCGATCTCGGCCAGCAGCGCCGCCGCCGCGGGCTCGCTCGCCGCCGCGCCGCGCACGGCCAGGTGCAGCCGCGCGGTCCGCCGCATCACCGCGGTGTTGACCGCGGCGAATCCCGCGAGCCGGGCCCGCAGGTCGGGCTCGGCGAGCACGGCCCGCAGTTCGGGACGCTCCAGCAGCGGCACGTCCTCGTCGTCGCCACCCACCGCGACGTCCCACGCGCGGTGCAGCAGCGCGGGCTTGTTCTTGAACGCCGCGTACACCGTCTCCGCGGCGACTCCGGCTTCGGCGGCGATGTCGGCGATGGTCGTCCGGCCGTAACCGCGCGTGACGAACAGCTCGTGCGCGGCCGCCACGATCCGCCGCCGGTTCTCCCGCGCCTGTTCCCGGCGCCGGCTCGCGTCGTACTGGCGCTTGACGGGCCCACTCATCCGATACATCCTCACTGTATTGAAAACAGCACGACTGTATTGGAGTCATCATGCCAGCACCAGCCGAGAGTTTCCTGGCCGACGTGCTGCCGCGGCAGACCGCCGCCGAGCAGGCCATCCACCGCGGGGACCCGGAGCCGCGCACCGCTTTGTGGTCGCACGCGGACCCGGTCAGCCTGTTCGGGGCCTGGCTGCCGATCCGGACCGGCTGGCCCGACGTCAGCGCGGCCTTCAAGCGCGTCGCGGCCCAGTTCTCCGACTCGCGCGGCTACCGGTTCGAGGTGATCGCGGCGGGCGCGAGCGGCGACCTCGCGTACACCATCGGCTTCGAGCACAACACGGTGTCGGTCAACGGAAAGCCGACGACGTACACCCTGCGCGCCACGCACGTGTACCGCCGCGAAGACGGCGAGTGGAAGATCGTCCACCGCCACGCCGACCGGCCGCCGGACGAGCCCGAAGCCGGGGAACCGATGACCGGGACCCACTCTCGGTAGGCCCGGTGACCGACCGGGCGACAAACCTTCGACACCGCATCGAGGCCCTGGTCAGGGCGTTCGGCCGTTCGTAGGGTGGGTCCACCGCGAGACACCCTTCAGCCGTCCCGCGGGCGGTGGTGCCCCCGGATCCGACCTTTCCCCGAAGCCAAGTCCCGGGGCACCACCGCATCAGCCGGCCGATCTTGCCGCTCTCCCGCCATCAGCTCTGCGAGCCGAACGCGTCCGCCAAGCCCGAACCCGCGCCGGGCCACGCCCACGTCCCGAGCCATCCCGGCACATTTACATACATACACCATGTATGTAACCTGCGAGCATGACGAACCGCAGCAAAGCACTGGGTCGGGAACACCGCGTCCGGCTGCCCGCCGGCGAAGTGCGCTACTGGGCGCGCGGCAGCGGCACCCCGGTCGTCTTCATCCACGGCGTGCTGACGAACGCCGAACTCTGGCGGAAGGTCGTCCCCGACGTCGCCGCGGCCGGGTTCCGGTGCCTGGCTCCCGATCTGCCCCTCGGCTCGCACGACCTGCCGATGCGAGCGGACGCCGACCTCTCCCCCGTCGGCCACGCCGACCTGATCGCGGACTTCCTCGACGCGCTGGACCTGCGGGACGTCACCCTCGTCGCCAACGACACGGGCGGTGCGCTGACGCAGATCCTGCTCAGCCGCCGTCCGGAGCGGGTGGGCCGGGTCGTGCTCACGCCGTCCGACTGCTTCGAGTACTTCTTCCCGCCGATCTTCAAGGCGCTGCCGCCGCTGGCCCGGATCCCCGGCTCGATGGCGGTGCTGGGACAGCTGCTCCGCATCCGGGCCCTGTACCCGCTGCCGGTCCTGTTCGGCCGGGTGGTCAAGCGGCCGCTGCCGGACGCGGTCGCGCAGGCCTACCTCTCGCCGCTGCGCAAGTCCGCCGGGGTGCGCCGGGACCTGCGGAAACTGCTGCGGGCCGTGCACCCGCGGTACACGCTCGCGGCCGCCGAGGCGCTGCGCGGGTTCGACCGGCCGGTGCTGCTCGCCTGGGCGACGGAGGACCGGCTGTTCCCGATCCGGCTGGCTCACCGGCTCGCCGCCCTGCTGCCCGACGCGCGGCTCGTCGAGGTGGCGGACTGCTACACGTTCCTGTCCGAGGACCAGCCGGCGGTGCTGGCCCGCCACGTCGTGGAGTTCGCGGGCGCCATGGCAGATTAGGCGGGTGCGACGTACCCAGCAGGACCGTTCCGCCGGCACGAAGGCCGCACTGGTCGCCGCCGCGCGGGAGCTGTTCGCCGCCCGTGGCTACCCAGCGGTGCCGGCCGACGAGATCACCCGCGCCGCCGGGGTGACCCGCGGCGCGCTGTACCACCACTACGCCGACAAGCAGGGCTTGTTCCGCGCCGTCGTCGAGGAGCTGGAACGCGAGCTGACCGAAGAGGTCCGGGCCGCGTTCGCCGCCGGCGCGGACCCGCTCGCCGGCATGCTCGCCGGCTTCGGCGTCTTCCTCGACGCCTGCCTGCGCGAGGAGGTCCGCCGGATCTCGCTCACCGACGCACCCGCGGTGCTCGGCTGGGAGGCCTGGCGCGAGATCGAGGCGGAGTACGGCCTCGGCCTGATCGTGTCCGTGCTGGAGCAGGCCCGTGCGGACGGGCTGATCGTCGAGATGCCGGTCCGCGCCCTGGCCCAGCTCGTGCTCAGCGCGGTGATGGAGGCGGCGCGGATGATCGCCGCGTCCGGGGAACCGGCCCGGACCCGCGCCGAGGTCCAGCAGGTCCTCGGCGGCTGGCTCGGCAGTCTCCTGCGGACCTAACGCGTCCGGTACGTGCTGAGGATCGCCGGCCCGGCCTGGATGGCCGAGACGAGGTCGAAGTCCACCGCCTCCTCGAACAGCCGCCTGCCCTCCCCCGCGACGCTCGGGAAGACGAGCAGGCGGTACTCGTCGACGAGGCCGCGGCGGGCGAGCTGCCGGGCGATCCCGACCGACCCGATGACGACCACGTCCCGCTCCTCCTCCGCGATCGCGTCGGCGAGTTCTCCGCTCAGCAACACGGAGTTCTGCCACGCCGACACGTCGGGCAGCGTCCGGGACGCGACCAGTTTCGCCGCCGCGTTGAGCCGGTCGGGGAACTCGCCCGAGCGGCCCGGCCAGAGCTTCGCGAACAGCTCCCACGTGGTCCGGCCGAACAGCAGGACGCCGGTCTCCAGCAGGGACCCCAGCCGGAACTTGTCCCCCGCCACCGCTTCCGGACCGTGCCGGAACGCCCAGCCGCCGGAAGCCGTGCCGCCGGAGCCGTCGGGGTCCTCGACGACGCCGTCCAGGGTGGTGAACTCGACGACGATCACGCTCATGTCCGCTCCCGGTGCCTTCACGCCGCACCCCGGTGGTGCGGCCGCACCGGTACCTACCGGCGGCGGCCGCCGGATTCATCGCACCGCCGCCGGAAGCACCCGCTACGCCGTCACGAGGGACACGCCGTAGGTCTGCAGGATCTCGTTGACCGGCTGGAACCACGTCTCGCCGCCCGAGCTGCAGTTGCCCCATCCACCGGAGGTGACGCCCTGGGCCTGGTCACCGGTGATGAACGAGCCGCCGGAGTCGCCCGGCTCGGCGCAGACGTTGGTGCGGGTCATCTGGTAGACCGCGCCCTGGGCGTAGTTGACCGTCTCGTTCTGGCCGAGCACCGTGCCGCAGTGCCAGTGCGTGGTGGAGCCCGAGCGGCACACCGACGTGCCGACCGGCGCGACCCAGGACCCGCGTACGAGCGCGTCGCTCACCGTGCCCCAGCCGAGCACCACCGGCGCGGTCCACCAGCCGCCGCCGATGCGGATGAACGAATAGTCGTTGCCGGGGAAGGAAGACCCGGCGAAGGTGCCCATCCACGAGCCGTCCCAGCCGACGACCGAGCTGCCCGCGCCGCCGCAGTGCCCGGCGCTGACGAACCCGCCCTGCACGGAGAAGCCGATCGAGCAGCGGGTGTTGCCGTTGATGTAGTACGGGTCGCCGCCGACCGTCCCGGCCGAGAAGGGCGCGGCCGCCGGTGCGGTCGCCACGGTGACCGGGCCGGCCTTCGCCGCCCGGGCCAGGAAGGCGTCGACGTCCGCGCCGCGTGCGCCGGGCGCCACGGTGACCACGACGCTGCCGGCCCGCGGGTCGGTGCGCCAGCCGGTGACGGCGGCCGGAGCGGGCTGCGCCTTGGCCGACGCGTCGATCGCGGCCTTGGCCGCGTCGAGCTGCGCCGCGCTGGTGCGGGCGGCGACGGGTTCGGCCCCGGCCTGCCGGACGGCGGCGGCCGCGGCCGGGTCGGTCACGCCGACCACCAGCCTGCCCCGCGCGGGGTCGAACCACGCGCCCCCGAACGCGGCGCCGGCGGCCCGCTGCGCGCCGGGCAGCACCCGGGTGGCGGACATCTCCTGGGTGAGCCGGGCCGACGCCTGCGCGGCGGTGAGGCCGAGGTCCCGCTGCATGGCGGCGATCAGCCCGGGTGAGGCCTGGGCCACGGCAGGGGTGAGCGCGGTCAGCGACGCGGTGAGGACGGCGGCGGCGCTGCCGAGGGTCAGGGCGATTCTTCGACGCATGGGAACTCCTCCAAGGCCGGGGGAAAGAAACACACCGTCCGCCGAGTGTGCGGGGCAGGCCCGCGCCGGGTCCAGATTTGTCCGGTGTTCTGTCCGGATTTCCCGCCCTGAAGTCCACTATGGATAGTCATAACCCGCTATGAGGCAAGGGTTTTCCCCGACAACGACCAGGCCGCGGACCAGCCGCCGGGCCGCCCGCGCCGTGTCCGCCACCCCTTCGTCGCGGCATCGCAAAGGTCTGAACCAAGTAGAACACGCCGCACCGGGCACCGGCGCGAACGGGAGTCTGCCGGGCACCGGAGGTGCCCGGCCGTCCCTCCGGCCGACCGGAATGCGGGCACGACACCGCCCGGCCACCGGGAAAACGGTGGCCGGGCGGTTCCCTGCCCGAATCAGATTTCGTCGACCTGGTAGACGATCAGCCGGGCCGGCACGAGCAGCGCCCCCGAGCACTCCGCAACCGCCGGACCGAATCCGTAGGGCACCGGGAGCCCGGCCACCAGCCAGTACGCGGAACCGTTCGAACAATGCGCGAGAACGCGGTATCCGTAGCCGGAGCCGGGAAAACAGCTGACGGAGACCCCTTCGCCGAACAGGGTCCCGTAGCGCTCGCCGATGCAGCCGGGTGGCGCGAAATCACCGGTCGCCGCGACCGCAGGCACGACCGACAGACCGAAAAGGGAAAACACCGCGATCGCAAAAACCGCGCATTTCCTGAACATGGCCACTCCTCAACCGCCGAGAACCCGACTTCCCGAGCGTAGAAGTGCACGGGAATTACCGGCAATTCATCGGGCCAGTGAACCGGCGCGCAGCGGAAAGTCACCCCACTGCTCCATCCGGGCTAGCCCGGGCCACTGGTCGGTGGCGGATTCCCCGCCCGGGCGCACGGAACCGCTGCCGTCCGTCCGGAGAGGACGGTCAGCGGGCGAAGGCGTTGAGGAACCGGTCGCGGAAGGAATCCATCTTCCACACCGGAGCCTGCGCACCGGGGTGCAGGCCGTCCTGCCAGCCCCAGCCGGCGATCCGGTCGAGCACCTTCGGGTCCTTGGCCACGATGGTGACCGGCACGTCGTGGACCGCGCCCTGCGGGGTGACCACCGGCGGCTGGTGGTCACCGAGGAACACCAGGACCGTGTTCTCGTCGCCGTACTGCTTGACGAACGAGATCACCGTCTTCAGCGAGTAGTCGGTCGCGTCGCGGTAGGCCTCGCGGATCTTTTCCGGGTCCTTCCAGACCGACTCCGGCGCTTCGCCCGCCGCGGGCTGGGGGTTGAAGACCGAGCCGTCACCGACCTGGTTCCAGTCGACCAGCCAGGGCCGCGGGGACCACGGTGCGTGGCTGGAGACCAGGTCGACCTCCGCCATCACCGGGCGCTGCGGCGTCGCGTTCGCCAGCTCCTTGCGCTGCAGCATGGAGAGCGAGAACTGGTCCGGCATGGTGGCGTAGGCGTAGCCCGGCCCGTGGTAGCCGATGGAACGGGCGTCGTAGTAGGCGTCGGGGTGGTAGAACTTCTGCCCCTCCGGCCAGTCCTTGGTGTGCGCGGGCACGTCCCAGACCGTCCGCCAGCCCGCCCGCTGGAACGCCCCGCCGAGGGTCAGCCGGTCGCCGGCGAGCAGGTCGTTGTACCGCTGCTGGTTGTCGATCCACATCCCCGACTGCACGGTCGAGTGCGCCAGCCAGCTGCCGCCGCCGAACGTCGAAGAGGACAGGAAGGCGCTCCTCGCGCCGATGCCCGCCGCCCGCAGTTCGGCCGTGCCCGCGTCGAGCGCCGGGCCGATCTTCGCGCCGATGACCGGGTCGTCGAGCGCGATCCGCCCGTAGCTCTCGACGAAGGTCAGCACGACGTTCTTGCCGCGCAGCCCGTTCAGCAGCTGCGCGCCCGGGGTGGCCCGGAAGGCGTCCTCGGCGGCCAGCTCCCCGAAGGGCCGCTGGTCCCGCAGGTCGGCGCCGACCTGGCGCAGGTCCCCGTAGGCCAGCGCGGCAGCGCTCTGGGCGGCGACCGGCTGCCCCGGCGCGATCTCGACGCCGAACACCGAGGAGACGATCCAGACCACGGCGAGCACGGCCACCACGCGGGTCGCGCCGGTCCGCCGCCCGGCCGCGACCCGGCTCAGCCGCAGCATCGCCAGCACCATGACCACGACCACGGCCACGGCGAGCAGGCCGGCGCCGATCAGGGCGGCGACCGTGGCCGCGTCCCCGATCTGCCCGGCCAGGAACTCGACACCGGCGCTGAAGAAGCTCCAGTCGTAGACCGGGTCGAACGGCTTCTCCAGCGTCGCGTAGAAGCCGGTGTCCAGGGCCTTCATCAGGGTCAGCAGGCCGAGCCCCAGCCCGGCGAGCACGGCGGCGACGCGGCGCGGCCGCGGCGGCAGGACCAGCAGGACCGCCCCGATGACGAGGCCCTCGACCGGCACCCGCACGAGCGCCGCGGCGGAGAACGAGCTGAGGTCGTCCGGGGCGAGGAGCCCGAACAGCACGAGCAGCGCGGCCAGCACGGTCAGGACCCGGCCCGCGACGACGTGGTGCCCCCGTCCGGGCCGGGGCAGGCCGAAGTCGGGCAGCGCGGCCCCGGTGACCGGGGTGCGGCGGCGGACGAGCCGCACCAGCGGCAGACCGGTGTTTCCAACCATGGCGAGCCTCACGTCGTGGTGCACGGTGGCCGCCGGCCCGTGCGGCGGGGCGGCGATCGTCACCACATATACGGAGCGCGGAGGCGCGCGGTTCACGTGCCACCCGCCGGGGACCGGAGATGCTCCCGGAGTTCCGGTGACGGCGTCGCCCCGCCCTTGTGTCGCGTGGGCGTTTCGTGCAGCAGCGCCGGTTCCGCGCCGACCGGGCACCCGAAGGGAATCGGCCGTACCCGGGCACGGCCGCACCGAAACCGCCGGCCGGGCCGTTCACCCGCAGGAACACCGGAAATCCCCGGCGCAGGGGAACGAGCGTTGCGCCCCCGCGGCCCCGGTGTTCTCCTCGGGGTGTCCCAAGATCGAATCCGACCGGAGGCCCACGATGAATCTGTTCGATAAGGCGAAGGAAGCGCTCGGGAAGCACCCCGACCAGGCCGACCAGGGCGTCGACAAGGCCGCCGAGGCCGCCAAGCAGCGCTTCGGCCAGCACTCCGACAAGATCGACCAGGGGTCGGAGAAGGCGAAGGAGTTCCTCCACAAGCAGACCGGCGGCGGGCAGGACGCGCCGCCGCAGTGAGCCGTCACCGGTGATTCCCAGCCGTCCGGGGGAAGCACGCTTCGCCGCCCCCGCGGCTGGGTACCACCGGCTCCGTGGTCGCCACCTACCTGGTCCCCGTCCGGACCGCGCTGCTCCTGTTCCCCCTCCTCGCGCTGGCCGTGATGCTGCCGGCCGCCTTCGTCAGCTACCGCCGCCGCGGCCGCGCCGGCGGGTGGCCGACCTTCGTCTTCTACACGTTCCTATTCTACCTGCTGGCGATCGCCACCCAGACGGTGCTGCCGCTGCCCGCCGACCCGTCCTACTGCGCGGGCCACACCTACGCGAGTTCGCCGCAGCTGCGGCCGTTCTACTTCGTCGAGGTGGTCTCCCAGCGGGCCCGCGGTCACTGGGGTCCCTCCGCGCTGCTGCACAACCCGGCGGTGTGGACCACCGCGCTCAACGTCGTGATGCTGGCACCGCTGGGGTTCTACCTCCGGTACGCCCAGCGGGTGCGGCTGCTGCCGGCCACCCTGATCGGCTTCGGCCTGTCGCTGTTCTTCGAGCTGACCCAGCTGACCGGCCTGTGGTTCGTCTACCCGTGCCCGTACCGGCTCTTCAGCGTCGACGACCTGATCCTCAACACCGCCGGCGTCGTCGTGGGCTGGTTGGTGGCCGGACCGCTCGGGCGGCTGCTCCCCTCGCCGCAGCCGGAGCACGAGCGGAGCCGTTACGCCGCGAAGGTCACCTTCACCCGGCGGCTGTTCGCGCTGGCCACCGACCTGGTGGGGTTCGCCGCGCTGCTCGGTTTCCTCTTCGGCCTGCTGACGCTGTTCGGCGAGGACCTGAGCCACCGCGACACGCCGGTCGTCATCCTCGCCCTCGTGTGGTTCGTGGTCCTGCCCGCCGTCACCGGGTCGACCCCGGGCAAGCGCGCGATGCTGCTGCGGGTGACCCGCCGGGGCGGCCGCCGGGCCGGACCGGTCGCGCTGCTGGTCCGCAACGGCGTCCTGCTCTCGCCGCTGTGGCTCACCTGGCTGGTGCTGGACCTGGACCACTGGGACCTGGGGAACCACCCGGAGCGGCTGCTCCTGCCGGTCGCGCTGGCCGCGTCGGTGTTCGTCGTCGGGGTCTGGACGCCGCTGGCCGTGCTGCTCGACGACGAGCACCGGGCCCCCTACGAGCGGCTGACCCGCACCGTGAACACGGCCGTCGTGCCGCCGGGGACGCCGGAGCAGGCGCCGGTGACGGCGCCTGCCGAGAAAGTCCTTAAAGGACAGTAGGCGACACCGGCCTGCCCCTGGTCGACAGCGCTGGTAGATTGCGTCGGGAACGGGTTGAGCCGGCCAGCCCGTGTCCCGATCCCTTCCTGGAGCTTGTGATGACCACCGACGCAACGCGGCCGCGGCAGCGGTACTCGGGTGACGGCTGGTCGCTCGAGGCCCACGACTCCGGCGAGACCAGCGTCTACACCCTGCGCGGCGAGTTCGACTTCGCGGCCTCGACGAAGCTCGCGGACCTGCTGGTCGCCGCTCCGGGCGCCGCCCGGGTCGTGATGGACATGGCCGAGGTCGAGTACTGCGACTCCAGCTGCCTGCAGGTCCTGCTCCGGCTGGCCCGCGGGCTGCACGCGGCGGGCGGCCGGTTCGCCGTCGTGTCCGCCGCCCCGGCGGTGACCCGGCCCATCGGCCTGCTCCGCCTCGGCGACGTCCTGCCGGTGCACCCGACCCACGAGGCGGTCGCCGACGCCTGGGGTGCGGCATGACGACCTCGGACACCCGTGTGGGCGGGCCCGGTTCCGGGCATGAAGAGGGGGAGGGCCTCCCGGCTGGGGGTGGCACGGCGAAGGAGGCGGATGTGAAGCTCCGATTTGCCCGGCACGAACTGGGCATCTCCCCCGAGCTGTCCGAACTGGCGCGGGTGCGGCACTGGGTGCGGACCGTCCTGCGCGGCTTCCCGGCCCACTTCGTCGGCACGGCGGTGATGGTGGTGGACGAGCTGACGTCGAACGCGCTGCGGCACGGCCGCGCGCCCTACCACGTCCGCCTGCTGCCCGGCGCCGCCCGGCTGCGCATCGAGGTCGACGACAGCGGGACCGACCCGGCCCGCCGCCGGGCGCCGTCCGACCACGGCGGCCGCGGGCTGCTGCTGGTCGAACGCTGCGCGGCGGCCTGGGGCCAGCTGCGCCGGCCCAGCGGCAAGACCCTGTGGGCCGAGCTGGCGACCGACCCGGATCCGGCGGGCGCCCGTGGCTGATCCGGCACACACGGCGGCCATCACCCCGGTCGACGGCACCGGTGGCTGGGCGGCCGCCCCGGCCGCCGCCGTGGTGGTCGACCGGTCCGGGACGGTCCGGGCCCTCAACGAAGCCGCCCGCGCGCTCTTCCCGGCCGCCGGCTTCGGGCGCCCGGCGGCGGGCACGATCGCGGACTGGCTGGCCGAGGCGCACGAGCGCGGCTCCGACGAGGTCGCCCGCGGCGAGGTCGGCGAGCGCGCGTTCGCCGCGCACCCGGTCCCGCACGGCGAGGCCGTGACCTGGTGGCTCATCGACGAGACCGAGACCCGCTCGGCCCGGGAGGCGCTGGCGCGGGAGCAGGAGCGGACCGCGTTCCTCAGCGACGCCTCCGCCGCGCTGCTGGGCTCGCTCAACCTGGACCGGTGCATGGAGGTCGCCGCCCGGCTGGCCGCGCAGCACCTCGCCGACGCCGCCCTGGTGCTGGCCCCGACCACCGGGTCGACCTTCCCGGCCGTCTCCTGCGTGCGCGGCGGCGAGCCCACCCGCACCCGGCTGGAGATCGACCCGGACGAGCTGCCCGGGCTCGGCGAAGCGCTGCAGGGCTTCCCGCCGGTGCCCTCGCGCTGGCTCGACCCCGGCGCGGCCCCGTCCTGGGTGCTGCCGGAGGGCTTCGGGCCGGTCGGCTCGATCGTCGTGACGCCGCTGCCCGGCCACGGCGTCCCCGCCGGGGCCCTGGTGCTGCTGCGCCGCGGCGACCGGGCGTCGTTCAGCGACTCCGAAGAGCTCTTCGCCCGGCTGTTCGCCGCGCGGGCCGGCGCGGCCATGTCGGCGGCGCGGGTGTTCGCGCTGCAGGCGTCGATCACCGACACGCTGATGCGCGAACTGCTCCCGCCGACCCTCGAACAGCTCGGCGGCGTCGAATACGCCGGCCGCTACCGCCCGGCGCGCGACGGCGAGCGGATCGGCGGCGACTTCTACGACGTCCACTCGGCGATCACCGCCGAGGGCGAAGAGTCGCTGGCCGTGCTCGGCGACGTCTGCGGCAAGGGCCTCGACGCGGCCGTGCTGACCGGCAAGATCCGCACCACGCTGCGCGCGCTGCTGCCCATGGCCGAAGACCACCACCGGCTGCTGGACCTGCTCAACCGCACGCTCGGCGACAACGCCGACGCCCGGTACGTCACCCTCGTGCTGGCCTCCGCGCGGCGCGAAGGCGCCACCGTCCGGCTGCGCGTGACCTGCGCGGGGCACCCGCCGCCGCTGATCGTGCGGGCCGACGGCCGCGTCGAAGAGGTCGACAGCCAGGGCAGCCTGATCGGCGTGCTGCCCGAGATCGAGTCGACGACCGCGGAGATCACGCTGCACCCCGGCGAGACGTGCCTGCTCTACACCGACGGGATCGTCGAGGCGAAGGGCGGCCCGCTCGGGGACGCCATGTTCGGCGAGGAACGGCTCGAGCAGGCCGTGGCCGAGTGCGCGAACATGCCGGCCGACGCCGTCGTCGAGCGCGTGCAGATGCTGGCCTCCCAGTGGATCGGGCGCGGCAGCCACGACGACATGGCCGTGCTGGCGATCACCGCGCCGCGCGGGCAGCACCTGGCCGCGGTGGGCGGCCACGGGCGCGGGAGGTACACCGCATGAGCACCGCTACCCGCTCCTCCGCGGTGGCCGAGCACACCGAACGGCTCTGGGAGGCGGTCACCGCCGGCGACGAGTACGCCGCGGGCGACGCCGTGGTCCGGGCGCTCGGCGACGGGACCGACCCGGAGAGCGTGCTGCTCGACGTGATCGGCGCCGTGCAGCGGCGGGTCGGCCGCGAGTGGGCGGCCAACCGCCTCACCGTCGCCCAGGAGCACGCGGCGACCGCGATCAACGACCGCGTCATCGCCTCCTTCGGGTACGTGCTGAAGCGACCGGAGCCGCACCTGGGCCGGATCACCGTCGCGTGCGTCGACGGCGAGTGGCACGCGATGCCGGCCCGGCTGCTGTCGGAAGTGCTGCGGCTGCGCGGCTTCCGCGTCGACTACCTCGGCGCGCAGGTGCCGGCCCCGCACCTGGTGGCGCACCTGCACCGGACCGGCCCGGACGCGGTGGCGCTGTCGGGATCGCTGGCGACCCGGCTGCCGACGGCGCACGCGACCATCACGGCGTGCCAGGCGGCGGCCACCCCGGTCATCGCGGGCGGCGCCGCCTTCGGCCACGACGGCCGGTACGCCCGCCTGCTGGGCGCCGAAGCGTGGGCCCCGGACGCCCGCGCGGCCGCCGACCGGCTGACCGAGCCGCTCCCCCGGCCGCACGCGGCCCACCAGCCGCTCGACGACCTGCCGCACCTGGCCGACCAGGAGTACACGCTGGTCACCCGCAGCTCGGCCCGGCTGGTCAAGACCGTGCTGGCCGGGCTGGAGGAGCGGATCCCGGCCATGCGGTCCTACACCGACCTCCAGCGCCAGTACACGGCCGAGGACCTCGCGCACATCGTGGAGTACCTGGCGACGGCGCTGTACGTCGGCGACGGCGAGCTGTTCACCGGGTTCCTGAGCTGGACGGCCGGGATCCTGACCGCGCGGGGCGTCCCGGCGGCCTCGCTCGTGCCCGCTCTCGAACTGCTCGGCGCGGAGCTGCACGACTTCCCGCGGGCCACCGGCTTGCTCCGCGCCGCACGAACCCACCTGGCGGAGCCGGCCGCCGGATCGGAGCGGACGGCATGACCACCGGGCTGACCTGCACCTGGACCACCCCGGAGGACGCCACGGCCGCCGTGACGATCAGCGGCGACCTCGAGTTCGCGACGGCGGGCACGCTGCTGCGGCTGGTCACCGAGCGCCTGGCCGGCCACCCCGGCGTCCGGGACGTCCGGCTGGACTGCGGCGAGATCGGCTTCTGCGACTCGTCGGGCCTGTCGGAGCTGATGAAGGTGCACCGCGTGGTGGTCGAGGCGGGCGCCCGCCTGCACCTGGACAACCGGCAGCCGGCGTTGGACCGCCTGCTCCTCCGCACCGGGACGGCGGTGTACCTGACCGGCGAGGCCGCGGACACCCGGGCCCGCCGGGATTCCTGACGCCCACTCCCCCGGCCGGCGGGCGACTCCCCGGCTGGTGGCACGGCCGTCCCGTCAGCCGGCGCCGTAGCGGAGGCCGTCGACGAGGACGGCGACCAGGCGCCTGCCGTGGCCCGGCTCGCGGCCGGGTACGGGCCGGCACAGCAACGCGATCGCGTGCAGGAGGTCCTCCGCACCGAGGTCGCCGCGGATCGCGCCGTCGGCGGCCGCCGCGTCGAGCAGGGCGGTGAGTGTGGGGCCCAGGCGCTCCATGAAGTAGCCGGGCAGCCCTTCGAACGCCGGATCGCCCGAGTGCAGGGCCGAGGCGAGCCCGCGCTTCGTCTCGAGGAGCTCGACGAACCGGTCGATCCAGAGCGAAAGCGCCCGCACCGGCGGGTGGGCGGCGCTCAGCTCGGACCCGGCGTCGGCGACGGCGTCGATCCCGGTCTTCACGACGGCCTTGACCAGGTCCGAGCGCTGCGGGAAGTGCCGGTACAGCGTGCCGACGCCGACACCGGCGAGGTCGGTGATCTCCTTGGCCGGCGCGTCCACGCCGGAGGTGCCGAAGACCGTGCGCGCCGCCTCGAGCAAGGCCTCGACGTTGCGCTGGGCGTCGGCGCGCCGCCGTCGGGTCTCCTGGGTCACTTCGCCCCTCTCGGTTGCCTAACCGGAAAGCCTTTCCGTATAGTTCCGGAATAGGTTTCCACTTACGGCCAGCGTACGCCATCCGCGCCGGCCGGCACCCGTCAGGAGAGAACCCATGCAGTACCGCACCCTCGGCCGGACCGGGATCAAGGTCAGCCCGTACGCACTCGGCGCGATGATGTTCGCGACGTCCTTCGGCAATCCCGACCCGGACGACTCCGCCCGCATGATCCACAAGGCACTCGACGCGGGCATCAACTTCCTCGACACGGCCGACGCCTACGGCGACTCCGAAGAGGTCGTCGGCAAAGCGCTGCGGGGCCGCCGCGACGACGTCGTGCTCGCCACCAAGTTCGGCCGCCAGGTCGGCGACGACCCCCACCACCAAGGCGCGTCCCGCCGCTGGATCACCACCGCCGTCGAAAAATCGTTGCGGCGCCTACAGGTCGACCACATCGACCTCTACCAGCTGCACCGCACCGATCCCGAGACGGACATCGAGGAAACGCTTTCCGCGCTGACCGATCTGCTCGGTGCCGGCAAGATCCGCGCGATCGGCACGTCCCAGAGCCTGGCGTCCGACATCGTCGAGGCCCAGTGGACCGCCGAGCGGCGCGGGCTGGCGCGCTTCCGCGCCGAGCAGGCGGCCTACTCCCTGCTCAACCGCGGCGTCGAACGCGAAGTGCTGCCGCTGGCCCAGCGCTTCGGCATGGGCACGCTGATCTGGGGCCCGCTCGGCCAGGGGCTGCTCACCGGGCGCGTCCGCAAGGGCGAGCGGAACGACCTGCGCCGCGCCCACCTGCTCAAGCACCTCACCGACGAACGCCGGCTCGACGTCGTCGAGCAGCTCGTCCCGCTGGCCGCCGAAGCGGGCCTGCCGATGACCCACCTCGCGATGGCGTTCGTCATCGCCCACCCGGGAGTCACGAGCGCACTGCTCGGTCCGCGGACCATGCCGCAGCTGGACGACCTGTTGGCGGGCATCGAGGTCCGGCTCACCGACGACGTCCTCGACCGCATCGACGAGATCGTGCCGCCGGGGACCAACGTCGGGGCACTCGACCAGAACTACCAGCCGCCGGCCGTGCACGACCCGGGCCTGCGCCGCCGTCCACTCGCCGAGCGCGCCGCGGCCTAGATTGCGGCAGACGGCCGGATCAGCCCGCCCGCGCTCGGCCGCCGGCCGGCGGCTCCGACCGCCTCGCGGTGTGCCGGGGTCGGCCACATTCCCTCGGGGCAGCGTCGACGATCCAGGCCGCCCCCGGCTCGCCGCGACGACCAAGTCCAGCGGCCCGGAGGTGACACGCGCCACAGCGCAAAGACAACCGACCCCGCAATGGTCTAGACCATAGGAGACGTCCCCCAGCAAGGAGACCCCGTGGACTTTTCCGCCGACTTCGGTACCGCGGTGCGCGAGCACCTCCGCCTGGTCGAAGACCGCAACGCCGCCACCCTCGACGCGGTGGCGGCCCGGCTCCTCGACGCCGTCCGCGCCGGCCGGCTGGTGCACACCGCGGCCGCGGGCCACGGCCTCGCTGCCGTGCTGGAGACCTTCTACCGCGCCGGCGGCCTCGCCTGCGTGCGGCCGCTGTTCCACCCCGGCCTGCTGCCGCTGCACGGTGCGCAGGCCAGCACCCAGCTCGAACGCGTGCCCGGGCTCGCCGCGACCCTCGTCGCCCAGGCGCGGGTGCAGCCCGGCGACGTCGGGGTCGTCTTCTCCAACTCGGGCGTCAACGCCTTCCCCGTCGAGGTCGCCGCCGAACTGCGGAAGCGGGAGGCCTACGTCGTCGCCTTCTGCTCGCGGCCGCACATGGACAGCGCGCCCGCGCGCTCCTTCGCCAAGCTCGGCGAGCTGGCCGATGCCGTGCTCGACACCGCCATCCCGCCCGGCGACGCCGTGGTCCCCACGGCCGGCGGCACCACCGGCGCGCTGTCCACCCTCTGCGCCACCTACCTGTGGAACCTGCTGCTCGTCCGGCTGACCACGCTGGCCGGTGCCGTCCCGGTCCCCCTCTGGCAGAGCTCGAACCTCCCCGGCGGCGACACCGCCAACGAAGGCTTCCTCGACCGGTACCGCGCCCTGGTGCCGATGCTGTAGCGCCTCACCCGTCGAGGCGGGCCAGCTTCGACGGCCACCAGATGCGCCGCCCGACGTCGATCGTCAGGGCCGGGACCAGCAGGGACCGCACCAGCAGCGTGTCCAGCAGCACGCCGAACGCGACGATGAAGGCGATCTGCGCCAGGAACAGGATCGGGATCACCGCCAGCGCCGAGAACGTCGCGGCCAGCACGACGCCCGCCGACGTGATCACCCCGCCGGTCAGGGACAGCCCGCGCAGCGTCCCGGCCCGCGTTCCCCTGCTCAGTGCTTCCTCCCGGACCCGGGTCATCAGGAAGATGTTGTAGTCGATCCCCAGCGCGACCAGGAAGACGAACCCGAACAGCGGCACCACCGGGTCCGCACCCGGGAAGTCCAGGAGGTGGTTGAACACCAGCGCCGACACGCCCATCGTCGCCGCGAACGAGAGGACCACGGTCGCGATCAGCAGCAGCGGCGCCAGCAGTGACCGCAGCAGCAACGCCAGGACCAGGAAGATCACCAGCAGCACGATCGGGATGATCAGCGCCCGGTCGCGCTTCGACGTCTGCTGCGTGTCCAGCTGGATCGCCGTCGGGCCGCCCACCTTGGCGTTCGCCTGCGGGACCGCGTGCACCGCGTCGCGCAGGCGGCCCACCGTCGCGACCGCCGCCTCGGAATCCGCCGGGTCGGTCAGGACCGACAGGATCTCGACGCGCCCGCCGACCACCTTGGGGCGGCCGTCAGGACCCGGCAAGGGGAACGACTGCGCGACTCCGTCGATGGCGGCCGCCTTGAGCACCGCGGGCAGCGCGCCCGCGTCGGCGATCGTGATCGCCGGTGCGCCCAGGCCGCCCGGGAAGTGGCGGCCGAGGATCTCCTGCCCGGTCCCGGATTCGACCGGGGTCAGGAACACGTCCGACTGCGCGGTCCCGGACGCCTTGAGCTGCGGCAGGAACGCGACCCCGACACCGAGCACCAGCGCCGTCACCACCCAGACCGCGCGCGGGCGGCGGCCGACCAGGCGCGCCACCCGGCCCCAGATCCCGGACGTCTCCGGGTGCGGCGAGCCCAGTGCCGGCTTGAACGGCCAGAACGCCCCGCGCCCGCACAGGGCCAGCGCGGCCGGCAGGAACGTGGTGGACGCCAGCAGCGCGGCCCCGATGCCGATTGCCGCCACCGGGCCGAGGCCCTTGTTCGAGTTGAGGTTGCTGAACAGCAGGCACAGCACGCCGAGCACCACGGTGCCCGCCGAAGCCGCGATCGGCTCGAGCGTCGCGCGCCAAGCGAGTTTCAGGGCGTCGAACCGGCTCGGCGTGTCACGCAGCTGCTCACGGAACCGCGCCACCAGCAGCAGCGCGTAGTCGGTCGCGGCGCCGAAGACGAGGATCGACAGGATGCCCTGGCTCTGGCCGTTGAGCGCGAGCACGTCGTGCTTCGCCAGCAGGTAGACGACCAGGCTGGCCAGGCCGAGCGCGAACACCGCCGACAGCAGCACCAGGAACGGCAGCAGCGGGCTGCGGTAGACGGCCACCAGGATGAGCGCGACCACGCCGCCGGCGACGAGCAGCAGGATGCCGTCGATCCCGCCGAACGCCTTGACCAGGTCGGCGATCTGCCCGGCAGGCCCGGTGACGAGCACGGTGAGCCCGGCGGGCGCGCCGCCGAGCTGCGCCCGGACCTCCTTGACGACGTCCGCGGGGTTGCCGTCGGCGAAGATCGGCACCGCCAGCTGCGCGGCCTGGTCGTCCCGCGGGGCAGGCTCCGGCTTGCCCAGCGGGCCGGCCACCCCGGGCACGCGGCCCAGTTCCTGGGCCTTGGCCTCGAGGAACCGCCGGTCTTCGGCGGTCAGGCCGCTGGTGCGCTCGGCGACGACGGTGGCGGGCAGCACCTGGCGCGGGCTGAACGCCTTCTGCTCGTCGGAGACCTCGGTGGCCTCGGCCGAGCGCGGCAGGAAGGCCGCGTTGTCGTTCTTCGCGACCTCGCTGAGCTTGCCCGCGAACGGGCCGCCGAACCCGCCGAGGCCCAGCCAGGCGATCACCAGGAGGGCCGGGATCAACCAGCGGAGGCGGCGCGGGGAGTCGTTCATGGTCGCTAAGGTCCTTTCGAGCGCGAACACGCCCAATTGTTCAGCAAGCTGAACATTCTGCACGACGACTCCTGAGTGATGGTGAGCACAGTGACGGTGAGCTCGAGCCCCGAGCCCGATCTGGGCACCTGGCCGACCGGACGGCTGCTGGCCGTGGCCGCGCGGCTGGTGGAGCAACGCTGGGTGGCCGTGCTCGACGGCATGGGCCTCACCCACGCGGGTCTCATCGCGCTGCACACCCTGCGCGACGGGCCGCTCCCCCAGCGGACGCTGGCCCAGCGCTGCCAGGTCACCGACCAGACGATGAGCCGCACGCTCGACCGGCTGGCCAAGGCGGGGTTCGTCAGCCGGGCCGCGGACCCGGCCGACGGCCGCCGCCAGCTGACCCGGCTGACCCCGCGCGGCCGGGAGGTGCACGAGCAGGCGGTGCGCGCCGAACCCGCCCTGCTCGGCGGCCTGGGTGACGACGACGCGTTCCGGGCCGGCCTGCTGGACCTGATCACCCGGCTGTCGGCGGACGGTTGAGAGCGCGCGCCGGTGGGTAAATCTCCCTACATGTGGATCGCGGTGAGCACCCCAGTGGCCCTCCTGATCGCTACCGTCCTGATGGAGCGGTTCGAACGACGATGCGGCGTCGTGCCCGGCCCGGAAACCGAGCGTCGGGCAGTACGGAGCTGAACACATCGGGGTGAACCGCGTTCAACGGAAACCCCGATCCGGCGGGCACGGTAAAACCCGCTCACCGGCGAGGGGTTCCGGTGAGCGGGCGCCGCGACAATGACCGGCCGAATTCAGCAGGTCTTCCACGCGAAGTGGTAAATCGTGTCCACGCTCGCGTGTTCGGAATCCATTTCGATGAAACTGGAGCCCGCCGACGAACCGGCGTCGGCCCGCAGTTCCGCATTGATGTTCAGGTTGCGGCTCTCGCCGCACGGTGCGAAGACCAGCTCGGCCACCTCGGTGACGTCGCTGGCCCGCCATACGCCGTGGAACGGGCCGGGGAAGGTGTGCCGCACCCGGGCGGTCGGCGCCGTCCCGGTGAAGTAGTAGTTGGCTTGCTCGAGCGCACTCGCCCCGCTCTCGAGGTGGGCGAAGCCGCGGTAGTCCACCTCCGCGATCGCATACGTGAACCCTTGTGGCACATGGACGAGCACGTTGATCTGGCAGTTCTTACGGGCGTCGAGCGCGGGCGCGCCACCACCGGCCCGCGCGGTGAAGTTCGTGTAGTGCACCGTGAACGAGGTGTTGTCGGAGGCGACGTCGGCCGAGGCGGTGGCCGTGCCGGCCGGGCAGCCCGAGCCGTTGATCGTCTTGATGTCGAGCGTAATTCTTTCGGACGGCACCGAGGCCGCCGGAGAATCGACGGGGGCGACGAGGGTGGACAGAATCATTGCGCCTACGACCGACATACCGAGCATGACGCTCCTCCAAATGGGCCACGGTGCCGAGTGGTGGTGATGATCGCGCGCGGAGAGGATCGTAGCGCGATCGCAACCTTTTCGACGGCCACTGAACGGAGTAACACGACAGCGGAGCGCACGGGAAATCCATTTCCCGCCAATTCACGTTTCCCGGGGCTCGATATTCGCGGAATCGAAGGTCAAGACCGCCGGTCCGGACCACCGGCGCGGAGCGAACGCGGCGGGGTGCAGCCGCCGAGCAGGGCTTCGGCGTCCAGCGTGGCCGCCGGGCTCCCCCGCTCCGCGAACCGCCGCGCCACCAGCGCGCCCGGGTCCCCGACCACGTCCACGCGGCCGGACAGGAACGCCCACTCGTGCTCGTCGGAGCCGAAGTACAGCACCGTGCCGAACACCTCGCGGAACCGCCGCCAGGACGCGCGCAGCGTCTCGTTGCGCCACAGCGTCGGGCAGCCGGCCTGGGAGGTCACCACCCCGCCCGGCGCCAGCAGGCGCGCGCAGCGGGCGAGGAAGTCCTTGCCGTACAAGCGGTTGTGCTGCGCGTCCGGATCGGTGTTCTCGTCCGGCAGGTCGATCACGACCACGTCGTAGCGCTCGCCCCGCGTCCCGGCCGCGGCGAGGAAGGCCCAGCCGTCCGCATAGGACACCCGGATCGGCCCCTCGCCGCGCTCGGCCCGCGCCAGCTCCGCCGGGGTGTAGCCGTAGGGCAGGTGCTCGGCGCAGGCCCGCACGGCGTCGGCGTCGATGTCCACGTGGTCGACCAGTTCGGCACCCGCGGCGACGGCGAGCCGGCTCGCCACCCCTTCGCTGGACCCGACGACGAGCACCCGCCGCACCCGCTCGGCCAGCAGGAGCGCGGGCACCATCAGGGCTTCGTGGTACACCAGCTGGCTCGCCTCGGTGCTCTGGCGTTCGCCGTCGCAGAACAGCGAAACGCCCTGCGCGGTCGTCCCGATCAGCAGCTCCTGGTACGGCGTGCGCTCGTGGCAGAGCACGGCGCCGACCTCCCAGACGCGGGTGAGGCCGTCGCCGACCGGTTCGTGGATCAGGGGCATCAGCGTTCTCCCCGGTGGAGGACCGACAGGTGGACGGGCGCGGCGTGCAGCGACTTGGCCAGCAGCCGCAGGGCGTGCTCGGGATCGGCGCGTTCCCCGCAGGTGAACACGTCGGCGAAGAGCGACCCGTGCTCCGGGTAGGTGTGCACGGACGCGTGCGACTCGGCCAGCAGCGCGATGACCGTGGCGCCCTGGGGCGCGAACCGCTGGGCCACGACGTCGAGGACGGTCGCGCCCGCCTCGGTCACCGCGGCCCGCAGCAGCTCCCCGAGCCGCACCGGGTCGTCGAGCAGGACCGGGTCGACGCCGTGCAGCTCGGCGAGCACGTGCCGTCCGGTGAACCGGCCGACGTCAGGCATCGCCCCACCTCCCGAGGCAGTGGGTGCGCAGCGGCTCGATCCCGTTGAACCCCACGGACGCGTAGCTGGCGGTGTAGGCCCCGGTGCCCGGCACGTCCAGCCGGTCGCCGCTGCGCAGCGCCAGCGGCAGCCGGTACGGCGTCCGCTGGTAGAGCACGTCGTCGCCGTCGCAGGTCGGGCCGGCCAGCACCACCGGGCCGTCCGGACCGCCGCGGGTGTCCACGGGTTCGAACCGGTAGGCGATGGCCTCGTTCTCGGCCTCGGCGAGGCCGTTGTAGCGGCCGATGTCGAGGTACACCCAGCGCCGGTCGTCCCGCTGCGCGACCAGCACGACCTCGGTCCGCAGCAGGCCGGCGTCCGCGACGAGCACCCGGCCGGGCTCGAGCAGCAGCTCCGGCCGCCCGGACGGGAAGGACGTGTCGAGGGCCGCCGCGATCGCCGCCGCGTACGCGGCCAGTGACGGGACGGCCGTGCGGTGCGTGGTCGGGAAGCCGCCACCGAGGTTGAGCCGGGTCATCCCGACCCCGTGCGCCGCGGCTTCGCCGAACAGCTTCGCCGCCGTCGCGATGCCGATCTCCCAGGCGGTGACGTCCGGCTGCTGCGAGCCGACGTGGAAGGCGATACCGGGCCGCAGCCCGTGTGCGGCCGCGCGCAGCACCAGGTCGAGGGCTTCGGCCGGGGCGCAGCCGAACTTCCGGCCGAACGGCGTCGCCGAGTCCGGCGCGTCGAGCAGGACGCGGATCGACACCGCCGAGCCCGGCGCGTACCGGGCCAAGTGGTCGACGTCGGCGGGAGCGTCCGAAGTGAACTCCCGGACCCCGCGCTCGAAGGCGAAGGCGATGTCCCGCGGCTTCTTGATCGGGTTGCCGTAGGCGATCTCGGCCGGGTCGGCGCCGCGGCCGAGGCACAGTGCGAGCTCGGCAGGCCCGGCGACGTCGAAGCCGATCCCGGCCGCCACCAGCGCGTCGAGCACCGGTGGCGCCGGGTTGGCCTTGACCGCGTACCGGATCAGCGCGCCGGGGAACGCCGCACCGAACTCGGCCGCCCGGGCCGCGACCACGTCGGTGTCGACGACCAGGCACGGCGTCGGCGGCTCGCGCTCGGCGAGGAACCGGCGGATCCGGGTGAAGTCGGCGCACACGGGCGCCAGTGTCGCAAACCGGTGTCAGACGAACCGCCACAGGTGGTCCGGGGTGCCGTTGTCGTCCCACTGGGTCACCTGGGCTCCGTCCGCGGTGGACTGCTGGTCGACCGCCATCACCTTGCCGCTGCGCACGTTGACCAGCTTCGACCAGCCACCGCCGGCGTCGACGATCCGCCAGTTGTGGTCGGGGGTGCCGTTGTCGCGGTACTGCTGGACGTGGGCGCCGTTGTCGAGGCTCTGGTCGTGCACGGCGAGGACCTTGCCGCTGTTGCGGTTGACGATCCGGACCGTGCCGTCGCCGTTGTCCACCACGGCCCAGAGGTGGTCGGCGGTGCCGTTGTCCGACCACTGCGTCACCTCGGCGGAGTCGGCCAGCGCCATCTCCGAGACGGCGAGGACCTTGCCCGAACGCTGGTTCTGCAGCTTCCGCCACACGGTCGTCGAGGCGGCCGGGCCGGTCAGCAGCGCCAGGTAGCCGCCGGCCACCGGACGGGCCTGGAAGCCGCGCTGGGTGGCGTCGGCGACGACGTACCAGTCGCTGAACGGCACCCGCTGCGGTGTGGTGTTCGCGTAGCTGTAGACGCCTTCGACCAGGGTGGTGCGGATGTCCGGCCGGTCGGCGAGCCAGGCCGCGGTCCACAGTTCCCAGTCGGCTTTCGTGTAGTTGTTGCGCGGGTCGAGCAGGACGCCGTGGGCGCCGGCCCGGCCCTGGTACCAGGCGGCCTCCTGGGCGGCGACGCCGAGCGGGACCAGGTCGAGGCCGAGCACGCGGTCGGCGAAGCCGTTGTACTTCAGGCTCCAGGTGCCCGGCTGGTCGTAGGCGAGGCGCAGGTGGCTGCCGTCCTCGGCGAGCGTCACCCACTGGCTGACGTAGGCGCGGGACGTCGAGCGGTACCGCTGGGCGTCGGCGGCGTTGCCGACGGCGGCGGCGATGACGCCCATCGCGCCGACGCCGATGATCCCCTTCAGCGCGAGGTTCGCGCTGTGGGCGATGAAGCCGGTGAAGTCGTCGGTCTGGTTCTGGAAACTGGGGTCGAGGGTGTTGGCGACCAGGTATTCGGCCCACTGCCGCAGGATCCGGTAGTGGGTGTTCGCGAAGGCGGTCGCCTCCGCCGCGGGGAGCCGCTGCACCAGCGCGGCCGCCATGATCAGCAGGTTGGCCGACTCCTCGACCGGCATGCTTTCTTCGTTGCCGTCGTTGTGCCCGGTGGCGTCCGGGTAGTGGGTGCCGAGGTCGTGCTCGGCGAAGGCCATCGGCCAGCCGCCGCGCTCGGCGTAGTCGAGCAGCGGCTCCAGCAGCAGCCGCAGGTACGCGGGCGACAGGTGCAGGTAGCCGGGGAACGCGGGGTAGATGACGTCCACTGTGGACATGTTGCCGTTGGAGGAGATCTCCTTGAGGAACGCCCACGGCGCCCCGTTCCGGTCGACCAGCTCGGTGCCGCCGAAGGCCTGGCGGAGGGCGAGCGCGCAGATCCCGGCGTAGTGCTCGCCGGTGCTCCCGCCCCCGGCCGCGGCGACGGCTTCGTCGTGCAGCCGCTGGTCGATCGCAGCGGCGGCGCTCAGTGCGGCGGCGTAGTCGTTGGCGAACCACAACGCCATGTCCTGCCAGCTGCCCCAGTAGTGCGTCCACCAGGGACGCAGTTCCGTGCCGAGGTAGCGGACGGCGGGCGTGCGGACGTGCCCGACCGAGAGCGTGAACGAGGCCGACGTGCCGCCGGCCGGGACGGTGCCGAGGTTCTTGTTGAAGGCCAGCACCGGCCACCGGTCGCTGATCGCGCGCGGCTGGGCGGTGTCGCTGGTGTTGTTCAGGGTGCCCTGGCTCGCCGAGGCCCCGCGCACGACGGTGTCCTGCCCGATCTGCCAGGTGACGCCGGAGGTGGGCGCGGCCAGCACGAGCGAGCCCCAGCCGGCCTGGTCGCCGTTTTCCTGCAGCACGCCGGGACTGGCCGGGGTGCAGCTGAGCAGCGTGTAGCCGCCGGTCTGCTGCTGAGTCCAGGTGACGGGGGTGGCGGTGTTCCCGTGCACCCACTCGGCGGAGGTGTCGAAGTGCAGGTCGACGGCGTGTGCCCGGCCGTCGGCGCTGGCGGCCTGGATGGTGACGTACCCGAACGGGACGCACTGGCGCTGCAGGTTCGCCGGGTCGACCGGCGAGAAGAAGGTGACGGTGAGGTTCACCCCGCCGCCGGTGAGGACGTAGGTCGAGCGCGTGCCGGTGACCTGCAGGCTGAGCTGCGACATCGGGGTCGCGGCGGGGCTGCCGGGCGCGCCCGCGAAGAGGTAGGGGGTGCCGTCGATGCCGGCGAGCCCGCACAGGGCGGTGATGTGGCCGGTCCAGAAGCTGGACCAGGTGCCGGCGAGGTTGTCGGCGGGCTGCCAGGTGGAGAGGTAGGGCGAGCGGACGATCAAGGGGGTGGCGGGCGGCCGGATGGGGGTGAAGCTCCCGGCGGCGGCGGTGGGAGCGGCGGTGGCGGTTTCGGGCAGCCAGAGCGCGGCCGCGACGGCGGCGGCGGTGCCACCGGCGAGCCGGAGGAGTTCGCGGCGGATGAGGTGGTCTTGGCCGGGGATTCGGGTTCTGGTTGTTTTTCGGGAGGACATCGGTGGCCCCTTCCAACGGCGTACGAGCCGGGCGGGAAACAGATTTACATCGTTGGTACAACGTTGTAAATACGCCGAAGGTCGGGGGGCGGAGTGGGGTGCGGACCAGTGGAACCGCAGGTCCGGTACGCATTTCGGACCCGGCGGAGGCGACCCCGGCCAGGCACGGCGGCCGCTCCGGGGAATGCGGCTCGGTCCGGGCGAGCTCGGTCGGGCGCAGAGCCCAACGCGCGGGCGCGCCACACGGTCGCTCGAAACCGGCGGAGCCTTACGCGGGCCCGGCCGCCCGCCCCACCGAGCGCGGCAACCGAGCGAGCAGGCCCGGCGAGGCGCAGCGGCCCGCCGCGCGGGTGCGTCCCCGACCGGCCAAGCCCGTGCGGGCAGGCGCGCGCCCGATCAGGCCGTGCGGCTCGGCCGGTCCGACAGCGGCCACACGTACGGCAGGTCCGGCGGTACCCCCGGGAACCGCGTCCCGTAGTGCTCCGGGTCCTTCCGCACCAACGCCGACTGGTGGCTGCGGTGGAGCGCTTCGTCGCCCAGCCACGGTGGCACGTCACCCGCCTCCGTCAGCTCCTGCTGGCTGCGGATCCCCGTGCTGCTCACCGATCGGGTGAACTCCTCCCCCAGTTTCGCCGCGCACGTGTCCGCCGCGCCCAGTTCGCACCACACCGCGCAGACCTCGAGGCCGTAGCGGGTCAGCGCTTCCTCGTAGCCCGTCCACATCTTCGCCGCCGGGTGGTGGCGCCAGCCGTAGCCGGGGATCACCAGCGCGCGGAGGACCTGGAGCGCCTCCACGCGCTGCTTTCCCAGGCGGCGGCGGTCGAGCGTGCGGGCGCTGGCGGTGAAGCCGGCGCACGGCAGGAACGTCTGCATCCGGTCCGGGTACCCCGCATCCGGCCGCCGATGCGCCGAAGGTCCGGCGGCCCCGGTCGCGGGGCCGCCGGAGGAGGGTCACCGCGAGCCGCTGCGGCCCCGCGCCGCGACGGCCGCTTCCGGTTCGACGCTCACCCGCGGACGCAGGGGCCGGGCTTCGAGGCCCTCGACGTCGATGACCAGGAACCAGTGGGCGTTGGCCGGGATGTGGATCTTGAACATCGGTGCGGTGGCCACTCCGCCGTGCATCCGGTAGTACTGCCGGCGCCGGTAGGCCTGGAAGTTGACCGCGGTCAGCAGCCGCACGTTGGCCATCGCGTCCAGGCGGACAGTGACCACCGCGTCTCTTCGCACCTTCCCGAGGTCGAACACGCTCGCTTCCATTTCGTCCCTCTTCCACGCTGGGGTTTTCCGGTCGGATTCGGCGGTCGCGGGCAGCGCGGATCGCGCCGCGGAGCACACGACGGACGGAAGATCGGGAAGCGGCTAGCCGGGTCCGGTGCCCGGTTTGCACGGCCGCCACAGCGGCACGAAATCCCCGTGCGCCCCGGGGGACGCGCGGAAGCGGTGCGGGGCCGGGCCGCCGGTCAGGAAGCCGAGCGGGATCCCGGCGCCGGCGGCGGTGGCCTCGGAGGAGGGCACGGGCGAGCTTGGGTGCGCCGGGGAGTTCCCGGGACGGTGGGTGCTGTCGTAGCTCGCTGCGCTCCGGTGCGGCTTGACGACGACGCGCGCGGCACAGGGGCGCGCTCGCTGGGCGGCCTTCGCCGGCGCCAGGACGGACCGGCGAGCCTGATCCGGTGGGGCGCTGATCGCCGCGGGTCGGCCGGGCACGATCACTTCGCGGACGACGGAGCCGGACGTGGGTGGTTCGACGGCCCCGGGCGCGCCGACGGGCGGCACGGTCTTGCCGGTGGGCTCGTTCACGACGGGCGAGGTGACCGGCTTGGCCAGGTCACTCGGCAGAGCGGAGACGATCGGTTCGAGGACCGGGGCGGCCGCCCCGGTCACCGGGGAAAGCAGCGACTTCGCGACAGCGGTGGCGGGCGCGAGAACGGGAACGAGGGGACGCGCACCACCGGCAACGACCCGCGACACCGGCGCCACGAGCTCGGACCCGCTGATCGGCGAGACGGCAGCGCCCACGCCCCGCGCAATCGGCGCCACGGTACGGGCGGCTTCACCCACGGTCCCGACGGCGCCGGCCACCGGCGCAGACGAAACAGCCGCACCCACGGCGCGCCCCGCCGTCCCGGCGACAACCGTGGCGCCCGTGGTGACGGGTGAGGCCACCACCCGCGCCCTCGGCCCGGCAGAGGGCGCGCCCCCGGCCGCCGCCCCCGAGCTCGTCGCGACAGGCAAGGCGGCCGCCTTCGCCGTCGTGGCGACGCCCCGGCTCCCCGCCGCAACCACCCGCCCGACGGCGTGCGGCACTAGCGAATCCGACCCCACCGCACCCGCCACGGCATCGCCGGCTCCGGAGACCACCGCCGCCGCATCGGCACGGTCCGACGTCAACCAGAACACCAGCCACAGGCCGGCCACCGCGCCCGCCAGCACCAGCAGCCTGCGGGCGGCGACGGACGCGCCGCCCACCTCGCGAGCCCCGGTCACTTCGGCGAACCTCCACGGTGAGAACAGGACTGGGACGTACCCTCCAACGCCTGCTGCCACACCCCCGCAACGGCCCGTCCGGCGCTTCCACTCGTCCGGCCTAGCGGTTCCCGCTCAGCGCGCCGGACCTGCGGCTCCACTCGGCCGAGAGCGATCGACCAGGTGTCCCCTCCGCCGTACCTCCGCGGAAATCAGGCTTCCCGCCGGCCCGAGAGGGCGCCCAACGCCGTGACTCCGTGCTGGAGGCCCTCGCGGAACGTCGCCCGCTGGCCCGGGCTCAAGTCGGCCAGCAGCGCGTTCTCCAGCTCCGCGACCGCCGGTGCGCACCCCGCGAGCAGCTCGCGGCCCGCGTCGGTGAGGCCGGCCAGCAGGACGCGCTTGTTGCCCGCCTTCGGCGTGCGCGCGATCAGGCCACGTTTCTCCAGCGCCAGCACCATTTCGTGCATCGTCTGCGGTCGCAGGAACGACCGGCGGGCCAGCTGCGCCGACGACAACGCGCCGCTGGCCTCCAGGACGCTCAGCGCCGTGTACTGCAGCGTGGTGAGCCCGAGCGGCCGCAGGGCGTCGTCGAGCAGCGCCCTGATCACCAGCTCCAGCCGCTTGACCAGGTAAAGGGTCAGCGGCGCGCCGGCGGGCTGCTCCTGGGCCGAGGTGCTCACGGCGCCCATCATGGCACGCGGGCGCCGCTATGCTCCGATCATGGACCTCGGTCGGCAGCTCCGCGTGCGGCAGGCGTTCGACACCTTCTTCGGCACCGCGGAACCGCCGGACGGCAACCCCGTCCTCGAGCTCTTCCACCGCACCGCGGAAACCGTTCCCGCGTACCGGAAGTTCCTTCGGGAACACGGCATCGAGCCCGCGGCCGTCCAGTCCATCGCGGACTTCCGGGCGCTGCCGCTCACCGACAAGGCCGGTTACCACCGCAAGTACCCGCTGCCGGAGCTGTGCCGCGGCGGCACCTTCGCGGGCAACGACATGATCGCCGTCTCCTCCGGCTCCAGCGGCCACCCGACGATCTGGCCGCGGGCCCTCGAAGACGAGCTGCACGTCGCCCGGCGGTTCGAGACCGTCCTGGCCGGCGCCTTCGAGGCCGACCGGCGCAGCACCCTCGCCGTCGTCTGCTTCCCGCTCGGCACCTGGGTCGGCGGGCTGTTCACCACGGCGTGCGTGCGGCACCTCGCCGCCAAGGGGTGCCCGATCACCGTGGTCGCGCCGGGCAACAACAAGGCCGAGATCCTGCGGGTGCTGCCCGAGCTCGCGCCGCACTTCGAGCAGGTGGTGCTGCTGGGCTACCCGCCGTTCGTCAAGGACGTCGTCGACACGGGCCTGGCCGCGGGTGTCGACTGGCCCGCGTACGCGATCAAGCTCGTGCTCGCCGGCGAGGTGTTCAGCGAGCAGTGGCGGGAGCTGGTGGCCCGGCGGGCCGGGATCGCCGACCCGGTCCGCCACGTCGCGTCGTTGTACGGCACCGCCGACGCCGGCGTGCTCGGCACCGAAACGCCGCTGTCGGCGGGCATCCGCCGGTTCCTCGCCGGCCACCCGGAGCTGGCGCGCGAGCTCTTCGGCGACGCGCGGCTGCCGACGCTGGTGCAGTACGACCCGGCGAGCCGCTTCTTCGAGGTGCACGAAGGCACCCTGGTCTTCAGCGGCGACGGCGGCATCCCGCTCATCCGCTACCACATCGCCGACGACGGCGGGCTCCTGCCGCACGCGGAGCTGCTCGCGTTCTGCGCCCGGCACGGCTTCACCCCGCCACCGGGTCCCGACCTGCCGTTCGTGTACGTGTTCGGCCGCTCGCTGTTCACGGTCTCGTTCTTCGGCGCGAACGTCTACCCGGAGAACGTGACCGTCGGCCTGGAGCAGCCCGGCATCAGCGACACGGTGACGGGCAAGTTCGTCGTCGAGTCGGTCGAGGACGCCGACCGCGACCGCCGCCTGCGCGTGACCGTGGAGACGGCCCCGGGCGCCACCGCCGACGCCGGCCGCATCGCGGAGGCGGTGCGCACCCAGCTCGTGCGGTTGAACAGCGAGTTCGCCCACTACGTCCCGGCCGAGCGGCAGCTGCCGGAGATCGTCCTGCGGCCGGCGGGCGACCCCGAGTACTTTCCGGTCGGGGTCAAGCACCGCTACACGCGGCCGAGCTAGGGCCGCGCGAGCTTGCGGAACCGTTCCCGGCGCTCGTCGGCCGACGAACCGTCGGCGATGTCGTCGTCGAACCAGGAACACAGGGCCGCCCACAGTTCCGCGCGGGCCGCGAAATCGTCCACCGGGGTCTGCTCGAGTTCGGCCACGTCCGCCAGCAGGTGGTCCAGGCGGCGGTCGCACAGCCGGACGTACTCGCGGACCACGATGTTCGCGTCGAGGTCGGTCCTGGCGCGGGGGCCGGCCGCCCCGCGCAGCTGGGCGTGCAGGCTTTCCTCGCAGTACAACGGGAATCCGGCGATCGAGCCCGGGTAGCCGCACTCGGCCGCCCACTCGCGGAACGCGCAGATCGCCTGGTAGCGCGTGTACCAGTCCTGCTTGCCCGCCGCCAGGTTCGCCAGCTTGCGCCAGGCGTCGCGGTCGGCCGAGCGCCAGCGGTCGAGCGTGCGGCCGTCCGGGCGCGGTCCCTCGTCGAGGGCGCGGCCGCGCCAGAAGTGCGCCCGGCAGCCCGCGATCTCGGCGACCAGCCGCCGGACGTAGCCGACCTGCTCCCAGACGTGCGCGCGCTGCGGCCGCAGCGGCGCCGCCCGGTCCGGGGAGAACGTCACCATCTCGAACCCGCGGAACAGCTCGTGGCCGCGCAGCGCCGCGAGGTCCGGGTCCTCCCCCATCACCCACGAGCGGCGCTCCGGCAGCCGCCCGCTGTGGCTGATCGTCGCCGCGTGGTAGAGCTCGCGGACCGCGCGGCGGGCCACCTCGTCCCGCGCTTCGCCCAGCAGACGCGGGTTGCGCGCGCGGTCGCGCAGGTCTCGCTCGCCGCGCGGGCCGACTTCGAGCATCGCGACCGCGTACACGCTCGCGGCGTTGTAGCACTCCTCCCACGAGCGGCGCGGTCCGGCGGCTTCGACGGTGTCGTCGAGCGCCTGCGGGTCCGGCGGCCAGCGCCGGTCCGGGCAGACGTCGGCCAGCCGGACGCGGCTGCCGGGGTAGGCGGGCTGCGGCTCGGGCACCGCGCCGGTGACCGGCTCGACGTCGGCCATCGCGCGCCGCAGCACCGACCAGACCAGGGACAGGTCGAGGGCGCGGTTGGTCAGCTGCCGCCAGCTGCGCCGCCAGCGGCGGGTGAACCGGCGGTAGTCCTCGACGAGCCGCTCGATCTCGTACTGCGACAGCGCGCAGAAGTACGACCGCATCTCCGCGGCCCGCTGGTTGTACTCGGCCAGCTGCGCCGTGGTCGCCTCGCTGACCAGCAGCTCTTCGACCGGCACCTTGAGCACCCGCCGGTGCAGCTCGAGCCGCTTCTCGCGCGGGATCGCGTACGGGCGCGTCCGGACGTCGAGGTCGACGTACCGGCGGAACCGCAGCTCGATCGCCGCCCGCAGCTCCGCGCGGCGCTGTGCCCGCGCGTCGCCGGGGACGCCCGCGGTGGTCCGCCGCACCCACCAGGACCCGGCCACGGAGTCGCCGTGGCCGAGCACCAGCGCGTGCCGGTAGCGGGCGATGAGCAGGGCGACGTCGCGGCCGCGGCCGGCGTGGCGCGGCTGGCGGGCGAAGTCCGGGCCGATCCACCAGCGGGCCAGCCGCGCGTGGCCCCGGCTGCAGACGGTGATGACGTCGTCGTAGGTGGCGAGCGCGTCCAGGTGCAGGTCGAGCTGTTCCTGCAGGGCGGCGATCTCGAGTCTGATGTAGACGTTCGCCGGGTCGAGGCTGACCGCGCGGTAGTACTCCGCGAGGGCCTCGTCGTAGCGGCGGTAGGCGATGAAGTGGTTGGCGCGCTGGTAGGCGTCGAAGAGCTCGTACGGGATCTTCGCGCCGCGCCAGGCGGCCCAGTGGATGTTCGAGCGGACGTAGGCGCTGCGCGGGATGACCAGCGCGGCCACCGCGTTCGCCGCCCGGTGCAGCACACGCGGCCAGTTCGCGTCTTCGATCACCAGCGGGCTCGCGGCGAACCGCGGGACGCGCACAAGTTCCAGGATCAGCTGGTGCCGGCCCGGGGTGTTGCCGGGCCGGACGGTGCCGGTGACGGTGAACGCGGCGGGCGGCTGGGCCAGCCGGATCACCTTGGTGACCGCCTTCCACCAGCCCTCCGCGGCGTCGCCGGCGTGCTCGACGATCTGGAGGAAGTCGTAGGAGCTGCCGGCGCCGGGGACCGGCGTCGGGGTGTAGAGCCGGGAGTCGTTGAGGAACCGCTTGAAGGTGGCGGTCAGCTCGACGGCGGAGTCGACCTCGCGGTCGTGGCTGCCTTCGGGCCGTTCGTCGACGAACACCCGGATGTCGATCTGGTTGGCCCGGTAGGCCGCGGCCTCCAGCCGCGCCCGGCCGACGAAGTACAGCGTCAGGACGGCGGAGACGAGCACCACGGACGTCTGCAGCACGGTCCAGGTGATCACGGTGGCGACCTTCGGGTCCCGCACGAACGTCCACGCCTGGAAGAACGGCAGGTAGGGCACGACGGCGAAGCCAGCCCCGACGAGCCCGGCCGTCACCGCCGCCAGCCACCACCGGATCCGGTGAGCCGCGGGCAGTTCCGCCTGGTCGAAGCCACCGAGCCGGCGCCCGTGCACCATCGATCACCCCCTGGTGTCAGGTTACTCGCCGAGAGGGTGCATTTCGTTACGGCCCGTTATCCGCGGGCTCGGCGATCACCGGGAGTGCCCGCCGGGCCGAGCCGTCTCCTTCACGATCCGTGGTGCATTTTTCACCGGTTCCCGCGCCACCTGGTCACTCCCGATGGGTCCGGGTAGTGCAGATGCACTATGCTGGCGGGGCACGGTTGAGCCGTCAGCCGCCGCCGGACGTTCCGCGCCCGGGCCGGTTTGCCGCACCCGTCCCGAGACGTCCGGTTCGCTCCCGCTGCCTGACGAAAGGGTGCCGCGATGGTTCCGGAACCGCGCTCGGCCGACCCCCGGCTCGCCACCACCGACTGGCTCGACGCCGGCGGGCACATGTCCGTGCGCGTGCTCACCCCCGGCCCCCGCACCCTGCTCGTCGAGGTGGTCGGCGAGGTCGACCTCAACACCGCACGCCGCCTCGACAAGGTCCTGCAGGAGCGCGTCCCCGCCCACCTCGACGCCCTCGTCATCGACCTCGCCGGGGTCACGTTCTTCTCGGTCGCGGGGCTGAACTCGCTGCTGCGCGCCCAGCTGCTCGCCGACTCGGCCGGGGCGCGCCTGACCGTGGACGCCGGCGGGTCCCGCGCGGTGCAGCGGCTGTTCACCCTGCTGCCGTCCGACTTCGACTGCGTCGCCGACGTCCGGCCGGTGCCCTGACCGCTCACCTGCGAGCAGCCCACCAGCCCGCTTGACACAGGGCGCTCAGGCGGACGCCCGGCCTCCCAGCCGCCGGACGGCTTCGACGATCGCCGTGTTCGGCGCACCCTTGACCAGGTATTCGGTGACGCCTGCCGCGGCCAGCCCGGCGATCGAGGCCCGGTCGGCGTAGGCGGAGAAGGCCAGGATCGCGGTGTGCGGGCTGCACCGGGCGATCTCGCGCGCCGCCCGCGCCCCGCCGCCGCCCGGCATCCGGACGTCGAGGACGGCGACCGCGGGCCGGTGCCGTTCGGCGAGCCGGATCGCCTCGTCGGCGTCGCCGGCCACCGCGACCACCGCGATGTCGGGCTCGGCGTCGAGCACCTCCTTGAGGACGTCGCGGATCATCACGTCGTCGTCGGAGATCAGCACGCGCAGTTCGGTCACGGTCCCGGCTCCGTCACGTCGGGCAGCAGCGGCAGCCAGAACTCGACGACGGTGCCTTCGCCGGGCCTGCTGTCCACCGAGAGCCAGCCGTGCGCCGCTTCGGCGCGTTCGTGCATCTCGACCAGCCCGAAGTGGCCCGCGCCCGCCTCGCCCCCGGCGGTGCCGACGCCGTCGTCGGTGATCCGCACCAGGGTCCCGTTGTCCACTGTGGACAGCGTGACCGAGACGCTGGTGGCGCGCGCGTGCCGGTGGACGTTGCTGAGCGCTTCCTGGCAGATCCGGTACACGGTGATCGCCGCTTCCGGCGAGGGTTCGGCGGTGAGCTCGTCCCGCACCTCGTGCGCCAGCCCCCAGCGGCCCGCGACGTCGTCGGTGTAGGCCGAAACCGCCTCCACCAGGCCGTGCCGGTCGAGTTCCGGCGGCCGCAGCCGGGACACCAGGCCGCGCAGCCGGGCGATCGCGGCGGCCACCGACTCGTCGAGGCCGGCGACGGCGCTCGCGTGCGGTTCCGGCAGCCGGGAGGCCAGCAGCTGCAGGCGCATGCCGACGGCCACCATGGACTGGATCGACTCGTCGTGGACGTCCCAGGCGATCCGGCGGCGTTCGACCTCCTGGGCCTCGACGAGGTGCCCGACCAGCCGCCGGCGTTCGCGCAGCGCTTGCTCGGCGTTGCGGCGCTCGGTCATGTCCCGGGTGACCTTGCCGAACCCGTGCAGCCTGCCCTGCTCGTCGTACAACGCCGTGATCACCACGTTCGCCCAGAACCGGGTGCCGTCCTTGCGGACCCGCCACCCCTCGTCCTCCAGCCGCCCCTCGGCCGTCGCCGTCTCCAGCTCCCGGGCCGGCTTCCCCGCCGCCACGTCCTCGGCCGGGTAGAAGACCGAGAAGTGCTGCCCGATGATCTCCTCCGCCGCGTACCCCTTGATCCGCTGGGCACCGGCGTTCCAGCTCGAGATGTGGCCGCCGGTGTCCAGCATGAAGATGCCGTAGTCCTGGACGCTCTGGACGAGCAGGCGGAACCGTTCCTCGCTCTCCCGCAGCGCCAGCTCGGCCTCGCGGCGCTCGGTCACGTCCCGGGTGACCTTCCCGAACCCCCGCAGCAGCCCCTCCCCGTCGTACAACGCCGTGATCACCACGTTCGCCCAGAACCGGGTGCCGTCCTTGCGGACCCGCCACCCCTCGTCCTCCAGCCGCCCCTCGGCGACCGCCGTCTCCAGCTCCCGGGCCGGCTTCCCCGCCGCCACGTCCTCCGCGGGGTAGAAGACCGAGAAGTGCTGCCCGATGATCTCCTCCGCCGCGTACCCCTCGATGCGTTCCGCCCCCGCGTTCCAGGTCGAGATCCGGCCCCCGGTGTCGAGCAGGAAGATCCCGTAGTCCAGCACGCCCTGCACCAGGAGGCGGAACCGGTCGTCGTCCATGCGGCCACTCTGCCGGATCGCCGCGCACCCGGCACGACCACGGGACCGGCGCTCAACCCGCGAGTTCGGCGGAGGAGGCGGGCAGGACGCACCAGACCACCTTCCCGCGGCCGTGCGGTGCGCTCCCCCGCACCGACGACAGCCGGTCGACGAGGGCGAGGCCCCAGCCGCCGTCGGTCCCCGGGTGCCGCCGCACCGGGAACTCCGGGTTGTCGTCGAAGACCTCGACCCGGATGTCCGTCCCCTCCACGCTCAGCCGCAGGACCGGGTGGCCGTCGCCGTGGCGCAGGGCGTTCGTCGCCAGCTCGGTGACGACCAGCAGCGCGTCGTCGACGGCGGGGCCGTCCCCGATCCAGGCCAGGAGGGCCAGCCGCGTGACGCGGCGGGCGACGGCGAGGCTGTCCGGCGCGTCGGACAGCACGCACTCCGCGGTGAGGGGGGCAGACGTGGTCACGGTGCCAGCCTGCGGGAAACGCACCCGGCGGCGCGAGATGCAAAAGCCCCCTTCGGCCTGGTGCAGATGCATCAGCCGATGAGGCCCTCCCGGCGGGCCACCGCGACGGCTTCGAGCTTCGAGCGCGCGCCGAGCTTCTCCAGCACCCGCTGGACGTGGTTGCGCGTGGTGTTGCGGGAGACGCCGAGCCGTCGGCCGATCTCCTCGGTGGTCGCGCCTTCGGCGAGCAGGTCGAGGGTTTCGCGTTCCCGCGCGGTCAACGCCGTGCCGCCTGTGCTGCGGCCGGTGAGCCGGTCGAAGACGTCCGACAGCAGGTCCGGGTCGAAGACCACGCCGCCGGCGGCCACGTCCCGCACGGCGGTTTCGAGGACGCCGAGCTGGGAGGACTTCAGCAGCAGCCCGGCACCGCCCGCCTTGGCCACCTGCACGGCGATCGCCGGGGTCGCGTCGCCGGTCAGCACCAGCACCCGCGCCCCGCCCGCCCCGAGCTGCGCGACGATGCCGAGGGCGTCGCCGTTGGCGAGCCGCCGGTCCAGCAGCACGACGTCCGGGGCGTGTGCCAGCACGTCGGCCACCGCTTCCGCCCGTGACCGGGCCCGGCCGACCACGGTGATCCCGTCGGCGCCGTCGAGGGCCAGCTGCAGCGCCTCGGCCACCATGTCGTGGTCCTCCACGAGCAGGACGCGAACGGGTCGGGACGGGTCGGCGCTGCTCACGGTGTTCCCTCACTCCGGTGGTGGCTGCCCGCCCATCCTAGGCGCCCGGGTGGGGGATCGCCGCGGGTCACCAGGTGGGCGGACTCGACCGGAGCAGCCCTTCGGGGCCGGTGACGGGCAACCAGTCCACGAGGTCCTCGTGGTGGCCCGCCCTCCGGAACACCGGCGGCCGGAACGAGCCGGCGGGCGGCCCGGCGACCCGCAGCACCTCGAGGAACCGGGCGACCGCGCGCGGGGCGGGCAGCACCTCCGGGCCGCCGAGGTAGGCGAGCAGCTTCGGCGCGCCACCCGCGGGCTCGGCGACCACCGACCAGCCGTGCACCTCGTCCCAGATCAGGGCGAGGTCGTGGTCCGCGAGCGTCCGGTCGAGGGCGACGTACCCGGAGGCGGGCACGTCGAGGTCGAGCGAACACGACTCGAAGCCGACGCCGACGGCCCGCGCGACCCGGGCCAGGTAGGCGCGCAGCCCCCGGGCGAAGTGGTATTCGACGTCCCTGCCGAAGCCGATGAGCGTGTTCATGGTTTCCGCCTCCCGCGCCCGCTGCAGGCGCGGGATACCCGATCGGGCGGGTGATCACACCTTTGTGGTCATTCTTCGATCGCGCCGCCGATGGCCCGCAGGTGTGCGCGGAAAGTCAAGCCCGGATTCGTTTCCCTGGCCGCCAGGAAGTCGCCGAACCGCAGCTGCTCGCGCAACGGTTCGCCGCCGCGGATGCGGTCGGCCTGGTGGCGTTCGGTGTCGCGGATGCCTTCGGCGAGGGTGAACAAGTCACCCGCACGGGCCAGCGGGACGAAGAGGACGCCGTCGTCGTCGCCGAGGACGAGGTCGGCGGGCCCGATCCGCCAGGTCCCGACGACCGCTTCGGCCAGGCCGCCGTCGACGCGCGGCCCGAGGCTGAGCGGGCCGGTGGGCAGCGAGCCGAGGCTGAACACGGGCAACCCGATCGCGCGGATGTCCGCGGTGTCGCGGTGCAGGCCCCAGATCACCACGCCGGACAGCCCGGCCGCCCGCGCTTCGAGGACGACGAGGTCGCCGACGCAGCTTTCGTCGAGCCGCCCGCCGTTGTCGACCACCAGCACCCCACCTCCGGGGGCCCGCTCGAACGCCTCGAGGAAGACGTCGACGCTGCCGACGTGCCGGGCCGGAACGGCGGGGCCGAACAGCCTGCTGCCGGGCACCACGGCCCGCGTCGCCGCCGGCGCGCACCGCACCGGCAGCCCGGCCCGGATGCAGGCGTCGGCGAGGTGGGCGGTGGTCAGCGTCGCGAAGCGCTGCCTGAGTCCTTCGTGCTCCATGCGCCGAATCTAGCCAGCGGTCTCCGCGGTCAGCCACGCCAGGTAGTCCGCGCTGCCGCCGACGATCGGGGTGGCGACGACTTCCGGGAGGTCGTAGCCGTGCAGCTCCCGGAGCCGTTCGGTGAGCGCGGGCACGCGCTCGGCGGTGGTCTTGATCTCGACCCGCCACTCCTGGTCGGTCTGCACCGCGCCCTCCCACCGGTAGACGCTGGTGATCGGGCCGACGACCTGGGCGCAGGCGCCCAGGCGGGCTTCCACCACCCGGGTGGCGAGTTCGCGGGCCGCTGCTTCCGAGTCCGTCGTGGACGTCACGATCACGTGTTCCGGCGCCATACCCGCGAGGCTACCGGCGCAGCCGGTGCATGGCCGCGGCACCGAGCAGCGGGCCGATCGCCAGCACCGGCACCGCCGCCCGCCAGCCGACCGCGCCCGCCAGCAGCGGCAGCAGCTGGATCGTGCCCGCGCTCAGCAGGAAGCCGAACGCCGTCATCGCCGTCAGTGCCGTTCCGACGTACCGGGGATCCGCCGTCTCGGCCAGTGCCGCCGAGAACTGGCCCGAGTCCGCGATCACCGCCACGCCCCACACCAGCAGCACCGGCAGCAGCCACGCCGTCCCGGACACCGGGAACGACAGCACCGCACAGCCGCCGCTCACCAGCATCGCCGTCATCGCCACGACCGCCCGGCCGCAGCGGTCCGACAGCGCGCCGCCCGCCACGCACCCGGCCGCGCCACAGAGACCGATCACCACGAACGCCGTCGAGCCGCCCGGCCCGCCGGTCGCCGTCAGGTACGCCGGCAGCCACGCCCACAGCGCGTAGAGCTCCCACATGTGCCCGAAGTACCCGAGGCACACCAGCCGCTGGCGGCGGTCGGCCGCCATGCGCAGCAGGTACCGGGGCTGCCACGGGGGTGCCGCCGCCAGGTCCGGGCCCGGCCGGACGAACACCCCCGAAACCGCGGCACCCACCACCGCCAGCACGGCGGAACCGAGCAGGACCGCCCGCCAGCGCACGGGTTCCAGCGTCACGAGCAGGCTCGGCAGTGCCGAGCCGACGGTCAGTGCCCCGAGCAGCACCCCCAGTGCGATCCCCCGCCGCCGCGGGAACCACGACACCACCACCTTCATCCCGACCGGGTAGACGCCGGCGAGGGCGAAGCCGGTCGCGAACCGCAGCGGGACGGCGAGCCCGGCGCACCAGGGCAGGGCCGCGGTGGCCGTCGCCGCCACCAGAGCGCTGACCGCCATCAGCCGCGGCGGCCGCACGCGGTCGGCGAGGTTGAGCGCGGCCGAAGCGACCGCGCCGCAGGTGAAACCCAGCTGGACGGCGGCCGCCAGCAGGATCGCCTGCTCCCCCGCCAACCCCCATTCGGCGCGCAGCGCGGGCAGCACCGCCGAGGCGGAGAACCAGACGCTCATCGCGCACACCTGCACCACGGCGAGCAGCGTCAGCTGCCGCGTGCCCGTCGCGGGCCGGAGGATGATCACCCGCTCCACTTGCGGTCACGGCCCGGCCGGCGTCAACGGGGCCACCCGCGCTGTCACACCACGGGCTGGAAAACCTCCCACATCGCGGACGCGGATTCATCCGGAATTCGAGACAGCGCAACCGTTCGGCGGCCAGGATGGGCGGCGCCCCGTTCCCCGACGTGAGGATCCGAGGATGCGCCGCCTGCCCGCGCTCGCCGCCGCCGCTCTGACCGCCGCCTTGCTCACCCCCGCCACCGCTCACGCCGCGAGCCCGCCGTTCCCCTCGTCGGTCTTCCGCGCGACCCACAACAGCTACTCCGGCAACGTCGACGGCGCCAAGAACTCCCTCGCCTACCAGCTCGACCACGGCGTCCGGTTCCTCGAGCTCGACGTGCACGACAACGGCTACGCGAGCTCGCTCGACTACGCCGTGGGGCACGACTCGCCCGGCAACCTCGTCGACCACGGCGGTGGCAACCCGGCGTCGAACAACCTCCGCGACTGGCTGGCCGTCGTGAACGGCTGGTCGGCGCAGCACCCCGCCGCCGCGCCGATCGTCGTGATGCTCGACCTCAAGGACGACCTGACCGACAACCCGTCCTTCGCCGCCGGCAACCTGACCGCGCTCAACCAGGAGCTGGAGTCCGTCTTCGGCTCGCGGTTGCTGAAGGCGCAGGACTACCCGGCGGCGCAGCCGGACGTCGACGCGCTGCGCGGACGTGTGCTGCCGCTGCTGTCGGGCGACGGCGGCTCCCGCACGGAGTACAAACGCGACGTCGGCTACCACCCGGCGGTCGCGCTGAACGGGCGTGGCCAGGTCGTCGAGGTGCACGACTCCGGGGCCGGCGCGCTCTGGTACTGGACCGGGACCTACGGCGCCGACGGCCGGGTCACCTGGTTGCGGCACGGCAAGTACGACAGCGGCCAGACACCGGCCGTCGCGCTGAACGACAACGGCGACCTGGTCGAGGTGCACCAGTCCCAGGGCGCGTCGACGCTCTGGTACCACGTCGGCAAGCTCGGCGCGGACGGCGAGATCACCTGGCAGGCGAGCCACCAGTACGACAACGGCGTCCTGCCGACGGTCGCCTTCACCGACGGCACGCACCTGCGGGAAATCCACAAGAGCCAGAACAACAGCCAGAACTGGGCCTGGGACGGCGTGCTCGCGGGCACAACGGTCTCGTGGACCGGCAACGCCAAGACGTCCGAAGCCCGGTTCGCCAAGGCGACGTCGGCGAGTGCCGGCCGCACGGTCTCGGTGTGGACGGGCGCGGACGGCCCGACCTCGGCCCAGACGCTGCGCGCCGACACCGACCGGGTGGCAGGCGACCGGATCCGCTACCGCCAGGTCGCGTTCGACGAGTTCCAGAAGGGCGACAGCGCAGAGCTGCAGCAGGGCGCGTTGTTCTACGCCGCACCGGCAACGGAGTCCGCGTTCATCACGGCGGCGCGGCAGGCAGGCCGGCTGGTCCGCGGCTGGGACTTCGATTCGGCGAGCCAGGCGACGACTCCCCTGGCGAACTACCCGGCGACCAACCACCCGTACGACAGCTGGTACCAGACACTGCTGGCGAACAACGGCGCCGTCGAGTAGCGGGCCACCGGCGACGATCCGGAAACTGTCGGTGCCCTCCGGTAGCGTGGAAAACGGGGGGCGCCCCCGCGGGCGGGCGACGGCTGACGGGGGCGGTGACAGCTGACCCCTGACGGCCACCGTCAGCGCTTCGCCAGGGGGCGGTAAGCCGCCCTGGTGAAGCTCGGCGGCATGGACAACCGCACCGTTCTCATCTCCGGCGCGAGCATCGCCGGCCCCGCTCTCGCCCTCCTGCTCGCCCGCTCCGGCTGGACCGTCACCGTCGTCGAACGCGCGCCCGCGCTGCGGCCCGGCGGGCAGGCCGTCGACTTCAAAGGCGCCACCCACCGGACCGTCCTCGACCGCATGGGTGTCCTCGGCGACGTCCTGCGCCGCCGGACCGGCGGGCAGGACCAGACCATCGTCGACGCCGCCGGGCGGCCGCGGGCCGTGATCCCCGGCGAGTTCACCGGTGGTGACATCGAGATCCGCCGCGGCGACCTGGCCGAAATCCTGTACGCGCACACGGACTGCGAGTACCTCTTCGGCGACACCGTCACGTCCTTGACCGAGACCACCGGCGGCGTGGAAGTCACCTTCGAACACGCCCGGCCGCGCCGGTTCGACCTGGTCGTCGGCGCCGACGGGATCCACTCGACCGTCCGGCGGCTGGCCTTCGGCCCGGAGCGCGACCACGTGCGGTACCTCGGCTACCACTACGCCCTCGCCGAGCTCGGCGAAGACCTCGGCAGCGGCGACGCGCAGATGTACAACGAACCGGGCCGGATGGCCGCGGTCGGCGGCCCGAAGGCGTCGGCGTTCTTCGTGTTCGCCTCACCGGAACCGGACCACGACCGCACCGACACCGGACGGCAGCGGCAGCTGCTGGTGGACGCCTACCGGGGCGCGGGCTGGCGGGTGCCGGAGCTGATGGCCCGGATCCCGCAGGCGCGCGAGTTCCACCTCGACTCGCTCAGCCGGGTCACGATCGACCGCTACTCCCGCGGCCGGGTCGTCCTGCTCGGTGACGCCGCTTACGGCAACACCCTCGGCGGCTTCGGCACCGGGCTGGCCGTCGTCGGCGCGTACGTGCTCGCGGGTGAGCTCTGCGCCGCCGGCGGCGAGCACCGGGTCGCGTTCGCCCGCTACGAGGAGCTGATGCGGGACTACGCGAAGGTGTCACAGCGCGGCAGCGCGGGCCCGTTCCTCGCGCCGCCCACGCCGCTGCGGATCAAGCTGCGGGACTGGACGTTCAAGTCCCGCTTCCTGCTCGGCCTGCTGCTCAAGGCGACCGACCGGTTCGCCACGGACATCGAGCTGCCGGACTACGCCTCGGGGTCGTAGGCCAGGTTCGGCCGCAGCCACTGCTCGACCTCGGCGACCTCGACGCCCTTGCGGCGGGCGTAGTCCTCGACCTGGTCGCGGCCGAGCCTGCCGACGGTGAAGTAGCGGGAGTCCGGGTGGGCGAAGATCAGCCCGGACACGCTCGCCGCCGGCGTCATCGCGAACGACTCGGTCAGGTCCATCCCGAGCTCGCCCGCCTCCAGCAGCGCGAACAGCTCGCGCTTCTGGCTGTGGTCGGGGCTGGCCGGGTAGCCGAGGGCCGGGCGGATGCCGCGGAACCGCTCCGCGTGCAGGTCCTCCAGCTTCGGCTGCGCGTCCGGCTCGAACCAGTCGCGGCGGGCCCGCAGGTGGATGTGCTCGGCGAACGCCTCGGCGAGCCGGTCGGCCAGCGCCTTGACCATGATGGCGCGGTAGTCGTCCTGCTCGGCCTCGTAGCGCGCGGCCAGCGCCTCGGCACCGTGGATGGCCACCGCGAAGCCGCCGAGGTGGTCGCCGATCGGGGCGATGTAGTCGGCCAGGCAGCGGTTCGCCCGGTCCTCCGGCTTGGCCGTCTGCTGCCGCAGCATCGGGAACTTGACGTGCGCGAAGTCGCCTTCGAGCAGGATGTCGTCGCCTTCGCTGTGCGCGGGCCAGAACGCGTACGCGCCCTTCGCGGTGAAGCTGCCGTCGGCGATGATCTGGTCGAGCAGCGTGTTCGCGTCGTCGAACAGCTCGCGGGCGACCGGCTGCTCCAGGATGGCCGGGTACTTGCCCTTGAGCTCCCAGGCCAGGAACAGGAACTGCCAGTCGATCATCTCGCGCAGTTCCGCGATGCCCGGCTCGACCACGCGCCGACCGGTGAACACCGGGGTCGGCAGGCCGTCGAAGGCCACCTTTTCGGGGTTCGCGCGAGCCTGCTCGAGGGTGAGCATCGGGCGGCGCTGCTTGCTGGCGTGCTGCTCGCGCAGCACTTCCTGGTCGGCCCGGTTCTTCGCGGTCAGCGCGATCGAGCGGTCCGGGTCGAGCAGGTCGGAGACGACGCCGACCACGCGCGAGGCGTCGAGCACGTGCACCGTCGCGTTGTCGTAGGCCGGGGCGATCTTGACCGCGGTGTGCTGCTTGGACGTCGTCGCGCCGCCGATGAGCAGCGGCATCTTCAAGCCGCGCCGCTGCATTTCGGTGGCGACCGCGACCATCTCGTCCAGCGACGGCGTGATCAGCCCGGACAGCCCGACCGCGTCGGCGCCTTCGGTCACCGCGGTGTCGAGGATCTTGCCGGCCGGCACCATCACGCCGAGGTCGATGACCTCGTAGTTGTTGCAGCCCAGCACGACCCCGACGATGTTCTTGCCGATGTCGTGGACGTCGCCCTTGACCGTGGCCAGCACGATCTTGCCCTGGCCGCCGGCCGAGGCCAGCCTGCCCTCCTGGCGCGCCTTCTCCTTCTCCGCCTCCATGAACGGCTCGAGGTAGGCGACCGACCGCTTCATCACGCGGGCGCTCTTGACCACCTGCGGCAGGAACATCTTGCCGGAGCCGAACAGGTCGCCGACGATCTTCATGCCGTCCATCAGCGGGCCCTCGATGACCTCGAGGGGCCGCGCGAACTGCTGCCGCGCCTCTTCGGTGTCTTCTTCGATGTAGTCCACGATGCCGTGGACCAGCGCGTGGGACAGGCGCTCGCCCACCGTGCCTTCGCGCCAGGAGAGGTCCACGACGCGCTTGGTGCCGCTGCCCTTGACGTTCTCGGCGAAGCTGACCAGGCGGTCGGTGGCGTCTTCGCGGCGGTCGAAGAGCACGTCCTCGACCAGCTCCAGGAGGTCCTTCGGGATGTCCTCGTAGACGGCGAGCTGGCCGGCGTTGACGATGCCCATGTCCAGCCCGGCCTTGACCGCGTAGTACAGGAACGCCGAGTGCATCGCTTCGCGCACCACGTCGTTGCCGCGGAAGGAGAACGACAGGTTCGAGATGCCGCCGCTGGTCCGTGCGCCGGGACAGCGCTCCTTGATCCGGGGCAGGGCCTCGATGAACGCCTTCGCGTAGCCGTTGTGCTCGGCGATGCCGGTGGCGACGGCGAGGACGTTCGGGTCGAAGATGATGTCTTCGCCCGCGAAGCCCGCCTTCTGCGTCAGCAGGTCGTAAGCGCGGGCGCAGATCTCCACCTTGCGGTCGGCGGTGTCGGCCTGGCCCTGCTCGTCGAAGGCCATCACGACGACGCCGGCGCCGTAGTCGCGGATCGTGCGGGCCTGGGCGAGGAAGGGCTCCTCGCCCTCCTTGAGGCTGATCGAGTTGACCACGCCCTTGCCCTGCAGGCAGCGCAGGCCGGCTTCGAGCACGCTCCACTTGGAGCTGTCGACCATCACCGGGATCCGGGCCACCTCGGGCTCGGTGGCGATCAGGTTGAGGAACGTCGTCATCGCCTGCTCGGATTCCAGCAGGTCGGCGTCCATGTTGACGTCGAGCAGGTTGGCCCCGCCGCGAACCTGCTCCAGCGCGACGTCGACCGCGCCCTGGTGGTCGCCGGATTCGATGAGCCGGCGGAACCGCTTGGAGCCGGTGACGTTGGTGCGCTCGCCGATCATCACGAACCCGGTGTCGGCCCCGATGCCGAACGGCTCGAGGCCGCTGAAGCGCGTGTGCGTGCGCGGCGCCGGCACCTCCCGCGGCGTGACTTCCTTCGCGGCCTCGGCGATCTTCGCGATGTGTCCCGGGGTCGTGCCGCAGCAGCCGCCGACCAGGTTGACCAGGCCTTCGCGGGCGAAGCCGCCGATCAGCCCGGCCGTCTCCTCCGGTGTCTGGTCGTAGCCGCCGAACGCGTTCGGCAGGCCGGCGTTGGGGTGGCAGGCGACGTAGGCGTCGGCGATCCGGGCGAGCTCCTCGACGTGCGGGCGCATCTCCTCCGCGCCCAGCGAGCAGTTCACGCCGACGACCAGCGGTTTCGCGTGCTCGATCGAGCTCCAGAACGCCTCGACGGTCTGCCCCGACAGCGTCCGGCCGCTGAGGTCGACGATGGTCACCGAGATCCACAGCGGCAGCTCCGGCGCGACCTCGCGGGCGGCGGCGATGGCGGCCTTGCAGTTCAGCGTGTCGAAGATCGTCTCGATGAGCAGCAGGTCGACGCCGCCCTCGGCGAGGCCGGCGATCTGCTCGGCGTAGGCGGCCTTGACCTGCTCGAACGTGACCGCCCGGTACGCCGGGTCGTCGACCTTGGGCGACAGGCTGAGGGTGACGTTGAGCGGCCCGATCGAGCCGGCGACGAACTTGCCGCCTGCCTCGTCGGCGGCCTGGCGGGCCAGCTGCGCGCCGCGGACGTTCATCTCGTGGACGTAGGCCTGCAGGCCGTAGTCGGCCTGGCCGATGCTGGTGGCGGTGAAGGTGTTGGTGGTGGTGATGTCCGCGCCCGCGGCCAGGTACTGGCGGTGGACGTCGAGGATGACGTCCGGGCGGGTGAGGTTCAGCAGGTCGGGGTCGCCGGTGACGTCGTGGGTGTGCTCGCCGAAGCGGTCGCCGCGGTAGTCGGCCGGGGTGAGCCCGGCGCCCTGCAGCATGGTGCCCCAGGCACCGTCGAGCACGGCGACCCGCTGGTCGAGCAGCTCACGCAGGCGCGCCTCTGACTGGTGCGGGGTGTTCACCGGCAGCCTCCCTTGGTCGGGAGGCGCCCTTGGTTGGTCATTCCCGGCCGAGCGTGGCGGACCCCGTGGTCCGTTGCAGCGCCTCTCGACCTGTGGTCCACGGTATCGGAAACGGGCCCCGGTACGCCATCCCGCCCCGCCGCCGTGTCCACGGACTGGGACATCTTCTGTCCACAATGGATCATCCGGGTCACCCCGCACCTCCGTCGGCCGATCGCGCACCACTGCCGCCGCCGAGTGTGACAGCCCGGCATCGAGCCCCCCTCAAGGCCACCCGGAGCAGTCGATCGATTGCGAAGCGTGACAACCGGTCACCTTGAAAACTGAAACACGTTCTAATACGCTCCGCGGGTGGACTACGGAATCGTGCTGTTCACCAGCGACCGGGGAATCACCCCGGCAGCCGCGGCGCGCGCCGCGGAAGCCGCGGGGTTCTCGACCTTCTACGTCCCCGAGCACACCCACATCCCGGTGAAGCGCGAGTCACCGCACCCGCGCACCGGGGACGCGTCACTGCCCGACGACCGCTACAGCCGGACGCTCGACCCGTGGGTCGCGCTGGCGACGGCGGCCGCGGTCACCGAGCGGATCCGGCTCTCCACCGCCGTCGCCCTGCCGGTCGAAAGCGACCCGATCACGCTCGCCAAGACGATCGCCAGCCTCGACCACCTCTCCGGCGGCCGCGTCACGCTCGGCGCCGGCTTCGGCTGGAACGTCGACGAGCTGACCGACCACGGCGTGCCCGGGAACCGCCGCCGCACCGCGCTGCGCGAGTACCTCGAGGCGATGCGTGCACTGTGGACGGAGGAAGAAGCCGCCTACACCGGGGAATTCGTCTCGTTCGGCCCGAGCTGGGCGTGGCCGAAGCCGGTCCAGGCGCACATCCCGGCGGTGCTCGGCGCGGGTCCGTCCGAAAAGACGTTCCGCTGGATCGCCCGGCACGCCGACGGCTGGCTCACCACCCCGGCCGACACCGACCTGGACGGGCACGTGGCCCTGCTCAAGGGAATCTGGGCCGACGAGGGCCGTGCCGGCGCCCCGCTGATCCACGCGCTCGGCGAGCGGCCGGACCCGGACCGCCTGGCGCACCTGGATTCCCTGGGCGTCACCGAGACGATCTTCGGTCTCCCCGACCGCTCCCCGGAAGAAGTCGAGGCGTGGATCGGCCGGCTGGCCGGGAAGCTCACCCCCGCCCCGGCACACTGAAAACCGGCGGGACACGGACGCCTCCGTGCCCCGCCGGCGATCGACCCCCCGGGGTCAGCTCTTGACGGCCGCGACGCCTTGGCGCGCCCGCAGGTCGAGCTCGATCTGCTCCAGCGTGCGGCCCTTCGTCTCCGGCACCAGCCACTTGGTGAGCACGAACAGCACCACGTTGATCCCGGCGAACAGGAACATCGAGCCGCCGATGCCGAGCGACTTCGGGTCGGAGATGATCGGGAACACCGCGCTCACGATGCCCGTCGCCGCCCACAGGACCACGCTGCTGACGCCCATGCCCGCCGCCCGGTACTTCAGCGGGAACACCTCGGACATCATCACCCAGACGACCGCGCCCCAGCCGAGCTCGTAGCCGACCAGGTAGAGCACCATCATCACCAGCATCAGCAGGCCGCGCGTGCCGGTGTCGTGGACGTTCAGCACCACCAGGCCGGCCGCCACCAGGGTGAGCACCATGATGACGTTGCCGATGAGCAGCAGCGGCTTGCGGCCCCAGCGGTCCACCACGAACACGACCCACGCGGTGAACAGGAACTTCGTCACGCCCAGCAGGACGCCGGAGAGCAACGCCGCCTGCGTGGCGAAGCCGAGGCCGATGAGCATCGTCGGGAAGTAGGCGTTGATCGCGTTGACCCCGCTGAACTGCTGGCCGATCGCGAGCAGCAGCGCCACCACGAGCATCGGCCGCACGAACCCGGAGAACAGGTCGCGGATCCGCGGCTTCTCCTCGGTGTCGAGCCGGATGACCTCGTGGATCGTCGCGAGTTCCTCGTCGAGGTCCACTGTGCTCCCGTGCGCGCTGGCCAGCACCCGCCGGGCCTCCTCCTCGCGGCCGTTCTTGACCAGCCAGCGCGGCGTCTCCGGCAGGAAGACCAGCCCGGCGAGCAGGACCACCGCGGGCACGATCGCGCCGGCGAACATCCAGCGCCACGCCGAAATCGGGCCGAGCCAGTAGCTGACCAGGAACGCGATCAGGATGCCCAGCACGATGAAGATCTGGTTGAGCGCGCCCATCGCGCCGCGCCACTTCGCCGGGGCCAGTTCGGACAGGTAGGTCGGCACGGTCGACGAGGAAAGGCCGATCCCCAGCCCGATGACCAGCCGCGAGAGCACCAGCAGCAGGAACGTCGGCGAGACGCTCGCCGCCAGCGTACCGACGATCACGATGCCCGCGGCGACCATGATCGTGCGGCGCCGGCCGAGCGCTTCGTTGGTGCGGCTGGAGAACAGCGCGCCGCCGATCGCCCCGACCGACAGGCTCGCGGTGATCACGCCCTTGTCCCAGCTCGTCAACGCCCACAGTTTCCCGATGAACGGGAGCACCCCGGAGATCACGCCGAGGTCGTAACCGAAGAGGATGCCGCCGAGCGCGCCGAAGAAGTACAACGTGGTGCGGTTGATGTGCCGCACCGGCGCCGTCTGCGTCCTTGACTGATCGGTCATGTGCCGGGTCGCCTCTTTCGTAGGTCCAGTCCAGCCAGGGGCCACCACACTCACACGCCGGAAAATGGCGGGCAAGAAGGTCCGCGATAACAATTCAGAAACCTGATCGACGTTCACGTATGTGATTCCGACAAACCCGGCGGCAGCCGGCTCGGAATCCACTGTGGACTGTCCCGCTCACCGAAATCGTCGAACGCTTTACAACGCTCGGAACGCTGGTTTACCGTCGCTCTGGAAGCGCTCCCAGAAGGTGGAGGCCACTGTGCACACCGTCGTGCCGAAAACTCATTCCCCGTCCGCGTCCCGATCAGCGAGACGGCTCTTCGTCTCCGCGCTCGCCGTTCTCCTGCCCGCCGCCGTCGCGGTCACCCTCGGCGCGCCCGCCTCCCCGGCAGCTCCGGCCGCGGCCACCACGACGTGGCGCAACGCGGAAATCGCCGGCGGCGGGTTCGTCCCGGGGATCGTCTTCAACCAGAGCGAACCCGGGCTGGTCTACGCCCGCACCGACATCGGCGGGGCGTACCGGTGGAACACCGCCACCGGGCGCTGGCTCCCGCTGCTGGATTCCGTCGGCTGGACCGACTGGGGCCACAACGGTGTCGTCAGCCTGGCCACCGACGCGCTCGACCCGAACCGCGTCTACGTCGCCGCCGGGATGTACACCAACAGCTGGGACCCGAACAACGGCGCGGTCCTGCGCTCGGCCGACCGCGGCGCCACCTGGCAGGCGGCGGCCCTGCCGTTCAAGCTCGGCGGCAACATGCCCGGGCGCGGCATGGGGGAACGGCTCGCGATCGACCCGAACCGCAACAGCGTGCTCTACCTCGGCGCCCCCAGCGGCAACGGGCTCTGGCGCAGCACGGACTCCGGCGTCACCTGGGCGAAGGTGACCGCCTTCCCCAACCCCGGCACCTACGTCCCCGACCCGAACGACACGACGGGGTACTCCAGCGACAACGAGGGCGTCACCTGGGTGACGTTCGACCCGTCGACCGGCACCCGCGGCAGCACCACGCAGACGATCTACGTCGGCGTCGCGGACAAGCAGAACACCGTCTACCGCAGCACCGACGGCGGCACGACGTGGGCGCGGCTGCCCGGCCAGCCCACCGGCTACCTGGCGCACAAGGGCGTTCTCGACAGCGCCGGCGGCTACCTCTACCTGGCGACCAGTGACACCGGCGGCCCGTACGACGGCGCGAAGGGCGACGTCTGGAAGTACGCCACGAAGACCGGGACCTGGACGCGGATCAGCCCGATCCCCTCCGACAGCGCCGACGACTACTTCGGCTACAGCGGGCTGACGATCGACCGGCAGCACCCCACCACGCTGGTGGTCGCCACGCAGGTGTCGTGGTGGCCGGACGTCATCTTCTTCCGCAGCACCGACGGCGGCGCCACCTGGACCCGCATCTGGGACTTCTCGAGCTACCCGGACCGGTCGCTGCGGTACACCCAGGACATCTCCGCGGTGCCGTGGCTGACCTTCGGCGCGCAGCCCGCTCCCCCGGTGCCTTCGCCGAAGCTCGGCTGGATGACCGAGTCGGTGGAGATCGACCCGTTCGACTCCGACCACCTGCTCTACGGCACCGGCGCGACGATCTACGGCACGTCCGACCTGACGAAGTGGGACAGCGGCGGGAAGATCACGATCAAGCCGGTCGTCGGCGGTCTCGAGGAGACCGCGGTGCTCGACCTGATCAGCCCGCCGTCGGGCGCGCCGCTGCTGTCCGGACTCGGTGACATCGGCGGGTTCCGGCACGACAGCCTCGACACCGTCCCGGCCACGATGTACACGCAGCCGGTGTTCACCACGACCACGAGCCTCGACTACGCCGAGCTTTCGCCGTCGACGATCGTGCGCACCGGCACGCTCGACCGGTCCGCGCGGCCGAACGACAACCGGATCGCCTTCTCCACCGACGGCGGCAAGAACTGGTTCCAGGGCGCCGAGCCGGGCGGCAACGCCAGTGGCGGCACGGTGGCCGCGGCCGCCGACGGCAGCCGGTTCGTCTGGAGCCCGGACGGCGCGAACGTCAGCTACTCGGCCGGCTTCGGCTCGTCGTGGACGACGTCCGCCGGCATCCCGGCGGGCGCGGTGGTCGAGTCCGACCGGGTCGACCCGAAGCGGTTCTACGGGTTCGCGGCGGGCCGGTTCTACGTCAGCACCGACGGCGGGGCGCAGTTCACCGCGACCGCGGCGACCGGGCTGCCGTCCGGCTCCGCGCACTTCAAAGCGATGCCGGGCGTGGCCGGGGACGTCTGGCTGGCCGGTGGCACCGGCTCGGCGTACGGTCTGTGGCACTCGACCGACTCCGGCGCGTCCTTCACGAAACTGGCGAACGTCGCCGAAGCCGACAACATCGGGTTCGGCAAGGCCGCTCCGGGCCGGACGTATGCGACGTTATACACGATCGCGAAGATCAGCGGGGTGCGCGGGATCTTCCGGTCGGACGACGCGGGCGGTTCGTGGACGCGGATCAACGACGACCAGCACCAGTACGGCAACATCGGGGCGGCGCTGACCGGGGACCCGCGGGTGTACGGCCGGGTCTACGTGGGCACGAACGGCCGCGGCGTGATCGTGGGCGAGTCCGGGGGCACCCAGCCACCGCCGACCACGACCACCACGACTCCGACCACCACCACGACACCGACCACCACGACTCCGACGACGACCACGACATCGGTGCCGTCGGGCTCGTGCACGGCGGCCTACACGGTCACCAACCAGTGGCAGGGCGGCTTCCAGGCGTCGGTGAAGGTGGGCAACACGGGCACGGCGGCGGTGACCGGGTGGACGGTGACGTGGACGTTCGCCGACGGCCAGAAGGTGACGCAGGCGTGGAACGCGCAGGTCACCCAGACCAGCGCGGCGGTGACCGCCCTGGACGCGGGCTGGAACAAGACCATTCCCGCCGGCGGGAGCGCCGAGTTCGGCTTCACCGGGAGTTCGGGGATGGTGAACTCCCGGCCGGCGGCGATCTCGCTCAACGGGCGGCCCTGCACGACCTCGTGATGCGACCCGGGGTGCCACCGGGCAGGTGGTGGCACCCCGGACGCGTCCAACGCGCGGGCGAAGGGGGTTTCAACCCACCCCCAGGCGGTTGAAACCCCCTCCCCGCGCCCCCAGTCCGGGGGCAACCGCCCGAGCAGCCGCAGCCTGCTCGGGCGACGTCCCCGGTGCACTCCACTCTCCCCGTTGCCGATGGCGACCGCCATTCCTGCCCAAAGGGGACTTTTTCGCCCGGCCACCACCCCGCTGAGCTGCGGAAACACCCTCCGGAGGTACCGAAAATACCCACCCGGGACGGCAAAACTTACCCGGCGGGCAGCGGCGGCTCAGGCGCTCTCCAGCACGACCTTCCCCACGTGGGTGCCCGACTCCAGGTGCTTGAGCGCCTCGGCCACCTCGTCGAAGGCGAACCGGCGGTCGATCACCGGCTTCAGGCCGGTCCGCTCGATCGCCCGGTTCATCGACTGGAACGTCTCGCGGGAGGCGTTGGTGAGCCCGCGCAGGGTCAGCTGCTTGACCAGCACCAGGATCGGGTCGGCGCCGCCCTCGTGGGTCAGGACGCCGGTGACGCTCACGTGGCCGCCGTAGCGCGCGGCGAGCATCGACTGGCCGATCGTGCCGCCGCCGCCCACGTCGACGACGTGGTCGACGCCGCCGCCGGTCCGGGCGGCCACCGCCGGGCCCCACTCCGGGGTGGTCGCGTGGTTGAGCGTCTCGGCGGCGCCGAGCGCGCGCAGCCGCTCGAGCTTCTCGTCGGAGCTGGAGGTCGAGACGACGTGGGCGCCGCCGAGCGCGGCGAACTGCAGCGCGAACGTGGACAGGCCGCCGCTGCCGAGGGTGAGCACCGTCTGGCCCGGGACCAGCCGGCCCTCCTCGACGACCGCCCGCCACGCCGTCACACCCGCGCTGGGCAGCGTGGCGGCTTCGGCGTAGTCGAGGTGCCCCGGCACCGCGACCAGGCCGTCAGCCGGGAAAACGGCGTACTCGGCGAGCACGCCGTCGAGCGTGCCGCCCAGGTCGTCCGCGGTCTTCTCCGGCGTGCCAGGACCGGACAGCCAGTCCGGGAAGTAGGTCGCCGCCACCCGGTCCCCCGCGGCCCACTCCGGCACGCCGGGTCCCACCGCGACCACCTCGCCGGCGCCGTCGGACAGCGGGATCACGTCCGGCTTCACCGGCTTCGGGTAGAAGCCCTTGAGGATCATCAGGTCACGGGCGTTGACCGCCCACCCGCGCATCCGGACCAGGACCTGCCCCGGACCGGGTTCGGGTACGTCGCGCTCGCCCAGGACGAGCCCGGCGCCGGGACGCGGCAGGGAGAAGAACTTCACAGCGGCTCCAAGGGGTCGGGAAGACTCATCGACGAGGCCAGTGTGTCGAAGTCGCGAGCTCCCCGTCGACGATCGCCAGCAGTTCCGGGGTCAGTTCGCCGGGCGACGCGGCGAAGTGCCGGACCCCGGCCGCCGCCATGAACTCCCGTTGCCGCGCGTGGGCGGGGCTCGACGGGAAGCCGACGAACCCGGCACCGTGCGCGCGAGCGTCCTCGGCGACCCGGCTGACGTCGTCGACGAACACGATCTCGTCGAAGGCGACGCCGAACACGGTCCGCGCGATGTGCGCCACACCCGGCCGGTGCTCGTTGATGCTCACGTACGGCACTTCGGCGTCGAAGAGGTCCACCAGGTCGCCGAGGTGGTGGTCGAAGGTGTGCTCCCGCGTCCGGCCGCCGTAGCAGACCAGCCGCACCGGCAGCTTCGCCAGCGCCTCCAGGCAGTCCCGGACCCCTGCGGCCACCCGGATCGGGTGCTCGGCCAGGTACTCCTGCCGCGCGGCCCACAGCTGCTTCAGCGTCTCCTCGGCCGGCTGGTCCAGCCCGCAGAGCCGGGTGATCTTCTCGGCCACGACGATGTCGCGCAGCCCGATCACGTCCCGCTCCGCCGCGGCGTCGTACACCCCGCCGTGGGCGGTGACGAACCGGGCGATCATCGCCAGGTAGGTGTCGTCGATGAGCACGCCGTCGCAGTCGAGCGCGACCACGCGCAGCTTCCGGAACGCGCTCACCGCTGCGCGAACACTTCCCGCGCGGCCGCGATGGCGTTGAGCGCGGCCGGGAAGCCGCAGTAGAAGGCCAGGTGCAGCACGGTTTCCACGACTTCGCGCTCGGTGCCGCCGACGTTGAGCAGGCCGTGGATGTGCACCTTCAGCTGCGGCAGCGCGGTGCCCAGCGCGACGCACGCGGCGATCGTGACGATCTCGCGGTGGCGCAGGCTCAGGTGCGGCCGGGAGTAGATCTCGCCGAAGGTGAACTCGACGATGTAGGTCGCCAGGTCGGGCGCGATGTCCCGCAGGCCTTCGGCGACCTTCTCCCCTGCTTCGCCGTCGACGGCCTTCATCGCGGCCAAACCGCGCTCGTAGCGGTCTTCGATGCCCGCCCACGGCAGTTCACCGGCCTCTTCGGACGGTGCGGGTTCCTCGGCGGGCAGGCCGTCGAAGGCCGCCTTGAGCGCCGTCAGCGCGTTGAGCGTGGCCGGGAACCCGGCGAACGAGCTGACGTGGATCACCGCCTCGACCAGCTGGCGGCGGGTGCAGCCGACGTTGAGCGCGGCCTTGGCGTGGAACTGCAGCTGCGACCCCGCGTAGCCCAGTGCGGTGAGCGCGGCGACGGTGGCCAGCTGGCGCTCCGGCAGCGGCAGGCCGGGCCGGTGGTAGACGTCGCCGTAGATGAAGCCGACGCACTGCTCGCCGAACTCGGCCTCCCCGATGCTCTCGAACAGGTCCAGCACGGCGGGCCGGTCGGCCCCGCCGAGCTGCTGGATGAGTTTCAGGCCCTGTGCGAAGGACGCGGCGCGGTCCTGCTGCTGCAGGTCGGACATCGTGAGGTGGTTTCCCTTCCGGTGTGGACTTCAGCCGAGGTAGCCCGCGGTGGCCTGGTCGGCCTTGCGGCGTTCGAGGGTGTCGATGCGCCCCTGCGCGATCATCGAGTACTCGATGCCGGCGGTGGCGACGGTGCGGCCCTGCTGGCGCACCGACGTCGTGGCGCGGAACTTGAGGTTGGTCTCCCGCTCGAGTCCGGATTCGACGATCAGCGACTCGACGGTGGCCGGCAGCGGGAACAGGAAGTCCTGGAAGGACAGATCGATCCGCTTCCACACCCCGGCGTACGCGGCCGGGGCGAGGCCGGGGCGGATCGCGGTCTCGAACTGCGCGATGCAGATCTGGCGCATCGCCTCGATGATCACGATGCCCTGCACGTGTTCGCCGGTGTGGTGGTCGAGGACGAGCTCGTTGTCGCGGTGGATCCGCAGCTCGGCCCGGCAGTGCGTGGGCGTGGGGCTGTGCACCGCGGCGAGCAGGACGTTCTCCGGACGGCTCTTGTGGACGACGCCGGGCGGTTCGGGCGGCAGCCGGAAGGCGTCCGGATCCGCCAGCCGCACGACACCTTCGGTCTTCTCGCAGGCGGCTTCGAGCAGGTCGCCGTCGGTGACGTCGATGCCCTGGCCGTAGTGGACGACCCAGGGCCCGCCCGGCGCGGCGAGCCCGCCGGAGTCGAGCAGGGCCAGCAGGTCCGACAGGGTGAACACCCGGTCGTCGCGGGCGAACTGCGCGAAGCGGTCGGCGACCACGACGACGTCCCGCCGGGTGCCGCCGTCACCCGGCCCGGCCTCCTCGCACGGGGTTCGCGGGCAGGAGACATCGTGCGGTGCCACCACGGGCGCCTCCGTCCGGATCCGATCTGGCGTCACGGCCGCGCCGAGGCGTGGGCGTCCAGGAGTGCTTCGGCGAGGTTGCGGGCCGTCGTGGCCGAGCGCCAGCGCGGCCCGGACAGTTCCGTGGCCATCAGCTTGAGCATGGCACGCACCATGTCCGGCTGCTTGCCGACCCCGGCGTCCAGCAGCGGTTCGACCTGCGCGGCGGCGCCTTCGAGGTCGTCGAGCCGCAGGTGGGCGCGGCCGGTGTCGATCCGGATCATCGGATCCATGGCTTCCCAGCGGTTTTCCAGCGACAGCCCCTCGAAGGCCTCGCGGGCGGTGGTGAACTCGCGCAGCGCGGCGGCGGCCTGCCCGACCGAAAGCAGCGAGTTGCCCGCCATGTAGTGGCGCCGGTCCTTCGTGATGTTGAAGAAGCTGTCCTCGCCGCCGGCCCCGAGGTCCGGGTCTTCGATGGCCGTCCAGCGCGCGATCGCGTCCAGCACCTGGCCCTCGGCCTGCACCGACGACCAGCCGCGGGCTTCGGCGAGGATGAGCGGGGCGTCGGTGAGGCGCCCGCCCGCCTGGTAGTTGAGCCCGTCCGCGGCGAGCTTCGCGGACTCGACGCCGTGCCCGGCCCAGAACGCCACCCTGGCCTGGGACGTGCGCACCCAGCGCCGGGCCAGGAAGTCGTCGGCGTACTGGGTGTAGAGCCAGGCGGCGGAGTTGAGTTCGCGGGAGAGCCGGTAGCGGCCGAGGTCGCCGGCGATCCAGGCCATCATCGCGCTCGACTTCGCCCCGATGAGCAGGAGGTCCTGGGTCTGCTTCGGCCGCTGCCTGCCCTTGAGCAGGGCCGTGGTCCGCTCCTCGATCACGGCGAGCTGGGCGAGGATCGAGTCGGGCGCGGTGCGGGTGTAGGCGCCGCCCAGGAAGTCGAGGTCCGCCCACAGGTCGTCGAGCTGGACGTCGTCCACGTTGGTCTTCGTGAGCAGGATCGCGTCGTCGAGGGCGTCGCCGCCGATCTCCTCGTCCCCGCGGGCGTCCACGCGGACGAGGGTGCGGGCCGGCGACGGCGGGGGCCCGGCCGGCGCGACCGGGGCGGTGTCGGCGTGGTACTCGGCGAGGTCCTTGGCAGGCAGCTGTTCCAGGTCACGCAGCCCGAGCAGGCACTTCCAGCTGGTGCCGTAGACCTGGGCCAGCACCCGCAGCGCCGCGACGGTGGGCCGCACGCCGCGTTCGGGCCACTGCTCGTACTCCCAGATCCGCGTGCCGCGCATGCCCGCGCGGGGGTCTCCGGTGACGGCGTTGTACTGGTGCGCCGCGACGTCGAGGGAGAGCTCCGAAGCCAGCCGCCACGCGGTGCGCGGCGGGATCCCGCACTCGACGACCAGGTTCTTGGCCACCTGGGCCGGGATCGCCTCCTCGGGGAAGCCCAGTGCGGTCAGCCGCTCCCGCAGCTGCGCGCGGTAGGGCTTACTGCCTGGCTTGGCCTGTCGACTCATCGTTCATCCAACGATTTCCGGAGTACGGGAGCACGCTCACGACCCTACCGCAGCGTCACCCAGGGGGCCCAGGTCGTCACGGGGCGGGAACCCCCGCGGTTGGCGAGAGGTTGAGGCCGCAACGAGGATTTCCGGGCTACCGGCCTCGGCGAGCGGCTGAGAGCGCTCCCAATATCGGCTTCCGGGGACCCCTCGTGTGATCTTGTCGCGGATTTCCGGAATCCACCCCAACGGAGGCGTCCGGCCGCGCGCAGCGGTGGCGCAGCGCTACCGCGAGATGTCCGGCCTCCCAACGGCTTCGGCCGTTCAGGAGCGTTCAGTGCCGCCGCCGGGCGTCCCGGCTGCGGAAAACGGACCACCGGATCGGCCGGCGTCCGGGTCGGACTTTACAACCACGACACGCCGGGGTTACCTTTCCGGCGGCTGGAAGCGCTCCCATGCCAGGTCGCCTCGCCAGAACGCGGCCACCAACCAGGGGCGTCGTGGTGCAGGCCACGGCGCCCCTGTCCGCGTCCGGAGGAGGAGCCCATCCATGAACAGGTTCGCCGGCGCCCTCGCCGCGCTCTGCCTCGCCGCGGCGGGCACCACCGCGATCGTCCTGGCCGGGCCGGCCGCCGCCGCGCCCGCGTGCTCGGTCGCCTACCGCGTCAACCAGTGGCAGAGCGGCTACACCGCCGACATCACGGTGACCAACGGCGCCACCGCGGTCTCCTCCTGGGCGCTCACCTGGCACTACGGCGGCACCCAGACCGTCACGTCCGCCTGGAACGCCACCGTCCGGCAGACCGGGACCGCCGTCACCGCGCAGAACCTGTCCTACAACGGCGCGGTGCCCGCCGGCGGCACGGTGTCGTTCGGCCTCCAGGGCACCTACAGCGGGACGAACGCCACGCCGACGGACTTCGCGCTCAACGGCGTTTCGTGCGGCGACCCCGCTCCCCCGACCTCGACCACGCCGACGACCACCACTTCCACCACGCCGACGACCACTCCGACCACGCCCACCACGACGACGTCGGGGCCGCCGCCCGCGGGCTGCACGGGTGCGGCGATCTGCGACGACTTCGAGCAGCAGACCGGCAGCACCCCTGGCGGCCGCTGGACCGTCGGCGCGGCCAACTGCCAGGGCACCGGCACGGTCGCCGTCGACACCTCGGTCGCGCACTCCGGCGGCCGGTCGGTCAAGGTCACCGGCCAGGGCGGCTACTGCAACCACGCGTTCCTGGGCACCAGCCTCTCCGGCTTCGGCTCCGGCCCGCTGTTCGGGCGGTTCTGGGTCCGGCACACCACGCCGCTGCCGACCGGGCACGTGGCGTTCATGGCGCTGCGGGACACCGCGGACGGCGGCCGCGACCTGCGGGCCGGCGGCCAGAACCGGGCGCTGCAGTGGAACCGCGAGTCCGACGACGCCACGCTGCCCGCGCAGAGCCCGGCCGGGGTGGCCCAGAGCGTCCCGCTGGCGACCGGCACGTGGTCGTGCTTCGAGTTCGAGGTCGACGGCAGCGCGGGCAGGCTGCGCACTTGGCTCGACTCGGCCGAGGTGCCCGGCCTGGTGGTGGACGGCGTCCCGACCCAGGACATCGACCAGCAGTGGCTGGCCAAGTCCTGGCACCCGGCACTGGCCGACCTCCGCCTGGGCTGGGAGAGCTACGCCGGCGACGCGGACACGCTGTGGTTCGACGACGTGGCAGTGGGCAGCTCGCGGATCGGCTGCTGACCGGCCCTGCGCACCGGGCTGCGTGGCCGGCGCGCGCCCGCTCAGCAGCCCGGCCGGGGTCCTCGGCCACGCGCCGGTGGGCCCGCGCGTTGGCTGCCGACCGGCTCTGCTCATCGAGCCGCCGCGCCGCTCACCGGCGAGCAGCCCGCCGGGCGGAACCCGGCCGCACGCGGATCGGCTACCGGCCGAGGATCCGCTCGATCTCCGCCAGCTCCTCGTCGGCGAACTCCAGGTTCGCCGTGGCCGCGACCGTGTTCTCCAGCTGCGCGACACTGCTCGCCCCGATCAGCGCCGACGTGACCCGGCCGCCGCGCAGTACCCAGGCGATGGCCAGCTGGGCCAGCGTCTGCCCGCGCCGCTTGGCGACGTCGTTCAGCGCGCGGACCGTCGCCAGCGTGTCCTCGGTCAGGCGGTCGCTGGTCAGGAACGGGCTGGCGCCCGCCGCGCGGGAGTCGGCCGGTACGCCGTCCAGGTAGCGGTCGGTCAGCAGGCCCTGGCTCAGCGGCGAGTACGCGATCGAGCCGACTCCGTGCGTGTCGAGGGTGTCCAGCAGGCCGTCCTCGACCCAGCGGTCCAGCATCGAATACCGCGGCTGGTGGATCAGCAGCGGCGTGCCCAGCTCCTTCAGCGCGGCGAGCGCCGCCTCCGTCTGCTCGGCCGAGTAGTTCGAGATGCCCGCGTACCGCGCCTTGCCCGAGCGCACCGCCGTGTCGAGCGCGCCCATCGTCTCTTCGATCGGCGTTTCCGGGTCCGGGCGGTGCGAGTAGAAGATGTCGAAGTGGTCCAGCCCGGTGCGCGCCAGGCTCTGGTCGAGGCTCGCCAGCAGGTTCTTGCGGGAGCCCCATTCGCCGTACGGGCCGTCCCACATCAGGTAGCCCGCCTTGGACGACACCAGGATCTCGTCGCGGTACGGGCGGAAGTCGGCGGCGAAGTGCCGCCCGAAGTTGGCTTCGGCCGAGCCCGGCGGCGGGCCGTAGTTGTTGGCCAGGTCGAAGTGCGTCACGCCGAGGTCGAACGCCCGGCGCAGCACGGCCCGCTGGACGTCGAGGGGCTTGTCGTCCCCGAAGTTGTGCCACAGGCCGAGCGACACCGCGGGCAGCTTCAGCCCGCTGCGCCCGGCCCGCCGGTAGGGCATGTCCGCGTACCGGTCTTCGGCCGCGACGAAAGGCGACATGGTTCTCCTAGTCGGGAAAGGGGACGGCGAACGCAGTCTAGCCGCGCGCGAGGAGCGCGCCGGCGAACGACGCCGCGGGCGCCAGGCCGGGCAGCAGCGTCGCCTGGTAGGCGTGGTAGACGTCCGGTTTGCCGGCCCACACGGTCGCGGCGGGCCGGTTTTCCGGGTCGAGTTCGTGGTGCCACGAACCGAGTTCGCGGTCGACGAAGCAGGTTTCGGCGTGCGCGCACCACTCCTCGAAGCGGGCGAGGTACGCCGGGTCGCCGGTCGCCTGGTGCAGCGTCCACGCCGCGGCCATCGCCTCGGTGACCACCCAGTGCAGCCGGGTGCGCACCACCGGCGTCCCGGCGAAGTCGGTCGTGTAGACGAAGCCCGGCCGCCCGTCGACGGCCCAGCCGGTCCGGACGCCCGCGTCGAACAGCGCGGCCGCGTCGGGCACCAGCCACGGCGGCGCCGCGGCCCCGAGCGCGCGTCCGAGGTGGACGGCCAGCCGCGCCCATTCGAAGAGGTGCCCGACGGTCGCGCCGTACGGGCGGAACGGGTGGGCGGGCTCGGCGCGGTTGAACTCCAGCCGGACGTGCCAGCCCGGGTCGTAGTGCTCCGGGAGCAGCCAGCCGTGCGCGCGGGCTTCGCCGTGCACCAGCCGCTCCACAATGGACAGCGCACGCGCCGCCCACACCGGGTCGCCGGTGACGTCGGCGGCGGCCAGGAACGCCTCCACCGTGTGCATGTTGGCGTTCGCGCCGCGGTAGTCCTCCAGCCGCGTCCAGCCGCGGTCCCAGACGTCGGCGACGAGCCCGGCCTCGGGTTCCCAGAACCGGCGTTCGACGGTTTCCAGCGCCTCCTCCAGCAGGGGCCGCGCCCCTTCGGCACCGGCCGCGGCCGCGCTCGCGGCCGCCAGCACGACGAACGCGTGCTCGTAGGCGCGCTTTTCGGCGAGCGCCGTGGAGGCGTACCAGCCGCCGTGCTCGTGGTCCCGCAGCGGGCCGGTGAGCGCCGCGACGCCGTGGGCGACCAGCTCGTGGGTGTCCGCGCCGCCGAGCGAGGCCAGCGCGAAGACGTGCGTCATCCGGCAGGTGATCCAGGTTTCGACGGGCCGGTCGAGCACCGGCCGCCCGGCGTCGTCGAGCCAGGCGAATCCGCCACCGGGGTGCACCGCGCCGCGGGCGAACCCGAGCAGCCGGGCGGGTTCGGCGCGCACCCAGGCGGGAACCGAAGACGGACTGTCCACTCTCTGCCTTTCGCCACGGCCCGCCCGGTCGAGGAGCCCCCGCCAACGTAGGGCAAGGCACCCGCCCCGGCCATCGCGGGCTGTTCCGGAAGTGACCGCCGCCGCGTATCCTGACCTTGGAAGCGCTCCCAGTCTTCGACGCACGCAACCCAATGAAGGGACTGACGTGACCAGGAGACGAAGTACCATCCTCGCCGCCGTCACCGTGCTGCTGGCGAGCCTGACCGCCATCCTGCTGAACACCGGCACGGCCGAGGCGCACGGTGCCATGATGAAACCGGGCAGCCGGACCTTCCTGTGCTGGCAGGACGGCCTCAGCTCGACCGGCGAGATCAAGCCGCAGAACCCGGCCTGCGCGGCCGCGGTCGCCGTCAGCGGCGCCAACTCGCTGTACAACTGGTTCGGCGTGCTGCGCTCGGACGGCGCCGGGCGCACGCGGGGGTTCATCCCCGACGGCAAGCTGTGCTCGGGCGGGAACCCGAACTACGCGGGCTTCGACGGGGTCGGCAACTGGCCGCTGACCCACCTCACCGCCGGCGCCCAGTTCGACTTCTCGTACAACGCGTGGGCCGCCCACCCGGGCTGGTTCTACACGTACGTGACCAAGGACGGCTGGAACCCGAACCAGCCGCTCACCTGGGACTCGCTGGAGGACCAGCCGTTCCTGACGATCGACCACCCGCCGGTGACCGGCCAGGTGGGCACGGTGGACGGCCAGTACAAGTGGAGCGGCGCGCTGCCGTCGAACAAGTCGGGCAGGCACATCATCTACTCGGTGTGGAAGCGCTCGGACAGCTCGGAAACCTTCTACGGCTGTTCGGACGTCACCTTCGACGGCGGGCACGGCGAGGTCACCGGCGTGAAGGACCCGGGCACCGGCACGACGACCACGCCGACGACCCCGACGACACCCACCACGCCCACGACGCCCACGACGCCGACCACGCCCACCACGCCGACGACCCCCACGACCACGACGACGATGCCGTCGGGTTCGTGCATGGCGATGTGGGAGATCACCAACACCTGGAGCGGCGGCTACCAGGCGACGGTGACGGTGATGAACCACAGCACGACGGCGTACACGAGCTGGCAGGTCGGCTGGACGCTGCCCGCCGGCCAGACGGTCGCCAGCGTGTGGAACGGCACGCTGAGCCAGTCCGGCTCGGCGGTCACGGTCCGCAACGCCGACTGGAACGGCCGCGTGGCGGCCGACGGGACGACCAGCTTCGGCCTGGTCGTGAACACGACGGGAGGCAGCGCGGCACCGTCGCCGACGTGCCAGGGCCGCTGAAGGGTCCTGATCGGACGGTCCGGGAGGGCCGCTTCGGGGGTGGTTCCCCGAAGCGGCCCTCTTGCCGCGGCCCGGGGCAGGCCCCGCGACAGCGGGGCGGTCAACCCCCGCCCGGCCGTGACCCTCGCGTGCTCGCCGCAGCCGTACTCCCCCGCACGACCAGCCCCAGCCGGAGCCCGCCCCGCGGCAGCGGGCGGCCGACCCCGCCCGGCACTCACGTGGTCGCCGGACCCGTGCTGCCGCGCGTGATCAGTTTCGGCCGGGACGTGTACACGTCCCCGGTCCGCTCCCCCGCCAGCACGTCCTGCAGCACCGAAGCCGCCAGTGCGCCCAGTTCGGCCAGGGGACGGCGGATCGCCGTCAGCGCCGGGCGGACCAGGCGGCACAGCGGGGTGTCGTCCCACGACACCACCGACACGTCCTTCGGCACCGACAAGCCGAGTTCGCGCGCGGCCGCCAGGGCCGCCACCGCGAGGTCGTCGGTGTCGCACAGCAGCGCCGTCGGGCGGGGGCGCGCCGCCAGCAGCCTGCGGACCGCGTCGGCCGAGGGCTCCGGGTGGACCGTGCCCGGGTTCGGCAGGCCGGTCGCCGCGGTGGTGAACGCCCTCCGGCGGGCCGCCGGGTCGGCGAACACGGCCACGCCGGCGACGCGGACCACGTGCCGGTGCCCCAATGCCGCGAGGTAGGCCAGCGCTTCGGCCGCGCCGGTGACGTCGTCCACCAGCACCGACGGCACGCCCGGCACCCCGCCCGGGCCGCCGAGCACCACCGCGGGCAGGCCGATCCGCACCAGTTCGGCCGCGCAGCCCGGATCGGTGAGCAGCACGCCGTCGACCCGGCGCTCGGCCCGCCAGCGGCGGTAGATGGCCAGCGCGGCCTCGCGGCCCGGCGCGACCTGCAGCAGCAACTCGCCCTCGAACCCGTCGAGCAGGGCCGGGACGAACGCCTCCAGTGACCGGTCGAGCACCAGCCCGAGCGCCCCGGACCGGCCGCCGGACAGCGCCCGCGCGGTGCTGCTCGGCGCCCACCCGAGCTCGCGGGCGATCTCGGTGATCCGCCGCCGGGTCGCCTCGGAGACGCCGGGCCTGCCGTTGAGGGCGTAGGACACCGCACCTTTGGAGACGCCGGCCTCCCTGGCGATGTCGGTGATCGTGGGACGCTTCACCGCGTCCTCCCTTCGCACGAGTACGCGCACCGGAAGCCCGGGCACCACTGGTCAGGGCGCCGGTCCGTGTCCGCGCGGACACCCGCCGTCGCGCACCTTGACACCCGCCGCACCGGGAAACGAGACTCGCCCCGGGAGCGCTCCCAGCCAACGAGGGCCGGGCGCGTGCCGTGGATGGGGAGTGCGCGAGCATGAGGCAGTTCCGGAGACCGGCGGCGTTCGCCGCCACCGTCGTCCTGCTCTTCCTGATCGGGGGGTGCGGCCCCGGCACGCCGGAGCGGATCACCCTCACGGTGGCCACCTTCGGGCAGTTCGGCTACGACGACCTGCTCCCGGGCTACGAGTTCACCCACCCCGGGCTCACCATCCGCCAGGTCAAGACCGAGGCGGGCGGGCCGTACCACCAGGACCTGCTGGCCAAGCTGCAGAAGAACGAGCCGCTGGCCGACGTCCAGGCCGTCGAGGAAGGCCACCTCGCCGACGTGCTCGCCCACGCCGACGAGTTCGCCGACCTGGGCGAGATCGGGCCGGCGGACGTGAAACCCGGCCGGTGGCTGGAGTGGAAGTACGAGGCGGGCCGCAGCAAGGACGGCAAGCTCGTCGGCTACGGCACGGACATCGGCCCACTGGCCATGTGCTACCGCAAGGACCTGCTCGAAGGCGCCGGGCTGCCGACCGACCCCGGCTCGGTGAAGACGATGTTCGCCAGCTGGGACAGCTACTTCAAGGCCGGCGAGAAGTACGTCAAGCGCTCGCACGGCAAGCCGTGGTTCGACTCCGCCGCGCAGGTCTTCAACGCCAAGGTCAACCAGCTGCCGGTCGGCTACCTCGACCGCGACAACCACCCCACGCTGGAGACGAACACCGCGCTGCGGGACGCCTGGAACCAGGTCACGACCGCGGTGAAGCAGGGGCAGTCGGCCGGGCTCACCGCCTTCGAGGACGACGGCAACAACGGCCTGCGCACCGGCGCGTTCGCGACGAAGGTCTGTCCTTCGTGGATGCTCGGCGTCATCGAACAGCAGGCCGGGGTCGGCAACGCGGGCAAGTGGGCGCTCACCGACACCTTCCCGGACGGCGGCGGCAACTGGGGCGGTTCCTTCCTCACCGTGCCCGCCTCGAGCCCGCACCAGAAGGAGGCGGCCGCGCTCGCCGCCTGGCTGACCGCGCCCGAGCAGCAGCTGCACGCGTTCCGGGTCAGCGGGAACTTCCCCAGCCAGGTCGAGGCCCTCGACTCGCCGGACCTGCTCAGCGAGATGAACGGCTACTTCGGGGGCGCGCTGAGCGGCCAGGTGTTCGTCGCGCAGGCCCGCAAGGTCGGGAAACCGCAGTACAAGGGGCCCGGCGACGGCAAGATCCAGGAGACGGTGATCGCGCCGGGGCTCAGGGCGGTCGAGCAGGGCGCCGACCCGGCCGCCGTCTGGCAGCAGGTGCTGGTCGGGGTGCACCAGCTCGTCCCCTGACCGCGAACCCGTTCGCCGCGGGCGGGCGGAGCGGGCAGGGTGGACAGGGTGGACAGCATGCTCACTCCCCTGCCCCCGCCCTGGCAGCACCACACGATCCGGCACCCCGACCCGGAGGACCACCTCGCGGTGCTGGCCGTCCTCGACGAGTGGTGGGGCGGCCTCGGCGGCGAGGCGGGCTCTCGGCAGCGGGCGCTGCTGCTGCCGAAGCTGATGTTCCAGCACTTCACCCACGGCAGCTTCCTGGTGACGGCGGACGACCGGGTCGTCGCGTTCCTGATCGGGTTCCTCTCGCCGTCGCGGCCGGCCGAGAGCTACATCCACTTCGTCGGCGTCGAGCCCGCCGAACGCGGCCGTGGCCTGGGCGCGGCGCTGTACGAGCGCTTCTTCGCCTACAGCGCCGAGCACGGTCGCTCGGTGGTGCGGGCGATCACTTCGCCGGAGAACAAGGGTTCGCACGCGTTCCACACCCGGATGGGGTTCGTCACCGAACCAGGGCCGAAGGAGTTCGAAGGCCGGCCGGTCCAGCCCGACTACGACGGGCCGGGCCTGGACCGGCTGAGTTTCCGCAAGGACCTCGGCTGAGGCCGCAGGCGGGGCCACGTGCGGGACCCGGCCCGGGGTCTTCTCCGTGAAGACGCACCGGGCCGGGTCCCGTCGTCCCGCCCCGCGCCGGTCAGGCGGCGCGGTCGGCCATCTCGCCACAGGCGGACAAGGAAGCGACGGCGACGAGCGCCAGCGCGCTGACGACCAGCGGCCGGATACGGTTCATGACGTTCT
>NZ_JBEXMD010000022.1:0-156278 GCF_040610315.1 Amycolatopsis sp. NPDC004169
CCCGAACCGGGGTGTTCGGGTTTGTAACCCGAACGTACGTGATCCAAGCCGGAACTCGTCAGGCGCGGGTGACCAGCTCGCGGAGCAGGGAGCCCATCTTGGTGGCCGCGGCCTGGCCGGCTTCCAGGACTTCCTGGTGGTTCAGCGGCTCGCCGGTCATGCCCGCGGCCAGGTTCGTCACCAGCGACAGGCCGAAGACCTCGACGCCGGCCGCGCGGGCGGCGATCGCCTCCAGCACCGTCGACATGCCGACCAGGTCCGCGCCCAGTGTGCGCAGCATCCGGATCTCCGCCGGCGTCTCGAAGTGCGGCCCGGTCAGGCCCGCGTAGACGCCTTCTTCCAGCGACGGGTCGATCTCGCGGGCGATGTCCCGCAGCCGCTTCGAGTACAGGTCGGTCAGGTCGACGAAGTTCGCGCCGACGATCGGCGAGCGCGCGGTCAGGTTCAGGTGGTCGGCGATCAGCACCGGCTGGCCGACCTGGAAGCCCTCGCGCAGGCCGCCGGCCGCGTTCGTCAGCAGCACCGTCCGGACGCCGGCCGCCGCCGCGGTGCGCACGTTGTGCACCACCGGGTCGATGCCCTTGCCCTCGTAGAAGTGCGTCCGCCCGAGCATGACCAGGACGTTCTTGTCGCCGATCGTCAGCGAGCGGATGGTGCCGCCGTGCCCCACCGCGCCGGGCGTGGTGAAACCGGGCAGTTCGGCGAACGGGATCTCCGTCTCGCACTCCCCGATGACGTCCGCCGCCGGGCGCCAGCCCGACCCCAGGACCACCGCGATGTCGTGCGCGTCAACGCCGGTGCGCTTGGCGATGGCGCTCGCGGCTTCTTGTTCAGTCATGCGAGGGAGCGTAACCGGGCCGCGCGCACCAGGAGGAACACCACCAGCCCGAACGGCGAGAGGAAGATCGTCAGCAGCAGGATCGGGCTGACCACCCACGGCGAGAGCCCGGCCGAGCGCCCCTCGAAGTGCATCCACCGTGCGATGAACAGGTCGAACGCGATGAGGTGCGCCCAGACGAGCCCGGCGCCCCACGGCGTGGCCAGCAGCGTCTGCAGCACGCCGAGGTCGGGCCGGAGCATCGCCCGGCCCCACTCGCCGAAGTGCGGCAGGACCAGCCCGAAGTAGCAGACCAGGGGCAGCAGCGGGACCCACGGCGAGCGCATGATCCGTTCCGTCCAGCGCCACTTCGGGGCCAGGATCAGCAACGCCCAGAACGGCGCCGCCAGCGGGAAGGCCAGGTCGAAGAGGGTCATCGGACACGCACCGCGGCCCACGAGCCCAGGCCCACCGCCGCGACCAGGAGCGCGAACGCCCCGAGCGTCGTCGCGTCCGGGTGCACGATCGACTGCGCCCGCAGCGCCTGCCAGGTGACCAGCGCGATCAGGCCCGCGTACCCGGCCGCGCCGATCAGGACGAGCCGGGCGCGGACGACGTCGTCACGCAGCCGCGTGAACCGCGGGGCGAGCGCGGCCAGCGCGATGGCGAGCAGCGGCAGGGCCTGCAGCGCGTGCATCCCGACGAAGTGCGGGATCCGCAGGTCGCCGCCCACCGTGCTCCAGCCGAGGATCGGCAGGCCGGGGCCGCCGTCTTCGAGACCGACCGTGTGGCCGCCGACCATGTCCCGCGGCCCGCCGGCCTTCCACTGCGCGAGCTGCCGCGCGGTCGGTGACGTCATCAGCTGCCCGAGCGTGATCCCCACCAGTGACAGGACGGCCCCGGTGCGCACCGCCCAGTACGACGCCCGGTCGGGCAGCTTCGTGAACAGCATCAGCACCGTGAGCGCCAGCGTCGTGACCCACAGCACGGCGATCATCACGGCCATGCTGCCGAAGACGGCGGCGTCCAGCGGGGTCGCGAAGTTGAAGTGGCTCGCGCGGCCGCGCGCGGCCTGGAACACCAGCAGGACGTACTCGGCGGCGAAGATGGCGACCAGCAGGTTGGTGAGCAGGCCCGCGGTACGTCGGAACTTCGGCAGCAGCGAGACGAGCCAGCTCCAGGTGGCGAAGTACAGCGCCCCGGACACCGCGAACTTGAACGGCTTCGCCCAGATCGGCGCCCCGGCCAGGGTCCGCTGGTCGAGAACCATGGCGCCGACGCACAGCACGGCAACCGCCCCTAGTGCGACAGCCGCGAGCGCGGACGGCCGGTGCCATGTGTTCGTTCTGCTCCGGAGATCGGCAAGGATGGTCATGGTTCCTCCCAGAACGGATAGTCATGCTCTCCGTTTTGGAAAGCTAAACTATCCATGCTGAGAAGTCTTCAGGGTTGTCCCCGAGATGGGCCCCGGGATCGGAGCGGAAACGCATGCGGATGGCCGAGCTGAGCGCCGAGTCCGGGGTGCCGGTCGCGACCGTCAAGTTCTACCTGCGCGAGGGCCTGCTCCCGCCCGGCGAGCGAACCAGCCCGAACCAGGCGCGCTACTCGGCGGCGCACGTCCAGCGGCTGCGGCTGATCAAGGCCCTCACCGAGGTCGGCGGGCTGCCGCTGGCCTCGGTCGGCGTCGTGCTCACTGCGATCGACGGCGCCGAAACCCCGCACCGGACGATGGGCGTGGTCCAGCAGGAGCTGGCCGGGCCCCCGCCGAAGGTGTCCGACGAGGCCGCCGAGTGGGCGTCCGGGCTGCTGGCGGACCTGCTGGCCCGCCAGGGCTGGAAGGCGCACCCGCCGGAGCACCGCGCGATGGCCAACCTGATCGCGGCACTGGCGACGGCCAAGGAGCTGGGCCAGGAGAAGCTGGCCGGCCACCTCGAGGAGTACGCGGAACTGGCCATGCGCGTCGCGGAACTGGACATCGACACGGTCCGCGGCCTGACGTCGTTCGACAAGATCATCGAGACCGGCCTGGTGGCGACCGTGCTGGGCGACCGCATCTTCGCCGGCCTGCGCCACCTCGCCCAGGAGCAGGTCTCCCGCGAGCTCCTCGGCCGGCCGCCGGAGGGCTAGTCCGAGACGCTCAGCGTCGGGGCGACCCGGTCGAAGACGTCACGGCGGCCCGAGTCCTCCTGCTCGGCCGGCACGGTCACCGACAGCAGCCACAGGCTGGTACCCGCCTGGATCAGGTTCATGAACGTCACCCGGGTGCCGCCGCCGTCGCCGTCCGGGAGGGTGCCGCCCTCGGCCAGGCGGTAGGTCAGCGTCGAGCCCTTGCCGCCCGGCAGCGGTGTCGGGTCGTAGACCTGGAACGCGTTGCCCGGGTAGGACCCCTTCAGCCAGTTGATGTACTCGTTGTCGTCGGGGTACTGGGCGAAGTACTTCACCAGCCGTTCCACCCGCAGCGACCGGCGGCCGTCGGGGGAGACGTACTGGACCGCCGTGCTCGCCCCGAACTTCGTCGTCGTGTGCGGGGCGACGAACTTCTGCCAGCCGTCCGGCACCTGGAGGCCGAACTGGCCGCCGTTGCCGGTCACGTAGCTGGCGTCGCCGGACTGCTGCACCAGCGACGGCGGCGGCACGTCGGTCACCCCGTTCGACGTGCTCCGCGGGGCGGCCGCCGGCGGCAGCAGCGACTGGCCGCCGACCGCCCTGGCCAGGGCGAACCCGCCGCCCGCGGCGAGCAGGAAGAGCAGGATCGCGAGCGCGACGAGCACTGCGGTGGCCGTGGAACTGCGCCGCGCCGGCCGCGGCGGCGGCGGGACGAACACCGTCGGCGCCGCCGCGGTGGGAGCCGATGGCGCCGGCGGGCGCAGGAACGGCAGCGGGCCCGGGTCGGCGGCGAGCTCGCTGCTCGACGCTTCGGCCTTCTTCTCCGCCTTGGCCGTCTCCTTCTCGGGCAGGACGGTCTTGATGATCTGGGTGTCGGTCGCGTCCGGCTGCGCGGACGTCTTCTTGCCGTCCGGGGTGCGGAACAGCTCGGGCCCGAACAGGTCGAGCGGCGTCTTCGTCTGCAGCGGGTAGAGCCGGTGCCGGACCTCTCGCAGCGTGATCCGCTGCCCGGGCTCCTTCTTCATCAACGCGCTGATCACGTCGGCGAGCGGGCCGGCCTTCGGCTTCGGGACCTTCCCGTTGACGACCTTGCCGACCGTCTCCAGCGGGTCGCCGTCGGCGTCGTACGGCGGCGCGCCCTCGACCGCGGCGAACAGCGTGGCGCCGAGGCCCCACAGGTCCGCGGCCGGCGTGACGGCACCGCCGGAGGCCACCTCGGGGGCGATGTAGGCGGGCGAGCCGAGCATGATCCCGGTGCGGGTCATGGTCGCCTCGGAGACGTTCCGGGCGATGCCGAAGTCGGTCAGCTTGATCCGGCCGTCGCTGGCCACCAGGACGTTGCCCGGCTTGACGTCGCGGTGGGTGATCCCGGCGGCGTGCGCGGCCTCCAGGGCCGAGGCCACGGCGATGCCGACCGCGGCCGCCTGCCCGACGGTCAGCGGCCCGTGGTCGCGCAGGATGTGCGCCAGGCTGCGCGAGGGCAGCAGCTCCATCACCACGAACGGCTGGTCGTCCTCGCGGGCGACGTCGTGCAGGATGATCACGTTCGGGTGGGAGAGCACGGCGATCGCACGGGCTTCGCGCAGCGTGCGCTCCCGCAGCTCGTCGGCCTGCGACGCCGGGATGCCCGGCGGCACCTTCATCTCCTTGACGGCGACCTGCCGGTGCAGGAACTCGTCGTAGGCGGACCAGACGGTGCCCATCGACCCGGAGCCGAGCACCGAACGCAGCCGGTAGCGACCGGCGACCACTCGTGTCTCTTCGCTGGAGGGGGGCACGCGCCAATTGTGGCGTACGCGACCGGCCGTCTCGACGCAGCGTGCGCGTTCCGGCCCCTAACCCTGCCCCTAGCGCGACCAGACTCACAGGTCGAGCGCGGCGAGTGCCTCTACCATCACAGGTTATGACTGATGTGGCCGGTCCGGAGTCAGTGCCGATCTCCGAGCTCGACCTCGCGGCCGAGTTCCCCCAGGCGACGCGTGAGCAGTGGCAGGAGCTGGTCGCGGGCGTGCTGCGCAAGAGCGGGAAGCTGCCGGAGGACTTCGCGGGCGCCCCGGAGAGCAAGCTCGTCACGCGGACCTACGACGGGATCGAGATCCAGCCGCTGTACACGGCCGAGGACGTCCCCGGCGACATCGGCTTCCCCGGCCTGCCGCCGTACGTGCGCGGGTCCCGGCCGGAAGGGCAGGTCAGCACCGGCTGGGACGTCCGCGCCCGGTTCACCGGCGACGACGGCCGCGCGGTCAACAAGGCGATCCTCGCCGACCTCGAAGGCGGCGTGACGTCGATCTGGCTCTCCGTGCCGCCCGCGGCGCTGGCCGACGCGCTGAACGAGGTCTACCTCGACCTGGCACCGGTCGTGCTGGATGCGGGTGCTCAGTACGAAGCCGCCTCCGAAGCGCTGTTCGAACTGTTCGACGAGCGCGAGATCCCGGCGAGCGAAGCCACCGCCGTGCTGGGTGCCGACCCGATCGGGCGGGCCGCCCGGTCCGGCGCCGACGTGGCACTGGAACCGGCGGCCGCGCTCGCGGCGCGTGTCGCCGGGAAGTACCCGAACGTGCGGACGATCGTCGCCGACGGCCTCCCGTTCCACGAGGCGGGCGGCTCGGACGCGCAGGAGCTGGGCGCGCTGGTCGCGGCCGGGGTCACGTACCTGCGGTCGCTGACGGACGCCGGGCTCGACGTCGAGGCCGCGGCCGGGCAGCTGGAGTTCCGGCTCGCCGCGACCGCCGACCAGTTCTCCACCATCGCGAAGCTGCGGGCGGCGCGCCGCCTGTGGGCCCGGGTCGCCGAGGTCTGCGGCTTCACCTCGCCGATGCGCCAGCACGCCGTGACGTCGCCGGCCATGCTGACCCAGCGCGACCCCTGGGTGAACATGCTGCGCACGACCGTGGCCTGCTTCGGCGCGGGTGTCGGCGGCGCGGACGCGGTCACCGTGCTGCCGTTCGACGCGGCGATCGGCCGGCCCGACGCCTTCTCCGCGCGGATCGCCCGCAACACCCACGCCGTGCTGCTGGAGGAGTCCAAGCTGGCCGGCGTGGCCGACCCGGCGGGCGGCTCCTGGTACGTCGAGAAGCTCACCGACGACCTCGCGCACGCGGCCTGGGCCGAGTTCACCGCCATCGAGGGCGAGGGTGGCCTGGTGGCCTCGCTGGCCTCCGGTGCGCTGGCCGGGCGGCTGGCGGCGACGTGGGAGAAGCGGTCCCAGCGGATCGCCACCCGGCGCGACCCGCTCACCGGCGTCAGCGAGTTCCCGAACCTGGCCGAGAAGCCGGTGGTGCGGGAGCCGGCCGGGTCCACTGTGGAAGGTGGGCTGCCGCGGCACCGGTACGCCGAAGGCTTCGAAGCCCTGCGGGACGCTTCGGACGCGTACCTCGCTTCGCACGGCTCTCGGCCGAAGATCTTCCTCGCGACCCTCGGCCCGGTCGCCGCGCACACCACGCGCGCCGGGTTCGCCGCCAACCTTTTCCAGGCGGGCGGGATCGAAGCCGTCAACCCGGGCGCGACCGACGACCTGCCGGGCGCGTTCCGTGAATCCGGGGCCCGGATCGCCTGCCTCTGCGGCACCGACGACGCCTACGCCGCCCAGGCGGCCGACGTCGCCGCGTCGCTGGGCGCCGAGTACGTCCTGCTCGCGGGCAAGGGCAGCTACGACGGCGTCGACGCGAACGTCTTCGCCGGTTGCGACGCTCTGGAAGTCCTCAACGGCCTGCACGCCAAGCTGGGAGTCACGCGATGAGCATCCCGAACTTCGCCGGTCTCGACCTCGGCACGCCGTCGCCGGGCGACCGCGACGCGTGGGCGCGCGCGGTGGAGGACGCCACCGGCAAGGGCCCGGACGCCCTGGCCTGGGAGACGCCGGAGGGCATCGGCGTCAAGCCGGTCTACACCGCCGCCGACCTGTCCGATGTGGACTTCCTGGGCACCTACCCCGGCATCGCGCCCTTCCTGCGCGGGCCGTACCCGACGATGTACGTCAACCAGCCGTGGACCATCCGCCAGTACGCCGGGTTCTCCACCGCCGAGGAGTCCAACGCCTTCTACCGGCGCAACCTCGCGGCCGGGCAGAAGGGCCTTTCGGTCGCCTTCGACCTGGCCACCCACCGCGGCTACGACTCCGACCACCCGCGCGTCTCGGGTGACGTCGGCATGGCGGGCGTGGCCATCGACTCCATCTACGACATGCGCCAGCTCTTCGACGGCATCCCGCTCGACAAGATGTCGGTGTCGATGACGATGAACGGCGCGGTGCTGCCGGTGCTCGCGCTGTACGTCGTCGCGGCGGAGGAGCAGGGGGTGAAGCCGGAGCAGCTCGCGGGGACCATCCAGAACGACATCCTCAAGGAGTTCATGGTCCGCAACACCTACATCTACCCGCCGCAGCCGTCGATGCGGATCATCTCCGACATCTTCTCCTTCACTTCGCAGCACATGCCGAAGTACAACTCGATCTCCATCTCCGGCTACCACATGCAGGAAGCCGGCGCGACGGCCGACCTGGAGCTCGCCTACACCCTGGCCGACGGCGTCGAGTACATCCGGTCGGGGGTCGACGCGGGGCTGAGCGTCGACAAGTTCGCGCCGCGGCTGTCGTTCTTCTGGGCGATCGGCATGAACTTCTTCATGGAGGTCGCGAAGCTGCGCGCGGCCCGGCTGCTGTGGGCGAAGCTGGTGAAGGGCTTCAACCCTTCGTCGTCGAAGTCTCTTTCGCTGCGTACGCACTCCCAGACGTCCGGCTGGTCGCTGACCGCGCAGGACGTCTACAACAACGTCGTGCGGACCTGCGTCGAGGCGATGGCCGCGACCCAGGGGCACACGCAGTCGCTGCACACGAACGCCCTCGACGAGGCCCTCGCGCTGCCGACGGACTTCTCCGCGCGGATCGCCCGCAACACCCAGCTGCTGCTGCAGCAGGAGTCCGGCACCACGCGCGTGATCGACCCGTGGGGTGGGTCTGCGTTCGTCGAGAAGCTGACCTACGACCTCGCGCGCAAGGCCTGGGGCCACATCACCGAGGTCGAGCAGGCCGGCGGCATGGCTCGCGCGATCGACGCCGGTATCCCCAAGCTGCGCATCGAGGAGGCCGCCGCGCGCACCCAGGCGCGCATCGACTCCGGGCGGCAGCCGGTGATCGGCGTCAACAAGTACCAGGTCACCGACGACGAAGAGATCGACGTCCTCAAGGTCGACAACGCCGGCGTCCGCGCCCAGCAGCTGGAGAAGCTGCGCCGGCTGCGGTCCGAACGCGACTCCGCGGCGACGGAAGACGCGCTGCGGCGGCTCACCGAGGGCGCCGGCAATGGCGGCAACCTCCTGGAACTGGCCATCGACGCGGCCCGCGCGAAGGCCACGGTCGGCGAGATCTCCGACGCGCTCGAGAAGATCTGGGGACGGCACTCCGGGCAGATCCGGACGATCTCGGGTGTCTACCGCGAGGAGGTGGGGAAGACGCAGAACGTCGAGAAGGCCCGTCAGCTGGTCGACGAGTTCGCCGCGGAGGAGGGCCGCCGCCCCCGGATCCTCGTCGCGAAGATGGGCCAGGACGGCCACGACCGCGGCCAGAAGGTGATCGCCACCGGGTTCGCCGACCTCGGCTTCGACGTCGACGTCGGCCCGCTGTTCTCCACCCCGGCCGAGGTGGCGCGGCAGGCGATCGAAGCGGACGTGCACGTCGTCGGCGTCTCGTCACTGGCCGCCGGGCACCTGTCGCTGGTGCCCGCGCTGCGGCACGAGCTGGCCGAGCTGGGCCGCGAGGACATCATGGTGGTCGTCGGCGGCGTCATACCGCCGCAGGACTACCCGGCGCTGCGCGAGGCCGGGGCGGCGGCGATCTTCGGCCCCGGCACGGTGCTCGCGGACGCGGCCATCGACCTGCTCGGCCAGCTGTCGGCGCAGGAGTCCTGACCCTTGCCGCGCAGGATCGACGTCACCGCCTACGCCAAGGGGGTGCTCGCGGGGGACCGCGGGATGCTGTCGAAGGCGATCACGCTGGTCGAGTCGCAGCGTGACGACCACCGGGCGCTGGCGCAGGAGCTGCTCGTCGAGCTGCTGCCCGCGTCGGGCGGCGCGCGGCGCGTCGGCATCACCGGCGTCCCCGGTGTCGGTAAGTCGACATTCATCGACCAGCTGGGCACCGACCTGACCGCGGCCGGCCACCGGGTAGCCGTGCTGGCCGTCGACCCGTCGTCCACCCGGACCGGCGGGTCGATCCTCGGCGACAAGACCCGGATGGCGCGGCTGGCGGTCGACGAACGGGCGTTCATCCGCCCGTCGCCGACGTCCGGGACGCTTGGCGGCGTCGCGCGGGCGACCCGCGAGACGATCGTGCTGATGGAGGCGGCGGGCTACGACGTCGTGCTGGTCGAGACCGTCGGGGTGGGACAGTCCGAAGTGACCGTCGCGAACATGGTCGACTGCTTCCTGTTCCTGACCCTGGCGCGCACCGGCGACCAGCTGCAGGGCATCAAGAAGGGCGTGCTGGAGCTCGCCGACGTCATCGCGGTCAACAAGGCCGACGGCGACCACGAGCGGGACGCCCGGCGGGCGGCGCGGGAGCTGGCGGGCGCGCTGCGGATGATCTACGGGCCCGAGGCGTCGTGGACACCGCCGGTGCTGACCTGCAGCGGCCTGCACAACCTGCGGCTCGACGAGGTCTGGGGCGCGATCGAGCAGCACCGCGACACGCTGACCGCGTCCGGCGAGCTGGCCGCCCGGCGGCGGCAGCAGCAGGTCGACTGGACGTGGGCGATGGTCCGCGAGCAGCTGCTGGGTCGGCTGGCGGCGCATCCGGACGTGCGAACGGTCGTTCCGGACGTCGAACGGGCGGTGCGCGACGGTGAACTGACGGCTACCCTCGGTGCACAGCGGATCCTCGACGCGTTCAGTGGCTGACGCGCGGGCGGTCCGCGGGCAGAATGCCTGGTGGCGGCGAAGGGATGACATGGCGAAACTGCGGGGTCTGGTCCTGGTCGGGCTGCTCGGGGCGGTGCTGTTCACCGCGTCGCCCGCGTATGCCGCTCCGGTGCGCCCGGTGGCCGTGACGATGTCGGCGGCGCACGCTTCTCCGGTGCTGGTCCCGGCGCAGACCACGGTCAACCCGGGCCCGGTGCTCGACCCGGCGCAGACGGACAAGGCGAACAGCGAAAAGACCAGGAACAAGCTGATCGCGGGCCTGCTCGCGGTCGTCCTGCTCGGCATCGTGATCTGGGGCCGCAAGATCCGTTCGAAGCGGGCCAAGGGGTCCTGAGGTTTTCGGCTTTGCCGAAGTGGTGCACGCCGTTCAACGCAGATCCGGTACCGGCCGTCTAGGACGGCGCTTTTCGAGGCGCGGCTTGCCGCCTGCATGGTGCACGATCGTCTGCAAATGCGTACAGATCGATCGGCACGACGCGTGACCCCAGCCGCTGCGCGGGTTACCCGTGTTGCGGGAGGAGGTGCGGCGTGACGGTGTTGGACTCACGGCCGGACGTTCCAGGCGACCCCCATGGGCGCATCATCAACCCCATGGAGGGGTCCGAGGCGCTCATTTCCGAAGCCGGCGTAAGCATGGCTCCCGTGGAGGACCTTGGTGCGGGCCGCGGCCCGTTCTGGCTGGACGACTGGCTGCGCGCCAACGCGACCGACGTGCTGGCCTGGCGAAGGCACATCCACGCGCACCCGGAGCTGTCGCGGCACGAGTTCGCGACCACGGAACTGGTCGTCACGCTGCTGCGTTCGGTCGGGCTCAAGCCGTGGGTGCTGCCGGGCGGTACGGGTGTCGTCTGCGACATCGGCAGTGGTGAGCGGTGCGTGGCGCTGCGCGCGGACATGGACGCGCTGCCGCTGACGGAGGCGACCGGCCTGCCGTACGCGTCGACGACCGAGGGCGCGGCCCACATGTGCGGCCACGACGCCCACACGGCGATCCTGCTGGGCGCGGCCCGCGCCCTGGCCGGCGCGCCGGAGCTGCCGGGCCGCGTCCGGCTGATCTTCCAGCCCGCCGAGGAGGTCATGCCGGGGGGAGCGCTGGACATGATCGCGGCGGGCGCGCTGGAGGGCGTCGAGCGGATCTACGGCCTGCACGTCGACCCGCGCCTCGAGGTGGGGTCGGTCGGGATGCGCGTCGGCGCGCTGACCTCGGCGGCGGACCTGATCGAGCTGCGCCTGACGTCCCCGGGCGGCCACACGTCCCGCCCGCACCTGACGGCGGACCTGGTGCACGCGCTGGGCACGGTGATCACGTCCCTGCCCGCGGTGCTCTCCCGCCGCGTCGACCCGCGGTCCGGGACGATCCTGGTGTGGGGAGCGGTCCACGCGGGCCAGGCGGCCAACGCGGTCCCCCAGGACGGCGTCCTGCGCGGCACCCTGCGCACGGCGGACCACGAGGTCTGGACGGCCTTGGAGCCGCTGGTGGCCGCTTCGGTGGAGTCCCTCCTGGCCCCCACCGGCGTCGGCTTCCAACTGGACTACCGCCGGGGCGTTCCGCCGGTGGTCTCGGACCCGGAGTCGACGGCCCTGATGCGCGCCGGCGTCGAGGCCGCCCTCGGCGAGGGCGCGGTGGCCCAGACGGAGCAGTCCTCCGGAGGCGAGGACTTCGGCTGGTACCTGGAGCACGTCCAGGGAGCCTTCGCCCGCCTAGGCGTCTGGCCCGGCCCCCCGGCCCCCCAGTCGGACATCCACCGCCCCACGTTCGTCCTCGACGAGCGAGCCCTCCTCTGCGGAGTCCGAACCCTGGTCCACACAGCCCTAACCACCCTCGCCTAACCGACCCTCCAGGTACGCAAGCCGACCTTCCAGGTACGCGAACCGACCCTCTGGGTACTGAGTTGTCCACAGGTTGGCCGAGTTGTCCACAGGCTGAGCATGAGGGTCTTCCGTCGACCGCGGAAGGCCCTCATGCTCGATTCTGTGATCAATTGGGGAGGACGACACGGGGCGGCTCTGCGTAGCGAAGCCGTCGAGGTGCTGGGCCAACGGGCGGTCCGTCAGGCGCTCGCCGGAGGGCTGCTCGCGCAGCCTTGGCGAGGCGTAGTGGTGCCGGCTTCGGACTCGCTGAAGACGGCGACCCGGGCGGAGGCGGCGCTGCTCCTGGCCGGTCCGCCAGCAGTTCTCTCGGGGGCGACTTCTCTTGCGCTGCATGGGATTTCGGTGGTCGATGGTGCGGATATCCATCTCACCGTTCCCTACTCACGACGGGTTAGATCCAAGCCCGGGCTGGTCGTGCACCAGAGCGATTACGAGCCGCACGACGTGATCGAAATCGACGGTTTGCCAGCCTTCAGCCTGGACCTCGCGCTGGCCGATTTCCTCTGCCGCGGTGACAAGCCGACCGCGTTCGCGGCGGTCGAAGAGGCCATGCGCGGGCTGCCGCCGGACCACCTCGAGAAGCTCCGCGACAACGTTCGCGACCGCCTTGTCGACCGTGTGAGCCGCCAAGGTATCCACAGGGCGCTGTCGATGCTCGCCCTCGCCGACGGCAAGGCCGAATCGCCGCCCGAGAGCATGCTGAGACTGATCGTGGTCGAGGCCGGATTGCCGGCTCCGGAGGTGCAGTACCCGATCAACGACATTGAGGGCAAGCTGCTGTACGTGCTCGACATGGCTTGGCCCGAGCGGCGCGTCGCACTCGAGTACGACGGGTTCGCGGCGCACGAGAGCCGACAGGACGCCGACGCCGAGCGGGACCGGCGGATGGCGGGCCGTGGGTGGATCACCATTCGCGCCGCCGCCGCTGACCTCCGTGATCCGGCTCGGGTCCTTCGCGAGTTGCGTGAGGTCCTTCGAGTCCGGGCTGCGTAGTCGGCGTACCTGGAGGGTCGGTTCGCGTACCTGGAACGTCGGCTTGCGTACCTGGAGGGTCGGTTCGCGTACCTGGAACGTCGGCTTGCGTACCTGGAGGGTCGGTTAGCCGGTTATGCCGGAGCAGGGGCGGGTTCGGAGGTCGTCGACGTAGTCGGCGGGGGCGCCGGCCGCCTCGGCGGCGTCGGCCAGGACGCCCAGGTAGCGGGCTGACGGGAGGCCGCCTTCGTAGGCGTCCAGGACGTACAGCCAGGCCAGGACCGAGCCGTCCATCGTCTGGACTCTGAGGCGGATCTTCGAGTGGATGCCCAGCTCGCCGCCTTCCCAGCGGTCCAGCCCGTCCTCGTCCAGCGGGGTCACGTCGTACAACACGACGAACACCCGTGATCCGGGGTCCTCGACGATCGTGGCCAGGGCACCTTCCCACCCCAGGTCCTCGCCGCCGAAGGTCAGGCGCCAGCCCTCCAGCCAGCCGGTGCCGGCCATCGGAGAGTGCGGCGCGCGCTCCAGCATCTGGGCGGGCTCCATGTTCGATCCGTACGCGGCATACAACGGCACGCCGACAGCGTAGCGACACCTCCCTCACCCGAGTGGACGCACTCGCCGTGTTCGCCCACTTCGGTGTCCGGTCACCTTCGCCGCGTACGGTGAGAGCACCGCACGAACAGCCCAGAGGAGGACCCAGGTGACCAGGATCGTGATCATGGGCGGGGGCCCCGCCGGCTACGAAGCCGCGCTGGTCGCGGCCCAGCACGGAGCCGACGTCACGATCGTCGAGCGGGACGGCCTGGGTGGCGCCTGCGTCCTCTACGACTGCGTCCCCTCGAAGACGTTCATCGCCAGCTCCGGCGCGCTGGCCAAGATGCACGACCTCGGTGAGCTCGGCATCAACACCGACCTGGCCGACACCAGCATCGACCTCCCGACCGTCCACGGCCGGGTGAAGGGCCTCGCGCTCGCCCAGTCCGCCGACATCCGCGCCCGCGTCCAGCGCGAAGGCGTCCGCGTCATCGCCGGCGAAGCGCGCTTCTGCGACGAAGAGCCCGGCCTGGCGACGCACAAGGTCGCCGTCACGACCAAGGACGGCACCGAGAAGCTGCCCGCTGACGTCGTCCTCATCGCCACCGGCGCCACCCCGCGCGTGCTGCCCGGCGCGGTCCCCGACGGCGAGCGCATCCTCGACTGGCGTCAGCTCTACGAGCTCCAGGAGCTGCCCGAGCACCTCGCCGTGATCGGCTCGGGCGTCACCGGCGCCGAGTTCGCCTCCGCCTACACCGAGATGGGCGTCAAGGTCACCGTCGTCTCCAGCCGTGACCGCGTCCTCCCGCACGAGGACGCCGACGCCGCCGCGGTGCTCGAAGAGGTCTTCTCCCAGCGCGGCACGACCGTCGCGAAGCAGGCGCGCGCCGACCGCGTCGAGCGCACCGAAAAGGGCGTCGAGATCTTCCTCGCCGACGGCCGCGTGATCGAAGCCAGCCACGCGCTGATGACCGTCGGCTCGGTGCCCAACACCCGGGACATCGGCCTGGACAAGGTCGGCATCGAGCCCGGCCCCGGCGGGTTCATCACCGTCGACCGCGTTTCGCGCACCTCCGTTCCCGGGATCTACGCCGCCGGCGACTGCACCGGCGTGCTCATGCTGGCCTCGGTGGCGAGCATGCAGGGCCGCATCGCGATGTGGCACGCGCTGGGCGAAGGCGTTGCGCCGATCAAGCTCAAGACCGTCGCCGCCAACGTGTTCACCCACCCGGAGATCGCCACCGTCGGCATCAGCCAGCAGGCGATCGACTCCGGCGAGGTGCCCGCGCGCACCATCATGCTGCCCCTGGCCACCAACGCGCGCGCGAAGATGGAGGGCCTCCGCCGAGGCTTCGTGAAGCTGTTCTGCCGCCCCGCCACCGGCGTGGTCGTCGGTGGAGTCGTCGTGGCGCCGCAGGCGAGCGAGCTCATCCTTCCCATCGCGCTCGCCGTCCAGAACCAGCTCACAGTGGACCACCTGGCACTGACATTTTCGGTGTACCCGTCGCTGTCGGGCTCGATCACCGAGGCCGGCCGCCAGCTCATGCGCCACGACGATCTCGACTGATCCGGTAGGCAACCCGTCGCGCCCCGTCGCGTCTTGTCGGTTGTAAGGCTGAAGGACGCGAAGGGTGTGAAGGTGCGCAAGACGGTGTTTTTGGTTGCGGCAGCGGTGTTCGGGGCGACGGCGCTGACGGGACCGGCGATGGCGCAGCAGAGCACGGTCCCGGCGCCGAGCGGCGCGCCGGCCAAGGGCAGCGTCCAGCTCAACGTCAACACCGCGATCAACCAGACGCTCGTGGACAAGTACGTCCGCGACGCGCCGAACGTGGCTCTGGCGAAGTGCGACGGCCCTTCACCGGCGTTCTCCTCGCCGGTGCTGACCTTCGCCAACTACACGCCCGGCCCGTTCATGGGCGCCGACGCGAACATCAGCGCCGACGTCGAGCTGAAGCCGGGCACCGCGGCGGGGACGTACCCGCTGAGCGTGACCTGTGGCAGCCAGACATACACCACGCAGTTCACCGTGCCCGCCGCCCAGGTCGCGAGGGTGCCTTCGGGCGCCGCGAAGGCCGGCGACGGCAGCATGGCGGGCTGATTTCCCGGAAACGCCCACGAACCACCCCGGAGCCCGTCCGGGGTGGTTTTTTCTTGCCCTGGAATCAACCCCGCCGCAGGTAGGGACGTCTTCGGAAGCAGAAGTCCCGGGGGAGGGAAAAAGGAATGGCAATGAAAAAGATCCTGGCCGTAGCCGCCGTTTCGAGCGGATTGCTGCTCTCGGCTCCGGCGGCTTTCGCCGCGACGCCGGCCGGGCACGCGGGGAACCCGAAGGCGTACCTCCGCGTCATGCCGACCGCGGCCCGTCCGGGCGCGAAGGTGCAGATCCGGCTCGGCTGCGAAGCCGCGAGCACGCGCACCCCGACGTCCCCGGTGCTCACCGTCGGTGCCCTGCGGCGCGTCGGCCCGCAGAACGACCCGGCCAAGGCACCCGCCGCCGCCGCGGCGGCGGTCGTGCAGCCCGCGAAGCCGGGCGTCTACCAGGTGTCGTTCTCCTGCGGCGGCGCGGAACTGACCGCGAAGTTCACCGTTCTGGGTGAACATCGCCAGGTGACGAAGGTGCCGTCGGGAGCACCGCAGACCGGTGGCGGTTCCGAAGACCACGGGCCCTTCGCCGCCGCGGCCGCCATGGGCGTGCTGGCCGTCGGCGGCGGCGGTCTCGTGCTGGCCCGCCGTTCCTGGCGGCGCTGACCGCACCGAAGGCCGCGGGAGGGGCGGGGTACCGTCGGGAGCCAACCGAAAGGGCCACCTGAACGTGTGAACATGCAGGTGCTACCCAGGGGGACGGCATGACCACGAGGATCACGAGCAGGCGAGGCGTCCTGATCGCCGTCGTCGCCGCGTTGCCGGCCACCCTGGCCGTGCTCGCGCTGACGCTCGGCGGCGGTGGCGATGACCCCGGCCAGGGCGCCGCCCAGCCGGTCACGCAACCGGTCAGCCTCGCTCCGACGCCCCAGGCGGCCGGTGAGGACGCCGTCGCGGCGTTGCCCAAGTCCGAGCCCGTTTCGATCGACATCCCGAAGATCGGCGCGCGTTCGACGCTGATCCCGCTCGGGCTCAACCCGGACAACACCGTCCAGGTGCCGCCGGTGACCACGCCGCTGCAGGCCGGCTGGTACACCTACGCGCCGACGCCGGGCGAGACCGGGCCTGCCGTCGTCCTCGGGCACGTCGACGGCAACCACCAGAAGGGCATCTTCTTCCGGCTCAAGGAGCTGGCTGCCGGCGACCGCGTCTCGATCGCCCGCAAGGACGGCACCACGGCGGTGTTCGAAGTGACGAAGGTGCACCAAGTGCCGAAGAAGGACTTCGAACGCGAAGGCGTCTACGACGACACCGCCGGTCCCGAACTGCGGCTGATCACCTGCGGCGGGGTCTTCGACCGGTCCGCGCACAACTACGTCGACAACATCGTCGTCTACGCCCGCCTGGTCCAGGCCTGATTTCCGGTTTTTGTCGGTGCCCGGTGCCACACTGTGCGGGCCGTCACCGAAGGCGGCGCGAACGAGGGGTTGGGAGTCGGCATGGTGTTCCGGGACGAAAGATGGCCCGACGGTACGCCCAGCTGGGTGGACCTGATGGTGCCCGATCAGGACAAGGCGATCGCCTTCTACGGCAGCCTGTTCGGCTGGGACGTGCAACGGGGCGGTGAGGAGACCGGCTTCTACGGCATGGCCGGGCTGCGGGGCCGTCCGGTCGCCGGCATCGGGCAGACCCCACCGGGCCAGGACATCCCCCCGGCCTGGACGACGTACCTCGCCGTGTCCGATGTGGACCACACGGTCGCCGCCGTCACCGAGGCGGGCGGGCAGCTCGTCATGCCGGTGATGGAGGTGCTGAAGGAGGGCCGGATGGCCATCGCGGCCGACCCGGCGGGCGCGGTCTTCGGCCTCTGGGAGGCCGGCAACCACATCGGCACGCAGGTCACGGCGGCCCCGGGCACCCTGGCCTGGAACGAGTGCCTGAGCCGCGGCTTCCCGGCGGCGAAGGCGTTCTACGAGGAGGTCTTCGGCTACGGCTTCCAGGACATCTCCGGCGGCAGCTTCACGTACACGGTGCTGCTGCTCGACGGGCGTCCGATCGGCGGCCTCGGCACCGTACCCGAGTCGGTGCCCGCGGAGGTGCCCTCGTACTGGTCGGCGTACTTCTGGGTGGCGGACGCCGATGCCGGCGCGGCCAAGGTGGCCGAATTGGGCGGCACGGTCGAGGGGCAGCCCTTCGACTCGCCGTACGGGCGGCAGGTGCGGGTCACCGACGACCAGGGCGTCCCGTTCATGATCATCGCCCCGAACGAGCAGTCGGGCGAGCCGGAGGGCTGGGCCGTGTGAGCGGGCGGGCCGGGAGCGCCACCAGGCGGCACCCCCGGCCACCGCCGGTCAGTCCTCGTCTTCGACCCAGTCGAAGGTCTTCGTGACGGCCTTCTTCCAGTTGCGGTACTCGCGCTCGCGGCGGGCGTCGTCCATGGCCGGCTCCCACTGCTTGTCCTGGGCCCAGTTGGTGCGGATGTCGTCCTCGGACTTCCAGAACCCTACGGCGAGGCCGGCGGCGTACGCGGCACCCAGCGCGGTGGTCTCGTTGACCACCGGGCGGATCACCGGCACGCCGAGGATGTCGGCCTGGAACTGCATGAGGAGCTCGTTGACGACCATGCCGCCGTCCACCTTGAGCGCCTTCAGCGGGACACCGGAGTCGGCGTTCATCGCGTCGAGCACCTCGCGGGTCTGGAAGGCGGTCGCCTCCAGCACCGCCCGGGCGAGGTGGCCCTTGTTGACGAACCGGGTGAGCCCGACGATCGCCCCGCGAGCGTCGGATCGCCAGTAAGGAGCGAACAGACCCGAGAACGCCGGGACGAAGTACGCGCCGCCGTTGTCCTCGACGGTGCTCGCGTGCTGCTCGATCTCGGCCGCGGTCGAGATCATGCCGAGGTTGTCGCGCAGCCACTGCACCAGCGAACCGGTGACGGCGATGGAGCCTTCCAGCGCGTACACCGTGTCGTTCGAGCCGATCTTGTAGCAGATCGTGGTGAGCAGCCCGTTCTGCGACATCACCTTCTCGGTACCGGTGTTGAGCAGCATGAAGTTGCCGGTGCCGTAGGTGTTCTTGGCCTCGCCGGGCGAGAGGCAGGCCTGGCCGAACGTCGCGGCCTGCTGGTCGCCCAGGATGCCCGCGATCGGGACGCCGGCCAGCGCGCCCTTCTCGCGGACCTTGCCGTACTCCTCGGACGAGGAGCGGATCTCCGGCAGCATCGAAAGGGGGATGCCCATCTCGCCGGCGATCTCGGCGTCCCACTGCAGGGTGTCGAGGTCCATCAGCATGGTGCGGGAGGCGTTGGTCGGGTCGGTGACGTGCACGCCGCCGTCGGCCCCGCCGGTCATGTTCCACAGCACCCAGGTGTCCATGTTGCCGAAGATCAGGTCACCGGCTTCGGCCTTCTCGCGAGCGCCTTCGACGTTGTCCAGGATCCACTTGATCTTGGGCCCGGAGAAGTAGGTCGCGAGCGGGAGGCCGACCTTGTCGCGGTAGCGCTCCTGGCCGCCGCCGAGGTTGCCGAGCTCGGTGACGATCCGGTCGGTGCGGGTGTCCTGCCAGACGATCGCGTTGTACACCGGCCGGCCGGTCGTCTTGTCCCAGACGAGCGCGGTCTCGCGCTGGTTGGTGATGCCGACCGCGGCGATGTCCTTGGCGGTCAGGTCGGCCTTGGCCAGCGCACCCGCGGCGACCCGGCGCGTGTTCTCCCAGATCTCTTCCGCGTTGTGCTCGACCCAGCCGGCGCGGGGGAAGATCTGCTCGTGCTCGCGCTGGTCGACCGAGACGACGCGGCCTTCGTGGTTGAAGATCATGCACCGGGTGGACGTGGTGCCCTGGTCGATCGCGGCTACGTACGAAGTCATTTGTGCTCCCGGAATTCCGTCGAACTTGCGATCAGGTCAGGTTGTGGACGGCGAGGTACAGCAGGGCGGCGAGGGCGCCACCGACGAGCGGGCCGACGACCGGGATCCACGAGTAGCCCCAGTTGGCGTTGGCCTTGTTCTTGATCGGCAGCAGGAACGCGTAGGCGATCCGGGGGCCGAGGTCGCGGGCCGGGTTGATGGCGTAGCCCGTCGGCCCGCCGAGGGAGGTACCGATCACGAGCACCACGAACGAGACGCCCGCGTAGCCCAGTGCGGAGTTGCCGAAGTTCGGCGTCCCGCCGTCGGCGGTCGCGTAGGTCGGGCTCAGCAGGATCCAGGCGACCAGCACGAACGTGCCGATGATCTCGGTGACGAGGTTCCAGGCGGTGTTGGGGATCTGGGGTGCGGTGGAGAAGATGCCGAGCGTGTTCTCGGGCTCGGGGTGGTCGTCGAACTGCAGCTTGTACGCCGCCCAGCAGAGGACGGCACCGAGGATGGCGCCGACCATCTGGCCGATGAAGTAGAACGGCACGTCGCCCCACGGCGTCTTGTCCGCGATCGCCAGGCCGAGGGTGACGGCCGGGTTGAGGTGGGCCCCGCTCGGGGCGGCGATGCTGGCGCCGGTGAAGACGGCGAACGCCCAGCCGAAGTTGATGAACAGGAAGCCTGCTTGATGACCGTTGTTCTTGCGGAGCACGTGGTTGGCGACCACACCGTTGCCGAGCAGGATCAGCGCGGCCGTTCCCAGTATTTCCCAGACGACTATCGCTCCAGCACTCACCGCTGCACCTCCACACTGGACACTCTGCGCAGGGTCGATCACGGCGTGCCACGGCCCCGTTGCCGACCCACGTCCGCGCGACGTTACCGGGGCGTAGAAGCTACTTCCAAGCACCGGGCAGCCGAATCTTTTCAAGATCGCCGTCAAGATCGCCGTCAAGATCGAGGTCGAGTCGCGGAGGGTTACGCCACAAGTGTCATCCGTGGACGGGCGGATGATCACCGGGTCGTGCGATGCTGGAAGCCTCGCCGGCACGAGGAGGAATGTCACGTGGCGCAGCACGCAGCGGAGACGAACCCGGCTCGACTGGGCCCGGTCAAGCGGGAAGAGACGTGGCAGCGGCTCGGCAACGAGACCTTCGACCTCGTCGTCATCGGCGGCGGTGTGGTCGGGGCGGGCACGGCGCTGGACGCCGCGACGCGCGGGCTGCGGGTCGCGCTCGTCGAGGCCCGTGACCTCGCGTCGGGGACGTCGAGCCGGTCGAGCAAGCTCTTCCACGGCGGCCTGCGGTACCTGGAGCAGCTCGAGTTCGGCCTGGTCCGCGAGGCGCTGCGCGAACGCGAGCTGATGCTGACGACGATCGCGCCCCACCTGGTCAAGCCGGTCAGCTTCCTCTACCCGCTGACGCACCGCGTGTGGGAGCGGCCGTACACCGCGGCGGGCCTGCTGATGTACGACACGATGGGCGGCGCCCGCAGCGTCCCGGGCCAGAAGCACCTCACCCGCGCCGGCGCGCTGCGGATGGTGCCGGCCCTCAAGCGCTCGGCGCTGATCGGCGGGATCCGCTACTACGACGCCCAGTCCGACGACGCCCGCCACACGATGACGGTGGCCAGGACGGCGGCGCACTACGGCGCGGTCGTGCGGACGTCGACCCAGGTCGTCGGGTTCCTCCGCGAAGCCGACCGGGTGTCCGGTGTGCGCGTGCGCGACGTCGAGGACGGCCGCGAGACGGAGATTTCGGCCGCCGCGGTGATCAACTGCACCGGCGTCTGGACCGACGAGCTGCAGCGCCTGTCCGGCGGCCGCGGGCGGTTCCGGGTGCGCGCGAGCAAGGGCGTGCACATCGTCGTCCCGCGCGACCGGATCGTCTCGGAGTCGGGGATGATCCTGCGCACCGAGAAGTCGGTGCTGTTCGTGATCCCGTGGCGCAACCACTGGATCGTCGGCACGACGGACACGGACTGGAACCTCGACCTCGCCCACCCGGCGGCGACGAAGCACGACATCGACTACCTGCTCGAGCACGTCAACACGGTCCTGGCGACCCCGCTGACCCACGACGACATCGAAGGCGTGTACGCGGGGCTTCGCCCGCTGCTGGCGGGGGAGAGCGAAGAGACGTCGAAGCTGTCCCGCGAGCACGCGGTGGCCCGCGTGGCCCCGGGGCTGGTCGCGATCGCGGGCGGCAAGTACACGACGTACCGCGTGATGGCGGCGGACGCGGTCGACGCGGCGGCGGTGGACCTGCCGGGCCGGTCGCAGCCGTCGATCACGGACAAGGTCCCCCTCCTGGGCGCGGACGGTTACCACGCGCTGGTCAACCAGGCCGACCACCTGGCCGCCGAGCACGGCCTGCACCCGTACCGGGTCCGGCACCTGCTGGATCGCTACGGCTCACTGGTCCACGAAGTCCTGGCCTCGGCGGAGGGCCGCCCGGAGCTGCTGAAGCCGATCGAGCACGCGCCGGACTACCTGGGCGTCGAAGTGGTGTACGCGGCTTCGCACGAAGGGGCCCTGCACCTGGAGGACGTCCTGGCCCGCCGCACGCGCATCTCGATCGAGTACGCGCACCGCGGCGTGGACTGCGCCGAGCAGGTGGCCACCCTGGTGGGTGAAGTGCTGGGCTGGTCGCCCGAAACGGTGAAGCACGAGATCGAGGTCTACCGGGCCCGGGTGGAGGCCGAGCGCGAGTCCCAGTCCCAGCCGAGCGACGAAGCGGCGGACGCCCTGCGGTCGGCGGCCCCGGAAGCCCGCGCGGGCATCGTGGAGCCGGTGAGCTGAGGGGCCGTCAGGACGTCCGGTGCCAGCGGATCAGCCTCTCCCCGGTCGGGGCGCGGTCCGCCTCCGGGCCGACGAGCGTGAACCCGCAGCGCTCGGCCACGATCGCCGACGCCGTGTTGCTCTCTTCGTACCGGTAGCTGACCTCGGTCAGCCCGAGCCCGCCGAAGCCGAACCGCAGGGCGGCGTTCAACGCGGTGGTCGCGATGCCCTTGCCGCGCTCGGCCGGGTGGACCCAGATCGTCGCCTCCGCGTACGCGGCGTCGAGGTTCAGCTCGCGCAGCCCCACCTCGCCCAGGAGCCGTCCCGACGTCGGTTCCGCGATCGCCCACGAACAGCGCTCGTCGCCCGCCCACTGGGCCGCCCGCAAGGCCACGTACTCGGTGGCCTCGTCGAGCGTGCGCAGGCGGTAGTTCAGGACGTACTTGCGGTGCGTCGGATCGGCGAACGCCTCCATCAACAACGGCCGGTCGTCGATGTGGCGGTCGGCGCGCAGCTGGCGCAGGTAGTAGGTGCCCGCGTTGATCTCCACCGGTTCCACTCCACCCAGCCTAGCCAGGCCGGGCGCGACGATCACGACCGGCGGCGGCGCATACCCGCGATCGCCGCGACCACCAGCGGCAGCGCGACCGAAATGATCAGCAACCGACCGCGGGACAGGATCAGCACCGCGATCGCCAGCACGATCGCGATCGGCACCGCGCTCCGGTTCAGGAACGTCGACAGCGCGCTCTCCCCGGCCATCACCGGCACCCCGGGCGCGGCCGCGCCGTTCAGCAGCGCGCTCGGGCGTGGTGACGGCAGGTCGTCGAACAGCGGGATCAGTTCGCTCACCCGCTTCGCCGCCGTCACCTTCGCCGACCGGGTTCCGTACTCGTCGATGTCGAGGCGGCCGGTGCGGACGTGTTCCTCCAGGACGTCGAGGGCGTCCTGGCGTTCCGCGTCGCTCAAGCGCATGTCACCCACGGTGGGATCAGCGGCCCAGTTCGCGGCGGTAGGAGTCACGCAGTTCGCGGCGGCGCTCGCGGTCGCGCAGGTGCCGGTCGCGGCGGTCGTGGTGGCGCTGGTCGTGGTTCCAGTCGTGGCCCCACATCGACTTGCCGAACACCGTCAGCCCGATCGGGACGAAGATGATCGGCCAGGCCAGCGTGCCCGTGGCGATCAGGGCGATCGCGGCGATGAAGGCCAGCGGCACGATCGCGGCCAGGAACCGCTGCGGCGGCGACCAGTTGTCCGGCGGCCCGGACCGCCGCGGCGCCGGTGCGGCCGCCGGCTCCGGTGCCGGGGCGACCGCGGCCTGCGGCACGTCCTCGTAGCGCGGGTGCGGTTCCGGCAGGTCGGCGAAGATTTCGCTCAGCTCGCCGCGGGTCTTGGCCGCGGTGATCCGGGCCGAGCGCTCGCCGTACTCGTCGATGTCGAGCCGTCCCGCCGTCATGTGCTCGCCGATGGCGGACAGCGCGGACTCACGGTTCTGGTCGCTGATCCGCAGCTGCGGAGACGGGACTTCGGTCACGTAGTCGATGGTAGGCCGCCCCGGGGGCGGCCCACCACGACATCTGTAACGAACTGTCCTACTTGAGCTCGAGAAGCTGCGTGCCCTGCGTCACGGCGGCGCCGACCTCGACCGAAAGCCCGGTCACCGTGCCCGCTTTGTGGGCGGTGACCGGATTTTCCATCTTCATCGCCTCGAGGACGACGATCAGCTCACCGGCTTCGACCGTCTGGCCCTCTTCGACGGCCACCTTCACGATCGTGCCCTGCATCGGCGCCGTGACGGCGTCGCCGCTCACCGCGGCCTTCGTGCCGCCGGCGCGCTTGCGCGGCTTCGCCTTGACCGCGGTGCCGCCCCCGCCGCCGCCTTCGAACGCGAACCCACCCGGCAGCGACACTTCCAGGCGCCGCCCGCCGACCTCGACCACGACGTTCTGCCGCGGCTCTTCCTCGGCGGCCTCGACCTCGGGCGCCACGAACGGCTCGATCTTGTTGTCGAACTCCGTCTCGATCCAGCGGGTGTGCACGCTGAAGCCGGTGTCGTCGCCGATGAACGCCGGGTCGTTGACGATCACGCGGTCGAACGGCAGCACCGTCGCCATGCCCTCGACGACCATCTCGTCGAGCGCGCGGCGGCTGCGCTCCAGGGCGTTGTTGCGGTCCGAGCCGGTGACGATCAGCTTGGCCAGCATCGAGTCGAACTGCCCGCCGATGACGCTGCCGGACTCGACGCCCGAGTCGACGCGCACACCCGGGCCGCTCGGCGCGACGAACTTCGTCACCGTGCCCGGCGCGGGCAGGAAGCCGCGGCCGGCGTCCTCGCCGTTGATCCGGAACTCGATCGAGTGCCCGCGGGGTTCCGGGTCGGAGGTGATCCGCAGCTTCTCGCCGCGCGCGATGCGGAACATCTCGCGGACCAGGTCGAGCCCGGTGGTTTCCTCCGACACCGGGTGCTCGACCTGCAGCCGGGTGTTGACCTCGAGGAAGGAGATCGTGCCGTCGGTCGCGACGAGGTACTCGACCGTGCCGGCGCCGTAGTAGCCGGCTTCCTTGCAGATCGCCTTCGCCGAGGAGTGGATGCGCTCGCGCTGCTCGTCGCTCAGGAACGGCGCGGGCGCCTCCTCGACCAGCTTCTGGTGGCGGCGCTGCAGCGAGCAGTCGCGGGTGCCGACGACGATCGCGTTGCCGTGCATGTCGGCCAGCACCTGCGCCTCGACGTGCCGCGGCTTGTCCAGGTACCGCTCGACGAAGCACTCGCCGCGGCCGAACGCCGCGACCGCCTCGCGCGTGGCCGACTCGAACAGCTCGGGGATCTCTTCGCGGGTGCGCGCGACCTTCAGGCCGCGGCCGCCACCGCCGAAGGCGGCCTTGATGGCCACCGGCAGGCCGTGCTCGTCGGCGAACGCGACGATCTCGGAGGCGTCCTTGACCGGCTCCTTGGTGCCCGGCACCAGCGGCGCGCCCGCGCGCATCGCGATGTGGCGGGCGGTGACCTTGTCACCGAGGTCGCGGATCGCCTGCGGGCTCGGCCCGATCCAGGTCAGCCCGGCGTCGAGGACGGCCTGGGCGAAGTCCGCGTTTTCGGAGAGGAAGCCGTAGCCGGGGTGCACCGAGTCGGCGCCCGACCGCTTGGCCGCGTCCAGGAGCTTGTCGAAGTTCAGGTAGCTCTCGGCGGCGGTGGTGCCGCCCAGCGCGAAGGCTTCGTCGGCCAGGCGGACGTGCGGTGCGTCGCGATCCGGGTCCGCGTACACCGCGACGCTGGCCAAACCGGCGTCCTTGGCGGCTCTGATGACGCGTACCGCGATTTCCCCACGGTTGGCGACCAGGATCTTGGTCACCGGACCACCCGTGGTTTCGCCGACCTGCTCGGCCACCCCGCACCTCCTGCGTCCGACAGCTGCATTGCTGACCGCCCACGCGGCATCTGGGAAGTCTACGGATCTGACGTCGGGAGTCTCTTGAGTGAGAGGTGAACCACGCTCAGAGGTGGTGCCGGAGCTCCTCGGGCAGCGGCGAATCGAGCACGATCACGTCGTACGGGTTCGCTTTGTGGACCTTCGGCAGGTGCTCGGTGTTCACCAGCGCCCACGGCTGGTGCTCGCCGCAGCAGTCGATCAGCCGGTCCAGGGCGGTGAACGCGACCAGTGCGGTGCGGCCGTCCGGCGTGCGGCGCAGCTCGATCGACGCGCCTTCGGCTTCGGGGTCGACCGGGCCGGTCGGGAGGTACAGGGCGGGCGGCAGGTTCGGGTTCGTCACCCGGACAACATAGACGGATACCCTCCGCTATGCGTGACCCCGTCGGGTTGAACCGGCCACACCGCGACGGGGCGTTGCCGACACGCGCACGTGAAGCGGCTTACGCTCTGCCTTATGCGGACTACGGCAGCGCGGACGCCTCGGTCGGCGCTGCTCACCGCGGTGCTGGCCGCGGTGGTCACCGTCGGCGCGATCGGCGCCGTGTTCCTGCTGCGGCCGCAGCCCGAGGCGTCACCGGGGCTGGCCGAACCCGCCGCGCCGCCGGTGGCACCCGCGGTGACCTGCGGCGGCGATCCGTGCCGTCAGCTCGCGGCGGTGACCGTCGGGGGCACGCCGGTGGTGCTGCTGACCGACACCGCGGGCGGATCGGCGCGCCTGCGCGTCGGGCCCGAGCCGGGCACGGTGTTCGAGCTGTCGATCGCCCAGCTGGGCGTGCGGCTCGACCAGAACTCGCTGCGCTGCATCGACGGCCCGGCCCCGGCCTGCCTGGTCCGCGGCGACGTCGGTGACGACGGCACGGCCGCGTACGGCGAACTGCTCGTCGGCAGCGGGGGAGTGTGGCGCGACCCGGGCAAGCCGTTCTACGCCGACGCCGGGACGCTCTCGCTCTACGACGTCACGGCCGACGCCAGCCCCGACGTGATCGTGGTCCGCCACGACTGCACGGACGCCGCCTCCGGCACCCCGAAGTGCGCGGCGGCCCCGGTGCTGGGGGAGGTGTACGACCTGTCGGGCCGGTCGCTGGGCTGCACGCGGCGGGTGACGTCGCCGTCGGACCTGCGCGGCTGGCCGGACATCCGCCTGACCCGCGCCGACCTGCGCGCCTGTCCCTCCTGACACGCGTGAAGGCCGCCTCGAACATTCGAGGCGGCCTTCACGGACGTGCGGGTCAGGCGGGGGCGGGTTCGGTGTGGCGGGCCGCCGAGCCGTCGTCGCTGTGCTCCGGCCGGTCGGTCGGCGCGTCGAGGACCTCGTCGTCGAGCAGGCCCTCGCTGCGGGCCACGATCGTCGGCACCACGATCTGGCCTGCCACGTTCGTCGCCGTGCGGATCATGTCCATGATCGGGTTGACCGAGTAGATCAGCGCCAGGCCGAGCGCGACCTGCTTGGCGTCGAGGCCGATGAACGACGTCGTCAGCGTGAACGCCGTCAGCCAGCCCGTGGTCCCGGCCGTCGCCAGCGCGCCGACCACGGCGACCACGACGATGCCCGCGTACTGCCAGAAGTTCAGCGACACCCCGGCCAGGTTGGCGACGAAGATCGCCGCGATCGCCGGGAACACCGCCGCGCAGCCGTCCATCTTGGTCGCGCTGCCGAGCGGGGTCGCGAAGGCCGCGTACGCCGGCTGGACGCCGAGGTTGACCGCGGACTGGCGGGTCAGCGGCAGCGTCGCGGCCGAGGACTGCGAGGCGAACGCGAACTGGATCGCCGTGCCCGCCTTCGCGAAGAACTTCAGCGGGCTGACCTTGGCCACGAACTGCAGCAGGATCGGGTAGACGACGAACAGGACGAGCAGGCAGCCGACGTACACCGCGAGCGTGGTGGAGAACAGCGGCCGGAACAGCGCGTCGCCGTAGTTCGACACGGCCGCGCCGATCAGGCCGATGATGCCGATCGGGGCGAGCCGGACGATCCAGCCGAGGTAGCGCTGGATGATCTCGAACACGCTCGTCGTGAAGTCCACGAACGGCTTCGCGCGGTCACCCAGGCTGTAGGCGGCCGCGCCGATGACCAGCGCGAGGAACAGCACTTGCAGCGTCTCGCCGTCGGAGAACGCTTTCACGAAGTTCTCCGGCAGCAGCCCGTTGACGAAGGCGTCCCACGAACCCCAGTGGTCCACGCTCTTCGCCGCCTTGTCGGCGTTCTTGGCCGTGGCCTCGACGCCGCCGAGCCCGCCGGCGCCCGGGTCGAAGATCCGGCCGACCGCGATGCCGATCAGCGACGCGATGAACGAGGTGATGGCGAACCAGAGCACCGTCTTGCCGCCGAGGCGGGCGGCGGTGCGGCCGCCACCGAGGCCGCGGAGGCTGTTGATGCCGACCACGATCGCCGTGAAGACCAGCGGGATCACCGCGATCTGCAGCAGCGTCGTGAAGATGGTGCCGATCTGGTCGAGGAGATCGGTCAGCCACCCGGCCTCGGTCTGCCGCGCGACGACGCCCAGCAGGGCGCCGACGACGAGCGAGCCGAGAACCGCGGCCGCGAACACCCGCGGCTTGGTGTATGTCCGTACGAAAGACACGGGGCGACTCCGGTGCTCGAAAGTTTCCAGTCTTGCCTGGTGAAGAGAACGGTAGGCAAGGGAGGACTCTTCCGGATCACCCGAAGGTGTGGTGCCCTTCTCAGGATGCGGGAGGCCGCCAGAGATCCACGACACTCACGCCGACCTCGGCCAGCAGCCGGCGCGTCAGCGGCAGGCTGATCCCGATCACGCTCGTGTGGCCGCCGTCGAGCCCTTCGACGAACCAGCCGCCCAGACCGTCGATCGTGAAGCCGCCGGCCACGTGGAGCGGTTCGCCGCTGGCGACGTAGGCGTCGATCTCCGCGGGTGTCGGCGTGCCGAACCGGACGGTGGTCGACTCCCAGCCGCTGGTCTCCTTCGTGCGGGTCCCGCCTTCGAGCCGGACGACCGCGTGCCCGGTCAGCAGTTCACCGGATGTCCCCGCCATCGCGGCCCAGCGCTGCCGCGCGATGTCCGGCGAGCCGGGCTTGCCGACCATCTGCCCGCCGATGTTCAGCATCGAGTCGCAGGCGACGACGACGGCGTCCGGGTGGGCCGCGGCGACCTGGTCGATGACCGCTTCGGCCTTGGCCGCGGCCAAGGCCGCGACCAGTTCGGACGGCGACGGGTCGGTGAGGGCGGCGGCGACGGCGTCCTCGTCGACGCCGGAGACGAACACGGCGGGATCGAGGCCCGCGGAACGCAGCAGGGCGAGGCGGGCGGGGGACTGGGAGGCGAGGACGAACTGCACGACTGAAACTTACTTGACCAGGCGGTCGTGACTGAATTGTGACCGGCGTCACGAAGGAGGGGAGTTAATTTGTTTTGGCTCGCAACTTATGGATCGACGGACTGTCACGGAGAGACCGATGCCGCTCCTCCGCACCACGAGATCATTGCGAACCACTGCGCTGGCCGGCCTGCTGCTCGCGGGCACGGCCCTCGTCCCGATGGCGTCCGCCGCCGCGACGCCGCTGTACCGCGACCCGCGCGCCTCGGTGGCCGACCGCGTCACGGACCTGATGGCACGGATGACGCTCGACGACAAGGCCGGGCAGATGACCGAAGGCGAGCGCGGTGCCGCCACCCCCGCTCAGGCCGCCGCCGCCCGGCTCGGGTCCGTCCTCTCCGGCGGCGGTTCGACACCGTCGCCGAACACCCCGCAGGCGTGGGCGGACATGATCGACGCCTACCAGCGGGCGGCGACCTCGACCGGCCTCGGCATCCCGATCGTCTACGGCTCCGACACCGTGCACGGCCACAACAACGCCGCCGGCGCCACGATCTTCCCGCACAACATCGGCCTCGGGGCCGCGAACGACCCGCAGCTGGTCGAGCAGATCGGCGCGATCACCGCCCGGGAGTCCGCCGCCACCGGCGTCAAATGGGGCTTCGCGCCCTGCCTGTGCGTCGCCCGCGACGACCGCTGGGGCCGCACGTACGAGTCCTACGGCGAGGTCCCCGCCAACGCCGTCGCTAACTCCGTGATCATCGAAGGCCTGCAGGGCTCCTCGCTGGCCGACACGACGTCGATCATGGCCACGGCGAAGCACTTCATCGGCGACGGCGGCACCACCGGCGGCGTCGACCAGGGCAACACCCAGATCACCATCGACGAGCTCCGGAAGATCCACCTGCCACCGTTCCAGGCCGCGATCGCCCACGGCGCCGGCTCGGTGATGATCAGCTACAACAGCTGGAACGGCGTCAAGGACCACGGCAACAAGTTCCTGATCACCGACCTGCTCAAGACGGAGCTGGGCTTCTCCGGCTACGTGGTCTCCGACTGGAACGGCATCGACCAGATCGACGGCCGGTCCGGCTTCACCGCGGCCGAGGTCAGCCAGGCCGTCAACGCCGGGATCGACATGGTGATGGTCCCCAACGACTACCTGAAGTTCGTCAGCACGCTGAAGGCCGAAGTCCTCAACGGGCACGTCCCGATGTCCCGCATCGACGACGCCAACCGCCGGATCCTCACGAAGAAGTTCGAGCTGGGCCTGTTCGAGCACCCGTACACCGACCGCTCGCTGCAGAACGACTTCGGCAGCGCGGCCCACCACGCGGTGGCGCGGCAGGCGGTGCGCGAGTCGCAGGTGCTGCTCAAGAACGAGGGCGTGCTGCCGCTGGCCAAGCAGGACAACCGGATCTTCGTGGCCGGCAAGAACGCGAACGACCTCGGCAACCAGGCGGGCGGCTGGACCCTGACCTGGCAGGGCCAGAGCGGGACCCGGGTGATCCCCGGCACGACGATCCTCGACGGCATCAAGGCCGGTGCCGGGAAAGGCACGGTGGTGACCTATGACCGTGCGGGTAGCGGAATCGACTCCGGTTACAAGGTCGCGGTCGCCGTGGTGGGCGAAACGCCGTACGCCGAAGGGCAGGGAGACCGGCCCGGCGGCCTCGGCCTCGACGCCGAAGACGTCGCCCTCATCGGCAAGCTGAAGGCCTCGGGCGTGCCGCTGGTCGTGGTGACCGTCTCCGGGCGGCCGCTGGACATCGCCGCGCAGCTGCCGTCGGCCAAGGGGCTGGTGGCCGCCTGGCTGCCGGGCTCGGAAGGCGCCGGCGTCGCGGACGTGCTCTACGGCGACTACAACCCGACCGGGAAACTGAGCTTCACCTGGCCGGCGAGCTCTTCCCAGGAACCGGTCAACACCGGTGACGGCAAGCAGGGCCTGTTCCCGTACGGGTTCGGCCTGTCCTACCCCCGTTAGCCACCGCTCCCGCGGTCCGTGCAGGCCCCCGCTCCGGCACCCGACACCGGAACGGGGGTCTGCGCGGTTTCAGGCCGCGGCCGTCTCCGGCGCGGGGGCCGGGGTCTCCCAGCGCGGCTTGACCCGCTGCAGCACCGCGGCGGAAAGGACGCCGAGCAGGAGCACGCCCATCGGCAGCAGCATCGTCACGCGGGCGGCGTCGGTCAGTCCGTTGTGGACCGCCTCGGACGCCAGCTTCCCCGCCTGCGCGGCGATTTCCGCGGGCAGCCCCGGCATCGGCGACGGGCCGCCCGCCGAGCCGAACTCACCCGTGCTCGCCGCCGCGTGCGCGATCCCGTCGGCGAACGGCGCCCGGTACTGCGCCGGCAGCTGGGCCGCCGCCTTCGTGGCCTCGTCCGCGATGGACGCGCTGATCCGCGCCTGCAGCAGCACGCCGATCGCCGCGCTGCCGAGCACGCCGCCGACCTGGCGCGCGGTGTTGAAGATGCCGGACGCGGTGCCGGCCAGCCGCGGCTTGATCGAGCCCATCGTCAGGTTGCTCATCGGCGAGAAGATGCAGCCGATGCCGAGGCCGCACACCAGCAGCGCCGGGACGAACGTCCACGGGTTGCTGTCCGGCGTCGCCTGCAGCGCGATGATCCCGAGCCCGGCCGCGAGTGCCGCCAGGCCGAACATCACCAGGTACTTGCCGTTCACCTTGTCCGACGCGCGCCCGACGAACGGCGCGATGATCCCGGACAGCAGCGACATCGGCGCGGTGAGCAGGCCGCCCATGGTCGGGCTCAGCCCGAGCACCGACTGGATGTAGATGACCAGCGGCAGGAACATGCCGGTCATCGCGAAGCCGACGGTGGTCGCGGTGAGCGTCCCGGCCGAGAAGTTCCGGTTGGAGAACACCTGCAGCGGCAGCAGCGGCTCCCGCTTGTTGAACCGCTGCCACACCAGGAACGCGATCATCAGCACCACGCCGGCCCCGATGATCTCGAACACCGTGATGCCGCCGAAGACCGTGCCCCAGTCGTACTGCTGGCCGTTCTGGACGCCGAACACGATGCAGAGCAGGGCCGCGCTCGAAAGGAAGATCCCCAGCAGGTCGAACGCGTGCGCGTGCTTCGGCTGCCAGTCCGGCACCAGCAGCAGCGTCAGCACGACGGCGATCACGCCGATCGGCACGTTGACGTAGAAGATCCACTCCCAGCCGAAGTGGTCGACCAGCACCCCGCCGAGCAGCGGGCCGGCGATCGTCGCCAGCCCGGCGACACCGCCCCACATGCCCATCGCCGGGCCGCGCTTGGCCGGCGGGAACAGGTGCGTGATGAACGCCAGCGTCTGCGGCGTCATCAGCGCGGCGCCGAGGCCCTGCACCGCGCGGGCGGCGATGAGCATCTCGACGTTGCCGGACAGGCCGCACCACAGCGACGCGCCGGTGAACACGACCAGCCCGGCGAGGAACACCCGCTTCGGGCCGAACCGGTCACCGAGCCTGCTGGTGAACAGCATCGGCACGGCGTAGGTGAGCAGGTAGACGCTGATCACCCAGACGACTGAGTTCAGCCCGGCGTTCAGTTCGCGCAGCATGGTCGGGATCGCGATCGACACGATGGTCGTGTCGAGCAGGATCATGAAGAAGCCGAGGCACAGCGCGCCCAGCGCGGCCCACGGGTTAGCTTGTCTTGCGTTCATCGTCGTCTTCCCTGGTGATGAGCGTGAGCTTGGGTTGTTCCTTGTCCTGGAACGGGATTCGCCCGGACCGCAGGTCGTCGAGGAGCCGTTCGGTCCACCGGAGCTCGAACTTCCGGTGGTCGCACTGGTAGCGCCAGTCCAGCCAGTAGATCGGCGGTGTTTCGTCCTCGGTCAGCTGCTGCAGCACCGCCTCGTCGGCGGCCACCGCGGCGCGCAGCCGGGTGATCCGGTGCTCGAGTTCGATGATCGTGGTGTCGCGCCCCAGTTCGTCGATCACGCCGAGCCCGGACAGGTAGGCGGGGAACTCGGTGGCGAGGTCCCCGAGCAGCTCGCGGCCGCGCTGGGTGAACTCGTCCAGCCCGGTCTGCGTCATGCCGTACACGGTTCGTTCGGGCCGCCGGCCGTCACGCTGGGTGTCGACGACCTCGATGAGCCCGTCGCGGCACAGGCGTTCCACGGTGTGGTACAGCGAGCCCGCCTTCACGTTGACCCGCATGTGGACGTACCGCTCGCGCATGAGCTGGGCCATCTCGTACGGGTGCATCGGCCCCTCGTGGAGCAGCTCCAGCACGGCGATGCCGAGTGGCGTCAGCTTGGGCGAGGCCATGGTCCCGATCCCTCCAGGTCGTTTATTCCACGTGGACTATACGGGGTGGATTAGTGTGCGGTCCACGGTCAGTTCTGTGACGGTCCGTACGCAGCGTGAAGCCCCCATGATCTCGTCATGGGGGCTTCACGGCGTCTCTCAGAACGGCCAGTCGGCGTTCTTGCCCCGCTCGAGCAGCGGGATCATCCGGAACGCCTGGTCGGTCAGGCCGCCGAAGGTGTGCCGGTGCCCGCCGCCGGACGGCGCGTGGCCGGCCCGGTAACCCGCGAGGTTCCACGTGTACAGCGGCACGTTCGCCGGCACCGCCTGCCCGACGTCGCCGTGCGCGGCCTGCTCGTCGGTGAGGATCACGACGCGGTCGTGCTTCGCGAAGTGCTTCTTCACCGCGCCCGCCGTGTCGGTGCCGCCGCCGATGAAGTACCCGCCGGACTTCCACCGCTCGACGTCACCCAGCAGCGACCCACCGCGGCGCAGCTTGAACACCTTGGTGCCCTGGCTGCGGTCCCAGTAGCCGTCCGAGAACGACACGACGTCGGCCTTCGCGCAGCGCCGGGCGAGTGCGAGGCCGAAGACCGCGGCCGCGTCCCAGCGCATCAGGCTGCCGTCCTTGCTGAAGGGACTGTTCATCGACGCCGAGGTGTCGACGAGGACGAGCGTCCGGCCGCCGAGCGCGGGCACGTTGGCCAGCGCGTGCCCGATCGCCCGCTCGAGCGCCCACGCCCATCGCAGCGACGGCGCGGCCCGGTGCGCCGCGAGGAACCGCATCGGCAGCTGCCGCGACTTCGCGACCTGAACCGGACTGGCGAGCCGCTCGGCCACCCGCTCCGCGACGGCGTCCGAGACGCCGGCCTCGTCGAAGTTGCGGAGGTTCCGCAATTGAGCCATGAAGCCCATCGACGGGATCAGCGCCTCCCAGACGCGAGCGTCGAGGGGACCCTGCAGCCACCCGGCGACGGACTCCCACGTCATGCCCGCGGTCCGCAGCACGTCCGCGGCGTCCGGCCGGTCGAAGAGCTTCCGGCGGTCGGCGACGGGCCGGCTCATCAGCTCGGCGCGGGCGCGCAGGGTCGCCAGGGACTCCGGGATCGCGTTGCCGCGGTCGTGCCGCTCGTCGAGGATGTGCTTGAACAGCTCACCCCCGCCGACCGGGTGGGTCAGCTCGAGGACGTCGGCGAACCGGAAGGCGTGCGCGGCGGAGTCCCACTTGACGAAGGACCGCTCGTCGTAGAGCTTCGCCGCGGCATCGGCGACACCGCGCTTGACCGGCTTCGGCACGGCCCGGCCGTGCACGGAAGTCCAGTAGGCGAGCAGCTCACCGGGCTCGTCGGCCCGCTGCAGCACGTCGGCGACGACCTGACGGCTCAGCCCGTCGAGACCGGCGTCCCGCCGCGCCTTGGCGAACTCGGCGGCGCCCACGAGCGACGCCGTCCGCAGGTGCGCGCCGGAGCGCAGCCAGCGCAGGAACCGCGCGGTCCACTGTGGATCGTCCAACGTGGACTTGCGGACCAGCTCGGCGTACCGCGTGTCGCGGGTCTCCGCGGACTCGTAGAAGGTGTGCTCGCCGACCATGTTCGTGACGGCGAGCAGGAAGAGCTCGGACTTGGTGTCGCGCAGGTACCCGGTACCGCCCTCGTGCGTGACGGTGGACGGCGTGGCCTCGCTGCGGACCGGAGAGGTCGCGGCGGGCGCTCGTGCGGTGTTGAACTTGCTCATTACTCCCCCTGGGTTTCCTGGAGGGAGCCACGGCCACAGCGATGCCCGAGATCGAAGTCGGTGAAGGTACATAGCTGCTCTAGGCCACTGAGCTACCGGACCGTGTGCGGTCCGGGAGGGATTCGAACCCCCGACCTGCCCGTTAGGAGGCGGAAGTAACCCTCGCCTGCGCACCGGGCACCGGTGTGGCCGTGGCTCCCGAGATCTTCGCTGCCCGCGGGTTCTCGTTTACAGCAAGAAGTAACCGCGGGCTTCGCACCGGGAGTGCCTGTGAAGTTGGGTGCCCGAGTTCTCGGCTGGAGAAGGTGAGTTGACCGGCCACCGCGAGGTGGCCGGGTTTGGATTCGAACCAATGATCACCGAAGTAACCTTCTCCGTCGCACCGGGCGGAACCCAAGGTAGCAAGCGGCCCGCGTCGGCACGACTGGTTTTCCGGCGCCTCCTCGCGACCGCGCCGATGTCTCGATAGTTCGCATCAAGAACTACTTATGCTATGTTCGTAGTGCGAACTAACTGGGAGGAATCATGACGTACTTCGGCATCGGCGTGTCCACCGCGGTCACCGCCGTCCCCGGCACCCTGGAGCTGGCCGGTCAGGCCGACCGGGGTGGCCTCGACCTGATCACCGTCTCCGATCACCCGTACCACGCCGACCGGCTCGACGCGTACGCCGAGCTCGGGGTTCTGCTCGGCCGGACCGAGCGGATCTCCGGCCTGGTCAGCGTCACCAACCTGCCGACGCGCCCGGCGGCGATGCTCGCCCGCACGATCACCAGCCTGTCCGCGCTGACCGGCGGCCGGATCGTGCTCGGCATGGGTGTCGGCGGGCTGTGGGACGACATCGCGCGGCTCGGCTTCACCAAGCTCACGCCCGGGCAGGCCGTCCGCGCCTTCGAAGAGGGCATCCGGCTGGTCAAGCTGCTCGGCGGGGGCGGCGGACCGGTCACCTTCGACGGCGAGTTCCACCAGGTCACCGACCTCGTGCCCGCCGAAGAGGAGATGCCGCCGGTGTGGACCGGATCCGTCGGGCCGAAGTCGCTCGCCGTCACCGGGCGGGTGGCCGACGGCTGGATGCCCGGCCACGCCGCCGACTGGCTCAGCGAGCGGTACCGGACCTCGCGGCCGCTGATCGACAAGGCCGCCGTCGACGCCGGGCGGGAGCCGGGCGACATCGCCACCGTCTACAACTTCCCCGGCCGCATCACGGCGGAGCCGCTCGCCAGGACCCGCGCCGGCGACGGGCGCTGGATCGGCGGCTCGCCCGCGCAGTGGATCGAGGAGCTCACCGGGGCCGTGCTGGAGCACGGCGCCGCCGGGTTCGTGCTCTTCGGGCCAGGCGGCAGCACGCCCGACGCGACCGCCGTCGCGCGGTGGGCCGAGGAGATCGTGCCCGCCGTGCGGGAAGCCGTAGGCTGACCGGATGGGGAAAAGCGCGGCGGACCTCGGTGTGGTGGCCGGGCTCGTGCGGGCGTCGTTCCTGGTGAACGCCGTCTACGCCGAGTCCGCCCGCGAGTACGGGCTCACCGTGCAGCAGGGCCAGCTGCTGTGCGTGCTGATGGGCCGGCCGTACGGCATGGGCGACCTCGGCGCGACGCTCGGCCTCGAGAAATCGAGCCTGACCGGCCTGGTCGACCGCGCGGTCCGGCGCGGGCTGGTCCGCCGCGAGTCCGACCCGGACGACCGCCGGGCCGTCCAGGTCGTCCTGACCGGCGAAGGCCGCGAAATGGCGGAGGACTTCTACGCGGCGACGTGCCGCCGCGTCGACGAGCTGGCCGCGGGCCTGAGCACGCAGGACCGCGACCGGCTCGCGGCTCTGCTGGGCGCGATCGTGCGGGACAACGAAGCCCCGACGGTCTTCCTCGACGCCCTTCAGCCCTGAGGCAGTCCCGAAGCGCGCCAAGCGCCTTCGCCGGGGTGAAGCGGCCGACGCAACGAAGCTGCGTGATCGCCCCACCACGACGTACGCGGCTTCGGCTTCTCCGGCGCCTTCGCGACCGAAGCCGCGGCGACGACCGCCGTCAGCGCCGCCAGCTCGGCGTCGCTCGGGTTTCCGCGGACCACCCTCAGCAGGGGCTTTTCGGCGTCGCTCACAGCGGGATGTTCCCGTGCTTCTTGGGCGGCAGCGACTCGCGCTTGTTCCGCAGCAGGGACAGCGCCCGCGCGACGTGCCCGCGGGTGTGCGCCGGCACGATCACCGAGTCGACGTACCCGCGCTCGGCCGCCGCGTACGGGTTCAGCAGCGTGTCCTCGTACTCCTGGATCAGCTCCGCGCGGAGCTGGTCGACGTCGCGGCCCTCGTTGGCGGCGTTCGCCAAGGTCTTGCGGTGCACGATGTTCGCCGCGCCCTGGGCACCCATCACCGCGACCTGCGCGGTCGGCCAGGCCAGGTTGATGTCCGCGCCGAGGTGCTTCGAGCCCATGACGTCGTACGCGCCGCCGAACGCTTTGCGCGTGATGATCGTGACCAGCGGGACCGTCGCCTCCGCGTAGGCGTAGATCAGCTTCGCGCCGCGGCGGATGATGCCGTTCCACTCCTGGTCGGTGCCCGGGAGGAAGCCCGGGACGTCGACGAAGGTGAGCACCGGGATGTTGAACGCGTCGCAGGTGCGGACGAACCGCGCGGCCTTCTCGGACGCGTCGATGTCGAGGCAGCCGGCGAACTGCGTCGGCTGGTTGGCCACCACGCCGACGCTGTGGCCGTCGACCCGGCCGAAGCCGACGATGATGTTCGGCGCGAACAGCTCGTGGACCTCGAGGAAGTCGCCGTCGTCGACGACGCGGGTGATCACCTCGTGCATGTCGTACGGGGTGTTCGGCGAGTCCGGGATGATCGTGTCGAGTTCGCGGTCGGCGTCGGTGACGTCGTCGAAGAACCCGGGCCGCTCGGCCGGCGGCTCGAACACCGGCGCGTCGGACAGGTTGTTCTGCGGCAGGTAGGAGAGCAGTTCCTTGACGTAGGCGATGGCGTCCTCGTCGTCGGAGCCGAGGTAGTGCGCGACCCCGGACTTCGTGTTGTGGGTGCGGCCGCCGCCGAGCTCCTCGAAGGTGACGTCCTCGCCGGTGACCGTCTTGACGACGTCCGGGCCGGTGATGAACATCTGCGAGGTCTCGTCGACCATCACGATGAAGTCGGTCAGCGCGGGGGAGTAGACGTGCCCGCCCGCGTTGGCGCCCATGATCAGCGAGATCTGCGGGATGACGCCGGACGCCTGCACGTTGCGGCGGAAGATCTCGCCGTAGAGGCCGAGCGAGACGACGCCCTCCTGGATGCGCGCGCCGCCGCCCTCGTTGATGCCGATGATCGGGCGGCCGGTCTTGATGGCCAGGTCCATCACCTTGACGATCTTCTCGCCGTAGACCTCGCCGAGGCTGCCGCCGAAGACGGTGACGTCCTGGCTGAACACGCACACCGGGCGGCCGTCGACGGTGCCGTACCCGGTGACGACGCCGTCGCCGTAGGGCCGGTTCTTCTCCTGGCCGAAGTTGGTCGAGCGGTGCCGGGCCAGCTCGTCGAGCTCGACGAAGGAGTTCTCGTCGAGGAGCAGCTCGATGCGTTCGCGGGCGGTTTTCTTGCCCTTGGCGTGCTGTTTCTCCACCGCGCGGGCCGAGCCCGCGTGCACCGCCTCGTCGTAACGGCGGTACAGGTCGGCCAGCTTGCCGGCCGTGGTGTGGATGTCCGGTTCATCCTCGGGCGGCGTCCCGAGCGGCTCCGTCGCACTGCTCATGCCACGGGAGCTTAGCTACTTGCCGGTCACTTGGCGTGTGGCGTAGGCAACGTCCGTGGAGATGGTGCTGGTCGCACAGCGCTACGAAGGGCGTGGGCTGGGCCGCGCGATCACCGCGCAAGCGATTGCGGCCGCCGTGACCGGGTCGTGTGGTTGCACGCGTCGAAGCTCGGCTCCCCCGGCGACCCTTCGCTGCGGTTCGCCCCCTTCACCCGGGCGGTGTAGGGCGGACCAGTCCCGACTCGTACGCCACGATCACCAGCTGGGCCCGGTCGCGCGCCGCCAGCTTGTGCAGCAGCCGTCCGATGTGGGTCTTCACCGTCGCGATCCCCAGGTGCAGCCGCGCGGCGATCTCGTCGTTCGACAACCCGCGCGCGATCAGCATCAGCACCTCCTGCTCGCGGGCCGTCACCCCGTCCAGCCGGGTCACCGGGCCCGACGGCAGGCGGGCGAACTCCGCCACCAGGCGCCGCGTCACCGAGGGGGCCAGCAGCGCGTCGCCCGCGGCCACCACTTCGATCGCCGCCAGGAGGTCCGCCGGCCGGGTGTCCTTCAGCAGGAAGCCGCTCGCGCCCGCGCGCAGGGCCGAATACACGTACTCGTCCAGGTCGAACGTCGTCAGCATCAGCACGCGGACGTCGGTCTCCGCGCAGATGCGGCGGGTGGCCTCGATGCCGTCCATCTCCGGCATCCGGACGTCCATGAGCACGACGTCCGGCTGCTCCACCCGGGTCAGGGCCACCGCTTCGGCGCCGTCGGACGCCTCGGCGACGACCTCGAGGCCCGGCGCGCTGTCGACCAGCACCCGGAAGCTGCCGCGCAGCAGGGCCTGGTCGTCGGCGATCAGGACGCGGGTCACCGGGCCGCCGCCGGTTCTCCGTACGGGAGGCGCGCGTGGACGCGGAAGCCGGTTTCGGCGGGCGCCGCGGAGAACTCGCCGTCGTAGACCGCGACCCGTTCGCGCATCCCGATCAACCCGTGGCCCGGGGTCGCCGGGCCGCCGCGGCCGTCGTCGAGGACCTCGATGACCACCTCGCCGTCGCCGCCGGTGACGTGGACGCGGCACGTCGCCGCGCCCGCGTGCTTGACCACATTGGTCAGTGCCTCCTGCACGATCCGGTACACCGACTGGCCGACGCCGCCCGGGAGCTCGGTGAGGCCGTCGACGACGAGCTCGACGGCCGGCCCCGCCTGCTGCGCGCGTTCGGCGAGCGCGCGCAGGTCGTCGAGCGACGGCGCGGGCGCCAGGGCCGGGACGCCGGTGCCGTCGCGCAGCACGCCGAGCATGCGCCGCAGCTCGGCCAGCGTCTCGCGGCTGGTGTCTTCGATGACGCGCAGCGCGTCACGGGCCTGGTCCGGCTGCTCCAGTGCGACGTGGTTGCCGACCGCCGCCTTCACCGCGATCAGGCTCATGCTGTGCGCGACGACGTCGTGCATCTCCCGGGCGATCCGCAGCCGCTCCGCCGAAACCGCTTGCTGCGCATGGGTTTCCCGCTCGATCGCGGCGTGCTCACGGCGGCCGTGGACGGCGATGCCGAGCGCGAACCCGACGATCAGCGCCGACGCGCCGAAGTTCACCGTCGTCGCCGTGCTCGGGTTCGGCACCGCGATGCCGACCAGGCCGACGCCGGCCAGTCCGGCCCCGAAGCCGATCCGGGCCGCCCGGCTGCCCCGGGCCACGACGAACGTGTACAGCGCGCAGCCCGCGGCCACCACGGAGATCGCCAGCACCGGCCCGCCGATCGGCACCGCCGCCGCGGTCGTCACCAGCGACAGGACGTACGCCGGCCGAGGCCACCAGCGCCGGAGCACGATCGGCCCGACGCTCAGCACGAGGATCGTCCACCCGAGCCAGGCGGGCAGCCACGGCGGCAGCGACCACGCGCCGGCGGCGAGGTTGCCGCCGGCCCCCAGGGTCAGCACGAGGACGGCGAGGACGTCCAGGACGACGCGAAAGCGCATGAACCGAACGTAACGCCGAACTCCGAGCCGCGCGTCAGCCCTCGGTAGGACCCGTGGAGTAGTGCTTCCGCACGGCTTCGACGCGCTCCGGCGGCCACTCGGGCAGCTCGACGCCGTGGCCGGCGGCGAACAGCCGGTCCAGCTGCTCGTGCCGCCGGGCCAGCTGGGCCGGCACGTCGTCGCCCGCCGCCTCGGTGAACTCGACGCGGGTGCCTTCGAGCGGGTCGTGGACCAGCTCCCAGCCGGGTTCGTCGGGCAGCAGCGGCCGGAGCTCGCCGACCGGTTTCCAGCCGAGGTCACGGCGGAAGCGGATGGTGCCGTCGTCGAGGACCTCGCCCTCGCCGAGGCCGAATTCGTCCACATAGGACGCCATCCGGCCGTGCCACTCCCGCGGCTGCTCGAAGACCCGTCCGGCCAGCCGCGCGGCGAGCGCGTCGAGGCAGACGTCCCAGCCGGCCGCGGTGCGGGCTCCGGCGAGCTTCGCGATCGCCGGGTCGCCGCGGCCGAAGGTCTGGGTGAACTCCAGGAGGCTGCCGTCGCCGTCGGGGGAGATCAGCCACCGCAGGGTGTCGTCGTTCCAGACGAAGGCGAACTCGCGCGGCGGGTCGGCGGTGAGGACCCGCCCGGTCGTCGCGCTGTCCTCGCCGGGGAAGGTGAACCGGATCGCGCCACCGGCCCGCAGTTCGACGTCGACCTTCGCGGGGAACCAGTGCTCGAGCTCCGCCGGGTCCGTGATGGCGTGCCAGACCTTCTCCGGGGCGTGCTTCAGCCGGCGTTCCAGCCGGAGCACCGGGCGTTCACCGTCGGTCTGCAGTTTCGCGGCCATGCGTGCATATAACCACTGAGGCATATAAGGGTCAAGCGCCGCGGACGGCGGAGACGGCGGTGGCGAGCTCCGGGTCGCTCGCGGCCTTGTCGAGCGCGGTCCGCAGCACGGCGTTGTACGTCGGCTCGGTTTCGGCGTAACGCTTGCGGCCGGCGTCGGTGATCACCGAGTAGACGCCGCGGCGGTCGTCTTCGCACAGGTCGCGGATGGTCAGGCCGGCGTCTTCGAGGCGGGCGCACATCCGGCTGACCGAGCTCTGGTTGAGGCCGATCGCGTCGGCGAGCTCCTGCATCCGCAGCTCGCCACGGGGGTCCGCGACGAGCTTGCCGAGCGCGCGGTACTCGGACAGCCCGAGCCCGTGGCGGCGCTGCAGGGCTTTGGCGAGTTCCTGCTCGATCCGGGCGTGCAGCACGAGTACGCGGCCCCAGGCCTGTTCGTCGACGGTCATCTTCCGGCCTCCTCTTGACGCCAGGATAGTCCAGGGACAGTATTTATATGTACATGCAAGTACATCGAGAGGGTGGACATGAGCGATCGCAGCTTCCTGTTCCTGGTGGGCGCCGCACGGGCCGGGGGCAACACGGAAATGCTGGCCCGGCTGGCGGCCAAGGAGCTGCCCAAGGACGTCGAGCAGCGGTGGATCCGGCTGCCGGAAGTGCCGCTGCCGCCGTTCGAGGACCGCCGCCACGGCGCCGGCGAGCACCCGGCGCCGGGCGAGAACGAGCAGTTGCTGATGGACGCGACGTTCGCCGCGACGGACATCGTGATCGTGTCGCCGGTGTACTGGTACTCGGTGGCGGCGAGCGTGAAGCTCTACCTCGACTACTGGTCGGGCTGGATGCGGCTGCCGGTGGAGTTCAAGCCGCGGATGCGCGGCAAGACGCTGTGGGGCGTGAGTGTTTTGAGCGAGACCGCGCGCGAGGCCCGGCCGCTGATCGGCACGCTGGAGCTGTGCGCGGAGTACCTGAGCATGAACTGGGGCGGGGTCCTGCTCGGCAACGGCAGCCGCCCGGGTGACGTACTGCTGGACGCCGACGCGACGTCGGCCGCGCCGTCGTTCTTCGCCGGCGCGGACCTCGTCACCGCCTAAGCCAGGACGTCCTTCGCGATCAGGCGCAGGCCGCGGACCAGGTCGGCGCCCGAGGGGGCGTGGCCCGGGTCGATCAGCCACTGGAGCATCACGCCCGAAAGCAGGGCCTGGTGGACCGTGCCGACGGCCCGGGCCTCGGCGCTGCCGTCGTCGAGGCCCTGGAAGAGGTTCGCCAGGCCGTGGCGGGCCAGTTCGAGGGCCTCGGCCAGCTGTGCGCGCACCTTCTCGTCGAGGTCCGGCTGCGCGTAGGCCTCGAACGTCATCGCCCAGAGCCTGCGGTGCTCGCCGAACGACTCGATCACGCGCTGCCAGATCAGCTCGAACCGCTCGGCCGGGGTCGCCTCCGGCGGCGTCTCGACCTGCAGGGTTTTCGCCAACGCCTCGCCCCACTCCTCGTTGGCCTCGATCAGGGCGGCGTTGAGCAGGGCTTCCCGCGAGCCGAAGTGGTATCCGATCGCGGCCATGCTCACGTCCGCCGCCGAGGCCAGGTCCCGCACGGTCGTGCGGGCGTAGCCCTTCTCGTGCAGACAGCGCTTCGCGGCGGCCAGCAGTGACTCTTTGTTGCCCATGTCCGCAGCCTAGCACGAATGCCTTAGGCAATCGTCTTGCGCGATCGCCCAAATCGGGGTTACCGTTCTCGGCATGCGAAACAACCGAGTCCTCATCTCCGGCGCGAGCGTCGCCGGCCCCGCCCTCGCCTTCTGGCTCCGCCGCCACGGCTTCACCCCGACGGTCGTCGAGCGCGCTCCCGAGCTGCGCGACGGCGGCTACGCGGTCGACTTCCGCGGCGCGTCACTGCAGGTCCTCGACCGGATGGGCCTGCTGGGCGCGGTCGAAGCGGCCGCGACCCGGATGGGCGATGTGACCTATGTGGACAGTGACGACCGGCCGCTGGTCGTCACGCCGTCGACCTACCAGAGCGGCGAGCTGGAGATCCTGCGCGGCGACCTCGCCCGCATCCTGTACGAGGCGACGAAGGACGGCGTCGAGTACGTCTTCGGCGACTCGATCACCGGCCTCACCGAGCACGGCGACGGCGTCACGGTCACCTTCGCCCACGGCGAGCCGCGCGAGTTCGACCTGGTCATCGGGGCCGACGGGCTGCACTCGAACGTGCGGTCGCTGGTCTTCGGCGACGAGACCCGGTTCCGCCACGACCTCGGCTACTACGTCGCCATCGGCACGGTGCCGAACCACCTCGGGCTCGACCACGTCGGCCGGTTCTACAACGAGCCGAACCGGACCGTCGGGGTCTACAGCGCGAAGGGCAACACCGAAGCCAAGGCGCTGTTCTGGTTCGGCTCCGACCGGCTCGACTACGACTACCGCGACATCACGCAGCAACGCCGGATCGTCGAAGAGCGGTTCCGCGACACGGGCTGGGAGACGTCGAAGCTGCTCGAGGCCATGCGGGAAGCGCCGGACTTCTACTTCGACTCGGCGAGCCAGATCAAGCTGGACTCGTACGCGCGCGGGCGCGTCGCGCTGGTCGGCGACGCCGCGTACTGCGCCGCGCCGCTCTCGGGGATGGGGACGAGCCTGGCGATCGTCGGCGCGTACGTGCTCGCGGGCGAGCTCGCGGCCGCCGGCGGCGACCACCCGACGGCGTTCGGCGCCTACCGCGAAGAGATGCGCGGCTTCGTCGACGCCTGCCAGAAGCTGGCCGAGGGCAACGGGAAGTGGTTCGTCCCGCCGACGCGCGGGTGGCTGCGCTTCCGCAACCTGAACTACCGGCTGCTGCCGTACCTGCCGTGGCGCAAGCTGATCGAGGAGCTGCCGCTCAAGGCGGGCAACGCGATCACGCTGAAGCCGTATGCGGTGGTGCCGGTGTGACGCCGCGGCGCTTCGCGATGCCGGCCATGTTCTCCTCGCCCCAGTCGCCCAGCGGCAGCAACGCGGTGTTCAGCCGCTGACCCAGCTCGGTCAGCGAGTACTCGACCTTGGGCGGGATCTCGTGGAACACCTCGCGGTGCACGATTTCGTCCGCTTCCAGTTCGCGCAGGGCCTGGATCAGCATCTTTTCGCTGATGCCTGCCACCTTCCGCTTCAGCTCGCCGAACCGCAGCGGCTCGGCGTGCAGCGCCCAGAGGATCAGCGCCTTCCACCGGCCGCCGATGACGTCGACGGCCGCGTCCAACCCGCAGCGGTACGTTCGAGGCTGCATCCAGGTTCCTTACGTTTTGGTGGGTACCTGACTTATTAGTCGGTACTTGTTCAGTGTAAAGCGCGCCCGCAGCATGGAACCCATGGGAGAAAGCAGGAAACAGGTGGGCGTGCTCGGCCTGGGGCGGATGGGCGCCGCCCTCGCCGGGGCGCTCTTGGGGGCGGGGTACGACGTCTCGGTGTGGAACCGGTCGCCGCTCAAGGCGGGACCGCTGGTCGACCGCGGCGCCAAGCTCGCGGCCACGCCCGCGGAAGCGGCTTCGGCGGGCGTCGTCATCAGCTGTCTGTCCACATACGACAGTCAGCAGCCGGTGCTCGAGGCGGCGGCACCGAAGGTGCTCGTCAACCTCACGTCCGGGACGCCGGAGCAAGCTCGTGGCGTCGCCAAGTGGGCGGCGTCCGAGGGCATCGACTACGTGGACGGCGTGATCATGGCGGTCCCGCAGGGCATCGGGACGCCGTCGGCGCAGGTCCTCTACAGCGGCTCCGAACCGGCGTTCGCGGCGCAGCGCGAACTGCTCGAAGTGCTGGGGACGCCGGTGTTCGTCGGCGAGGACGCCGGGCTGGCGGCGCTGTACGACCTGGCGCTGCTCGGCATGATGTGGTCGACCATGGCCGGCTACCTGCACGCGCTGGCGCTGGTCGGGACCGAGGGCGTCACGCCGGAGCAGTTCGCGCCGATGGCGTCGGTGTGGCAGTCGGCGGTCGGCGGGTTCCTGCCCGGCATCGGCGAGCAGGTCGCCAGCGGGGACTACGAGACGGACGTGTCCGCTTTGGACATCAACGCGGCCGGTCTCGCCTTGCTGGTCGAGACGAGCCGCGCCCAGGGCATCAGCACGGCGGTGCCGGCCGTGCTGCGCGAGTTGTTCGACCGAGCGGTCGCGGCGGGCCACGGCTCGCACGCGATCGCCAGCGTCATCGAGGAGATCCGGTGAAGTACCAGGGGAAGAAGGCCGTGGTCACCGGCGGCACGCACGGCATGGGGCTGGCGGTGGTCCGCGCCCTGCTCGACGGCGGCGCGGAGGTGCTGCTGACCGGCCGGGACGTCACACCGCTGGAGGGGACGCTGCCGGGCAAGGCACACCTGCTGTCGTCGGACGCGGCTCGCTTGGACGACGTCGAGTCGCTGGGAACGGTGGCCGCGGACACGCTCGGAGAGCTGGACCTGGTGTTCGTCAACGTCGGGTTCTCGACGCTGACGCCGTACGAGGCCGCGACGCCGGAGCTCTACGACCGCACGTTCGACGTCAACACCAAGGGCGCGTACTTCACGGCCCGCCGCCTCGCCCCGCTGGTCCGCCCCGGCGGTTCGTTCGTGTTCACGACCTCGGTCGCGGCCGAGGCGGGCATCGCCGGAATGGGCCTGTATTCGGCGGCGAAGGCGGCGGTGCGCTCGTTTGCCCGCACGTACGCGGCCGAGCTGGCCCCGCGAGGGATCCGGGTCAACGTGGTCAGCCCCGGCTACACCGACACGCCGACGATGGGTGTGACCGGAGTGCCGGAAGCGGTCTTGGCCGAGTTCAAGGCAATCGGCGACGAGACAACGCCGCTGAAGCGCCACGCAACGGTCGAGGAGGTCGCGGCGGCGGTGTTGTTCCTGGCCTTCGAGGCGACGTTCACCACCGGCGCGGATCTCCCGGTGGACGGGGGACTGGGGCAGCGCTTGACGCTGCCTGCCTGAGGTGGACGCCTGCGCCGGGCGGGCGCGGCCTCACTCTGGCCACGCGAGGTGAGCACCCAGGCCCGTGACCCCCGGCGCGCGGTCGGGGCGCAGGACGAGGTCCTCGTCGTAGTCGCCGCCGTTCTGCGTGCGGAACGGGATGGGCTCGGCGGTTTCCAGCGTCCGCAGCCGCTCGCGAAGTCGTTCTCGCGCGGCGGCGAACTCGGCGTCCGGCACGCGATCCGCCCCGTGGACCGCGACCGGGGGCAGCACCGACATCCCGGCGTAGAAGAGCGTTCCGTGCTGGAGCGGGAAGAGGACCTCGTCCAGTGCGCCGTTCACCCCGCGCGGCCCCATGGCCGGCTCGCGGGCACCCGCGGTGAGCACCACGACCGCGCGCTTGCCCGCGAGCCGGCCTTCGCCGTAGCGCAGCGTTCGGCCGTCCTCAGCGCGGACCCCGTACCCGAAGCCCTTCACGAAAACGCGGTCGAACCAGCCCTTCAGGATGGCCGGCAGGCCGTACCACCACAGCGGGAACTGCACGACGACCGTGTCCGCCCAGAGCAGTTTTTCCTGCTCGGCCACGATGTCCGCGCTCAGCTCGCCGTGCGCGTGCGCCCGCGCCGACGTCGCCCCGACGACCAGCCGCCCGTCCCCGGCTTCGGCTCCGAAGTCGGCGGCGTCGACCACCGGGTTCCACTTCATGGCGTACAGGTCCGATTCCCGGACGTCGTGACCGAGCGCCCGCAGCGTCCGGAGCCCGTCGTCACGGAGGGCCCCGCTCAGCGAACGCGGCTCGGGATGCGCGAAAACCCACAACTCGTTCATATCCCGATGATCACGCGGCCACCCGGCCCGATTCGAGTGGCCCGATGGCCAGCATGTGCAAGAATCGAGCCATGGCCGAATTCGTGCACCCGAACCGTCACCACGTCGCCGTCCTGGTCCGCCACGGCATGCTGGTGATCGAGCTGGGCATCGTCCACCGCCTGTTCGGCCAGGCCCGCTCGGCGGCCGGCGAGCCGCTGTACGAGGTGGTGACCTGCACCCTCGAACCCGGCCCGGTCCGCACGGACACGGACGTCACCATCCCGGTCGAGCGCGGCCCCGAGGTGCTCGCCGAGGCCGACACGGTGATCGTCCCGGCGTCCCGGGTCGAGTACGAGCCGTTGGCCCGGGTGCTGACCCCGCCGCTCAAGGCCGCCCTGGAGCGCATCCGGCCGGACGCCCGCATCGCGTCCATCTGCACCGGGGCGTTCGTACTCGCTGCGGCCGGTCTGCTCGACGGCCGCCGCGCTACCACCCACTGGCGCTCGGCCCAGGACCTGCAGGACCGGTTCCCCGAGGTCGAGGTCGACCCGTGCGTGCTCTACACCGACGACGGCGACGTCCTGACCTCGGCGGGCGTCGCGGCCGGCATCGACCTGGTGCTGCACATGATCCGCCGCGACCACGGCGCGGCGGTGGCCAACGAGGTCGCCCGCGGCACGGTGGTGTCCCCGCACCGCGAAGGCGGCCAGGCCCAGTTCGTCCGCCGGCCGGTCCCGGAGCCCCGCACGTCCTCGACCAAGGAGGCCCGGGCCTGGGCCCTGGAGAACCTGCACCGGCCGCTGACCCTGCGCGAGCTCGCCGCCCGCGAGGCGATGAGCACGCGCACGTTCACCCGCCGCTTCCGCGAGGAGGTCGGCATCTCGGCCCTGCAGTGGCTGACGCAGCAACGGGTCGAGCGCGCCCGCCAGCTCCTCGAGGAGTCGGACCTCCCGGTCGACCGCGTCGCCACGGAAGCCGGTTTCGGCACGGCGGCCTCGCTGCGCCAGCACTTCCAGGCGGCGCTCGGGGTGTCACCGAGCGCGTACCGCTCGACGTTCCGCGGCGAACTGGCTGTTCAATCTGCCTGAAATCCGGATAGCTTCACAGGCTATGGACGACTTCTACGTCAGCCACAGCCGTTTCTCCGATCCGGGCCCGCACGCGGACTGGCTCGACGCCACCCCGGCCGACGTGGCCGCGCTGCGCGAAGCGGCAACCCAGCTGGTGTTCCACTACTGGGGTTCCGGCCCCATCACCGAACACGGGTTCCCGGCGGCCCGCAACGACGAGATCACCCTGCGGTACGCCGCGGACATGTGGGCCCGCCTGCGCGAGCTCGACCCGGCACCGCCCGGCGCGCCGCGGCCGCCGCTGCACCGGATCGTCGGCTGCTGCCGCGACTTCACGCTCCTGTTCATCTCGATGGCGCGCCACCACGGTATTCCGGCCCGCGCCCGTGTCGGGGTCGCCAGCTACCTGATGCCCGGCTGGTACCTCGACCACGTCGTCGCCGAGGTCCGCACCGCCGACGGCTGGCGTCTGGTCGAAGCCCAGCTGCCACCCGGCTTCCGCGACCCGGTGGACGACGTCGAGTTCGACCTCCTCGACGTCCCCCGCGACCGCTTCCGCACCGGCGCCGAGGCGTGGACCGCGGTCCGCGCGGGCGAGCTCGACCCGGCCCTGCTGGTCGTCAACCCGGACCTCGACGTGCCGTTCCTGCGCGGGATCCCGTACGCGTGGCAGAACATCGTGCGCGACCTCGCCGCGCTCAACAAGCACGAGATGCTCCAGTGGGACATCTGGGGCGCGCTCGACGACACCGTGGAACTCGCCCCGGCCACCCTCGCCCGCGCCGACGAGCTCGCCGAGCTGATGACCGGCGCGGACGTCGACCAGCTGCGGACGGCGTTCCAGGCCGACGACGTCCGGGTGCCGCCGGTCATCCACACGGTCACCCCGCCGGAACAGCTCCCGGTCGAGGTAGTGCTTCGCTGACCTCGACGGCCGTGCGCACGAACCGCGCGATCCGCACGTCCCGCGCCCCGGCCGGCCACGCAACGGCCAGCGAGTACGGCGTCGCGTCGACGACCGGCCGGTAGACGACGTCGTCCCGCGACCGCAGCTCGGCAACCGACGCGGGCAGCAGCGCGATGGCCTGTCCGAGCGCGACGGTTTCCAGCAGCTGGGCGCTGTCGTGCACGATCGGCCCCGGCGTCACCGGCCCGCCGGTCACGTCCTGCCCGGACCAGTAGGCCCGGTCCGCGGCCGAGGACAGCGGCCAGCACGGCGTCGGCTGCCCGGCGAAGTCGGCACAGGTCAGCACGGCCCGGCCGGCGAGCTCGTGGTCCGACGGCAGCGCGGCCACCCGCGGTTCGCTGAACAGCACCTCGACGTCGAGCCCGTGGTGGGTGCCGCCCTGGCAGCCGAGCACGGCCACGTCGGCCCGCCCGTCCCGCAGCATCTCGGTCTGTTCGCCGAACCCGCTGACCCGCACGTCGACCGGATCCGGGTGCGCGTCGGCGATCCGCCGCAGCAGATCGGTGGCGACCCCCGGCTTCGCGGTGACGACGAGCGCCGGCGTCCGCTGCGCCGCCCGCCGCGTGCGCCGGACCGCCGCGGTGACGGCATCCAGCGCCTTCGCCGACTCGGCGAAGAGGACGGCCCCGGCCGGCGTCAGCGAGACGTGCCGGCTGGTGCGTTCGAACAGCTGCACCCCGAGCCGCCGCTCCAGCAGCCGGATCGCGCGGGACAACGGTGGCTGCGCCATCCCCAGCCGCTCGGCGGCACGGGAGAAGTTCAGCTCTTCGGCGACCGCGCGGAAGTACCGCAGCTCACGGACCTCGACATCGTCCATACCGGGAGAGTATCGCGGCAGAGTCCACAGGTCTTTCCCTTTCTGATTCGCGCATGGTGGGGTTGGTGTCGATAACTCCACAAAGGACGGACGACGCATGACGGATGCACAGCGCAACAAGGAAGTGGTCCTGGACTTCCTCCGGCTGGCCTTCACCGAGAAGCGCCCGGCCGACGCCTTCGCCGAGCACGTCGGTGAAAGCTACATCCAGCACAACCCGCACGCCCCGGCGAGCGCGGCGGCCTCGGCTCGCTACCTGGCCGGGTTCGTGGCCCGGTTCCCGGAGCTCAGCCTGGACGTGCGCCGGGTGATCGCCGAGGACGACCTCGTCTGCACGCACAGCCTCCTCCGCCTGACGCCCGGTTCGCGTGGCAGCGCGATCGCGGACGTGATGCGGGTGCGCGACGGCCGGATCGTCGAGCACTGGGACGTGGTGCAGGAGGTTCCGGAGTCGACGGCGAGCGGCAACCCGATGATCTAGGTGTGATGTCCAGGGAGGTTGGTCGGGCGGGTGATGGGCGGTTTGCCGCCGGTGCCGGTAGGGCCGGGTCCGTTTCGGGTTCGTAGCGGCGCAAGGGTTCGCCGGTGACCCGGTCGAGGCGGGTGAGCCGGTTGATCCGGCACCGCACCAGCACCGCATGCACGGTCGAGGCGGGCGGGCCGAGTCGGCCGGCGATCTGGACGGGACCCAGCCGCTGCCGCCACCGCAACCGCGCATCAGCCCGCACCAGCTGCCCGGGTGTGCGGGTCGGGTTGTGGTGGGGCCGGCCGCGCCCTCGACCCGGTAGCGCTGCGCCCACTTTGCGGCGGTCTTGGTTGCGACCATGACCATTCTCGCTGCTGGGGAGTGCGGCCAGCCCTGTTCGACGATCAGGCGACCAGTCGTAGCCGGGTGCGTGGGGTCAGCGTGGCGTTGGGGTAGGGCACGAAGGCCTCCGGTTGGTGAAACGGTTCCTAGGCAGCTCCACTTCTCAACCGGACGCCTTCACCTGTCTGCACGACGGGCCGTCACGAGGCACCTCAACTCGGGACAACGTCCCTGAACATCACATCCAGGCGGGGCGCCCCGCCCGGTCGCGACCCGCGGCCCGGGCGGCCGGTGTCCCGGCTCCCGGGACACCGCCGTCAGGTCCCGGTGGCCGGCGGTTCCGGGTCGGCCGGGGCGATGCCGTGCAGTGCGGCGCTCACCACCGCGTCCACCGGGGGTGGGTCGAGGGGCGCGGTGTGCGGGAAGACCGCCGTCAGCACCGAGGCGTGGCAGTAGCCGACCAGCATGGCGGCCGTGGCGTCCACTTCGGACTCGACGCGCAGGCGACCCAGCGCTCGTTCCGCCTCGAGGTACGCCACCAGCCTGTCGCGCCAGTAGCCGGACCGCTCGCTGATCTCCGCGAACCGCTCCAGCACCCTCGGCTGTGCGACCAGGCCGCTGAAGGCCGGCACCAGCACCTTGTGCAGCGCCAGGCCGAACTCCAGGTGGCGGCGGAGGTTCCCGGTCAGGGTGCCTTCGCCGGCCACCGGCAGCTCGCCCAGCTCCGCCTCCGTCGCGCGCACGTGCTCCAGCAAGGCCCGGGCCACCAGCTCCTCCTTGTCGGAGAAGTGGTTGTAGAGCACGCCGTCGGCGACGCCCGCCATGCGCGCGATCTCGCGCACGGTCATCCCGGTCGTCCCGTGGGTGGCGATCATCTTCCGCGCGGTCTCGAGCAGCAGGTCGTGCAGTGACTGCCCGTCCCGCTGGGCGGCGGCTTTCCTCGGTGACATCACCGCCATCGTACGGGCGCCGCGCTACGGCCTCCTTCCCGTGACCAGCCACGCCGTGCCGCGCAGCCGGACGGCGTCGGGACCCGCGAACCGCTCGAGCGCCATGGCGAGTGCCTCGGTCGCCTTGGCCGCCCGCGCGCTGTCGACCAGGCCCAGGTGGTGGCGGACCGGCCCCCACTCCGCGATGAACCGCGCCGCGTCGGGGACGTCCCGGCCCCAGACCTGGTCGGCCTCGACGCGGGTGCACACCACGTCCTCGAAGCCGGCTTCGGCCAGCACCGCCCGGGTCCGGTCCGGGTCCGCGAACGACGTCGGCCCGCTGCCGTCCGGCCCGGTCGGCTGCGGCAGGTAGGCCGCCATCGCGCCGAACACCCGGCCGAGGTCGGTCCCGGAAAGGGCGGTCATGCACAGGAACGCGAGCCGCCCGCCGGGGGCCAGCGCCCGCCGGACGTTGTCGAACGCCGCCACCGGGTCGGCGAAGAACATCACGCCGAACCGGCTGAGCGCCAGGTCGAACCCGCCATCGGCGAACGGGTGGACCTGGACGTCACCCTGCTCGAACGCCACGTTCGGCACCGAGGCCGCTCGCTCCCGCGCGGTCGCGAGCATCGGCTCGGACAGGTCGACGCCGATCGCCGACCGGGCGCGAGCCGCGGCGAGCCGGGTGAGCTGGCCGTTGCCGCACCCGATGTCGAGCACGCGGTCACCCGCACCCACCCGATCGAGCAGATAGCCGTTAAAGCCGCCGTTCACGGCGTCGTAGCGATCCGCGTGCGCCGCCCAGTGCGCACCCTCGTAGCCGTTCCAGGCCTCGGCCTGTGCGGTGTTGACGATCTCGGTCATTCCCAGCCCTCTCGTTGTGAACACTCGTTCATGAACACGTGTTCATCGTGTCCTTGTCGCCGAGAGCTGTCAAGGTCGCATCGATCACTTGTTCGAGTGATTGATGCTGAAGAGCGTGACGTGCAGCGCGGCCAGGCGGGCGGGCTCGGCGATCACCTCGTACGCCGCCACCCGCTCGCCCTCGACCGTCACGGCCAGCGCGAGCACGAGCCGTCCGCGCGGCGCCACGACGACGCCGACCCTGCCGTCGACCAGCGCCGCTTCGGCGAACCGGGCCCGCTTGCCGAACACCTGGGTCCCCTCGGCCACCGCGCGGGCGCCGCGCACCTCGAGCGGCGCGCCCACCGGCAGCGCGGCCGCGTCGGCGCGGCGGACGACGTCCGGGGCCAGCACGTCGAGCAGTTCGGCGAGGTCGCCGCCGCGGGCCGCGGCCAGGAACGCGTCGACCACCCGGCGGTGCCGGGCCAGGTCGGCCGGCGGCACCGGCGAAGTACCGCGGACCCGCTGCCGCGCCCGGCTGGCCAGCTTCTTCGCCGCCACCGGCGTGCGGTCCAGCACCGGGGCGATCCGGTCGAACGGCACCGCGAACAGGTCGTGCAGCACGAACGCGATCCGCTCGGCCGGGCCGAGCGCGTCGAGCACGACGAGCAGCGCGCGGCCCACCGAGTCGGCGAGCGCGGCCTCCTCCGCCGGATCGGCCGCGGCGACCGGCTCCGGGAACACCTCGAACGGCTCCTCGCGACGGGTTTTCCGCGCACGCAGGACGTCGAGGCAGACGCGCGAGACGACCGTCGTCAGCCAGGCCGCCAGGTTGTCCACCGACTCCACCCGGTTCAGCCGCAGCCAGGCTTCCTGCACGGCGTCGTCCGCCTCGGCCGCCGAGCCGAGCAGCCGGTACGCGAGCCCGCGCAACCGGCCGCGTTCCGCTTCGAACTCCGCCGCCAGGTCGTCCATCGGTCACCTTTCGCTCGCCGCCACCGTCGCCTCCTCGACGCATCCCCGCGACCGGAGGTGACCGGATGAGCTTGCTGACCCCTGCCGACCTGGACGGCTGGCACCTGCCGAACCGGGTCGTCGTGGCCCCGACGACCCGGGCGCGCGTGCCCGGCGGAGTGCCCGGCGACCTGCAGGCCGCCTACTACGCGCAGCGCGCGGGCGCCGGGCTCGTCGTCGCCGAAGGCACCTGGGTGAGCGAGCAAGCTGTCGGCTTCTCGGACGTTCCCGGGTTGTACACCGAAGCCCAGGTCGACGGCTGGCGGCAGGTCACGGACGTGGTGCACGCGCTCGGCGGCCGGATCGTGGCGCAGCTGTGGCACACCGGCGCGGTTTCGCACCCGCACTTCCTCGGCGCCCGGCCGGCGGGGCCGTCGGCGGTGAACCCGGACGAGCCGGTGTACCCGCCCTCCGGGCGGTGCCGCACGGGCACCCCGCGCGAGCTCGGGCCTGCCGAAATCCGGGCGACGGTCGCGGACTACGGGAAGGCGGCGGAGAACGCCCGCCGCGCCGGCTTCGACGGCGTCGAGATCGCGGCCAACGGCGTGTACCTGCTCGCCCAGTTCCTGCACCCGCGGCTCAACCACCGCACCGACGCCTACGGCGGCTCGACGGCCAACCGGCGGCGGCTGCTCACCGAGGTCGTCGCCGCGGCCGCCGCCCACGGCCGTGTCGGCGTCCGGCTCAGCCCGTGGTGGACCGGCGGACTGTTCACTGTGGACGATGCACTCCGCGCCGAGTACGACGAACTCGTCGCCGGCCTCGCCGCGGACTACCTGCACCTGCGGGGGCCCGACAGCGGACCGGACTTCGCGGCTTTCGCTCGCTATCGGGATTTGTTCGACGGCCTCCTCATCGTGAACAACGGTTTCGACCGCGAGACGGGTGACGCGGTGATCGAAGCGGGCATCGCGGATGCCGTGTCGTACGCGCGGCACTTCATCGCGAACCCGGACCTGGTGACGCGGTTCGCGCTCGGCCTGCCGACCGCGGAAGCCGACCCCGCGGCGTTCTACGGCGGCGGGGCGGCCGGTTACCTGGAGCCGGCGGTGCTAGTCCCGTGACCACACCGCCAGTTCGCTCCCGCCGGGCTCGCGGAAGTGGAACCGGCGGCCGCCCGGGAAGGCGAACGGCTCCTTGGTCACCACGCCGCCCGCGGCCTCCACCGACTCGCGGGCGGCGGCCAGGTCGTCCGTGCGGATCGTGACCAGCGGTGCGCGTGGCTGTTCGGCCGCATCCGCTTGGAAGCCCAGCGTGAGGCCGGCGGCCCGGACGTCGGTGTAGTCCGGGCCGTACGGTGTCACCGCCCAGCCGAACGCGCGCTCGAAGAACCGCCCGGACGCCTCGGCGGACGTGGACGGGAACTCGGCGAAGTCGATTTCGAACATGCCCGAGACGCTAGCGGCGACCACCGACAAAACCGCGTGAGCGCGCCACCGACAGCCCGCCGAGGACGAGCGCGACCGTGCCGATCACGAGGTCCACGTAACCGCCGACGATCCCGTAGCCGGTGCCCGGCCCGCCCTTCGCGGCCGCCACCACCCAGCCGCCGATGACGATCGAGGCGAGGCCGCCCGCCAGTGCCACGACGGCTCCGCGGCCGCGGGCCAGTGCCAGCCCACCCGCGACGATCCCCGCCACGCCGAGGACGACGGCGATCAAGGACCAGAGCCGTCCGGGCGTCAGGTCGTAGGAGCTGACGGCGGCGACAACGTGGACGTTCATGAGGTGCTCCTCCAGGATCCGGATCGGACGCCGCGAGCATCGCCGCCGGACCCCGTGCCCGTCGTCGTGCGCGAGGAGGCACTTCGTGCTGCCGCGAGCGCCGCAGGAAGCGGGGGACTACCGCAGGCGCAGTAGCCAGGAACTGCTCTTCACGCGGGATTTCGCCGCGCCCCGCCCCGGTTAGGGTTCAGGGGTGAGCCGTGCGCAGGTCGTCGACGGGGTGGTCGCCGCCGGGGTGGCGGTGGCGCTGGTGGTCGCCGGGCTGTCCGGTCCGCACCGGAGCCCGGACCTCGACGTGCTCGGGTACGCGGCGCTGGCGGCCGGCGGGCTGGCACTCGCCGCGCGCCGCCGGGCGCCCGTCGCCGTGTTGGCCGCGACCGCCGTCTGCGCCCTCGCCTACCAGTTCGCCGGCTTCGAAGTGCCCGTCGTCGCCTACCTCTTCGCCGTGTACGCCGCCGTCCGGGCGGGACACCGGGTCGCCGCGATCGTCGCTTCGGTGCTGATGCTGATCGCGGTTCCGCTGGCCCTCCTGGCTTCCGGCGTGTCCGGCACCGGCGCGGCGTTCACGCAGTCGCGGGACGTCCTCCAGCTGGCGTGGCTGATCGCGGCCGGCGCGGCGGGGGAGGCGTTGCGCCAGGCCGAGCGCCGGGCCGACGAAGCCGAGCGCACCCGCGAAGAAACCGCGCGGCGGCGAGCGGACGAGGAACGGCTGCACATCGCGCGGGAGCTGCACGATTCCCTTACCCACCAGATCTCCGTCATCAAGGTGCAGGCGGAAGTCGCCGTCCACCTGGCCCGCAAGCGCGGCGAAGACGTGCCGGAAGCGCTGCTGGCGATCCGCGAAGCCGGCCGCGAGGCGACCCGGGAGCTGCGCGCGACCCTGGAGGCGTTGCGCGACGACGACAGGGACCCGCCGCGCGGGCTCGACGACGTCCCCGAGCTCGTGCGCCGCGCCCGGACCACCGGCCTCGACGCGCAGCTGACCGTCGAAGGCGAGCAGGACGCCGTGCCTGCCGCCGTCGGCCGGACCGCGTACCGGATCGTGCAGGAGTCACTGACGAACGTCGCCCGGCACGCCGCCGCGGCCACCGCGTCGGTCCGGATCGACCACCGGCCCGGCGCGCTGGTCGTCCGGGTGGACGACGACGGGACGTCCGCTGTGGACGGTGTCCCGGGCGTCGGCCTGACCGGGATGCGCGAGCGCGTCACGGCGCTGGGCGGCCGGTTCCAGGCCGGGCCCCGTCGCGAAGGCGGGTTCAGCGTGCAGGCCGAGCTCCCGGTGGACCCCGCGTGATCCGCGTCCTGCTGGCCGACGACCAGCCGCTCATCCGCAGCGGGTTCCGCGCGCTCCTCGACGTCGAAGCCGACATCGAGGTGGTGGCCGAGGCGGGTGACGGCGGCGAGGCGGTGCGGCTCGCCCTCGAACACCGGCCGGACATCGCGCTGCTCGACGTCCAGATGCCGGGCGTCGACGGCATCGAGGCGACCCGGCGCATCGCCGCGGAGCCGGCGCTGACCGCGGTGCACGTCGTCATCCTGACCAACTACGGCTTCGACGAGTACGTCTTCGAGGCCCTGCGCGCGGGCGCGGCCGGGTTCCTCGTCAAGGACGTCCAGCCGGAGGACTTCCTGCACGCGGTGCGCGTCGCGGCGCGGGGGGACGCGTTGCTGGCGCCGTCGATCACGCGCAAGCTGATCGACCGGTACGTGACCCAGCCGCTGGTGCCCGGCGCGGGGCTGGCGGAGCTGACGAACCGGGAGCGCGAGGCCGTCACGCTCGTCGCGCGGGGGCTGTCGAACGAGGAGATCGCCGAACGGATGGTGATCAGCCCGCTCACCGCGAAGACGCACGTCAACCGGGCCATGGTGAAGCTGCGGGCGCGCGATCGCGCGCAGCTGGTGGTGTTCGCCTACGAGTCGGGGCTGGTGGTGCCGCGGTGAACGACCGTCAGGGACGGGCCGCGGCGAGCAGGGTCAGCGCGGCCTCTCGCGCGTGTTCCCCCGCGTGGGCGGGGTCGTGGTGGTCGGCCACGACGGTGGCGCCCTCGACGAGGATCAGCAGCTGCCGGGCGAGCCGGGCCGGGTCGGCGGCGCCGGCTTCCTCGGCGATCGCGGTGAACAGCTCGACGTAACGGCCGAGGTGGCGCGCGGTGATGCTCCGGACCGCGTCGGTGTGGTGCTGGGCGGCGGCGTTGAGCAGGGCGCAGCCGCGGAAGGCCGGTTCGCCGTACCAGCCCTGGAGGGCGTCGAACAGGGCGGTGATCCGGCCGGCGGGATCGCCGGCCTGCGCGGCGGCGTCGGTCAGCCAGCGGATGACCCGGTCGCTGCGGGCTTCGAGCACCGCCTGGACGAGCCCGTCCTTGCTGCCGAAGTGCCGGTAGAGCGTTTCTTTGGACACGCCGAGGCGGCTGCAGAGTTCGGCCACGCCGACGCCGTCGAGCCCGCGCTCGTACAGGAGGTCGGTGGCTGCCTGCACGATCGCGGCGCGGGTGCGCCCGGGGTCGATGGTCGAGCCTTTGGAAACCGGCACGACACGATGGTACCGAACGGTTCGATCCGTGTGCTAGCGTCCGGATCGAACTGATCGGTTCGATCTACGGGGGAACGGATGACGGCGGCGCGGCTGGCGTTGGGGACCGCGTCCGCGCTGGGACTCGCGCGGTTCGCCTACGGGCTGCTCGTGCCGCCCATGCGGGACGACCTGCGGTGGACGTTGACCGAAGCGGGAGTGGTCGGCGCCGCGAACGGGCTGGGTTACCTGGCCGGAGCGGCCGCGACCGCGGCCGTGGTGCGCCGCTGGGGTGCGGCCGCGGCCTTCCGCGGCGGCATGGTCGTCACGGCCTTGGCGCTGGCCGGCACGGCCGCCGGTGACGTCTTCCCGGTGCTGCTGGCGGTTCGGGCGCTGGCCGGGGCGAGCGGGGCGGTGGTGTTCATCGCGGGCGGGGTGATCGCGGCCCGGATGGACGGCGGCGCGCCCCTCACGGTGTACTTCGCGGGCACGGGACTGGGGATCGTCTTCAGCGGGGTGACCGTCCCGGCACTGGCCGGCCACTGGCAGGCGGCGTGGGCCGGCCTGGGTGCCGCCGCGGCGGTGGCGACCCTGATCTCCTGGCGGGCCGCCGGAACCGGCGACGAGCGGACGGCACCCGCGGCCGGCCGGGCCCGGATCCGTCCACTGTGGCGGGTTGCCGTGGCGTACTTCCTCTTCGCGACCGGCTACATCACCTACATCACGTTCCTGTCGGTGTACCTGGCCGACCGGCACGCCCCGGTCGGCCAGGTGGTGCTGACCTGGACGGTGCTGGGCGCCGCGGTCGTGGCGGCCCCGGCCGTGTGGAGCGGTCCGATCACGCGCCGGCCCGGTACCCGCGTACTGGCCGTCGTGCTCGGCGTGCTGGCCGGCGGCGCGGCGGTGGCGCTGCTGTCGCCGGCGGTGCTGATCGCCTCCGTCGTCGCCTACGGCGTGACCTTCATGGCGGTCCCCGCGGCCGTCACCGCGCACATCCGGGCGGCCGTGGCGCCCGCGGACTGGACCGCGACCCTGTCCGCGTTCACCGCCCTCTTCGCCATCGGGCAGACCATGGGCCCGTGGCTCGCCGGCGTCCTCGCCGACCACACCTCGGCCGCCGCGCCGTTGGCCTGGACCGCCGTCCTGTGTGGAGCGGCGGCCCTGGTGACCCTGACCCGCAACGACAACCCCAAGGAGCACGACCATGACCACCTTCGTCCTCGTCCCCGGGATGTGCCACGGCGGCTGGTGTTTCGCCGAACTGACCGGGCAGCTCCGGGAGCGCGGGCACCTCGTCCACCCGGTGACGCCGACCGGGGTCGGTGAGCGCAGCCACCTCCTGCCCGGCGGGGTCAACCTCGACACGCACATCGAGGACGTGACCGCGCTGTTGACGGCCGAGGACGTCCACGACGCCGTGCTGGTCGGGCACAGCTACGGCGGCATGGTGATCACCGGGGCCGCCGACCGCCTGCCGGAGCGGGTGGACAGCCTGGTCTACCTCGACGCCGTGGTGCCCGCGGACGGTGACTCCTGCTGGGCGCTGGTCTCCGACGCGGAACGGCGGTGGTACCTCGACGTCGTCGACACCGGCTACGCCGTGCGACCGCTGCCGTTCTTCGATCCCCGTGCCACCCCGCACCCGCTCGCTTCCCTGCTCCAGCCGCTGCGCCTGTCCGGGGACACCGGCCGGTTCCGGCGCCGGGACTACGTCTACGCCGCCGGGTGGGACGGCGCATCGCCGTTCACCCCCGTCTACGAGCGCCTGCGCGCGGATCCCGCGTGGACCACCCACGCCCTCGACGGCGGGCACAACCTCATGCGGGACGCGCCCGGCGAGCTGCTGGAGATCCTGCTCGACGTCGCCGGAGATCAGGCCGGGCGGCCCGCGCCCGCGTAGTCGTCGCCCTTCGAGTGGTACGTGTGGATCTGGATGGCCTGGCCCTCGGTCGGCGCGTTGATCATCAGGCCGTTGCCGAGGTAGAGGCCGACGTGGTGGATGCGGGTCGCCGGGTTGCCGTAGAACACCAGGTCGCCCAGGCGCGGTTCCTGCGTGGCCGGCACCGGCGGGAGCGCGCGGAACTGGCTGTCCGCCGTTCGCGGCAGGGCCACGCCCGCGCTGTCGTAGGACGCCTTCGTCAGGCCGGAGCAGTCGAAGCCCGCCGCGCCCGCGTCGGGGCCGTTGCCGCCCCAGACGTAGGGGAGGCCCAGCTGGCCCAGCGCGAACCGGGTCGCGTGGACACGCGGGGAGCTCGCCGACGCCGGGTCGAGGGACAGCGTCGCGTACAGCTGCGCCATGCCGAGGACGCGCTGGCGGAACAGTTCGGTGTCACTGCCCGGGTGGTAGGCCGCGATCGCCTTCCACCAGCCGGGGCCTGCCCCGAGGTCGGTGCCGCCGGCGCAGAGGGCGCGCCCGGCCGCGGCCGCGTCGGAACCGTACTTCTTGACCTGCGCCGGCGAGAGGCCCAGCGGGGTGCCCTCACCCCGGCCGTGGTTCGACGCCGCCGAGCCGACGCCCGCCAGGGTGACCCAGGAGAGGTGGCACGACGGGTCTTCGTTCCGCAGCGTCAGCTCGCCGTTCGCGTAGCCGACCAGCGCGTCCGCGGGGATGTCGAGTGGCCCGGCCAGCTGCTCGGCCCACTGCCGAAGGGGGCTCTTGCCGCCCTGGCCGGACGCGCCCTGGCCCGGCTCCTGCGCCTTCACCGGTGCGCTCACTTCGAGGACCGACGGGCCCGGCACCGCGTCGCGCACCACCGGCGGGGGAGCCGGGGCGGCCGCGGGTTCCGGCGAGCGGTCGGCCAGCAGCCAGCCCGCCGTGACGAGCCCGGCGACGAGCGGCAGCGCCACCAGGCCGCGCAACGCCGCGCCGCGGGCCCACGAAGTCTGCTTCGTCGTCACGGGTTCCAACTTAGAAGAGCACACCTCTTACTGAACGAGCGAGTAGCTTGCACGTTAGGGGGACTCTCATATTGTGGGCACATGATTCAGCCAGCGGAGCGAAGCGACTCGATTGAGGGTGGGGGCGGGGGCATGGATGGAGAGATCGACGCTGGACGGCTGACCGCCGCGCTCCAGGATCGTTACGCGAAGATCGACGTCGTCGAGCGCACTGGCTCCACCAACGCCGACCTGCGGAAAGCTCTAGAAGACGGCGCCGCGGACCGGACGGTACTGCTCGCCGAGGAGCAGACCGCCGGGGTCGGCCGGCGGGCTCGGTCGTGGAGCTCGCCGAAGGGCGCCGGGCTGTACCTGAGCGTCGCGCTTCGGCCGGGTGTCCCCTTCGCGGTGCTGGGCTCACTGTCCGTCGTCGCCGGGCTGGCCGTCCGGGCCGCCGCCGCGTCCGTCGGGGTGGACGCCGTGCTCAAGTGGCCGAACGACGTCCTCGTCGACGGCGCCAAGTGCGCCGGCATCCTCGCCGAGGCCGTCGCCGGGACCGACCCGTCCATCGTGCTCGGCATCGGCCTCAACGTCCTGCCGCTGGGTGACGTCCAGCCGGGCCCGGGCGGGCTGCCGGCGACTTCGCTGGCCGAGCGGGGCGCCACGAACACCGACCGCACCGACGTCGCCATCGCGCTGCTCAGCGGCTTCGACGAGCTCGAGAAGCGCTGGCGGCTGGCCGGCGGCGACCTCACCGAAGCCGGCCTGCTCGGCGACTACCGCGCCCACTGCGCGACCCTCGGCCAGGACGTCGAGGTGCAGCTGCCGGACGGGACGGCGCTCACCGGCCGCGCGGCCGACATCGACGCCGCCGGCCAGCTGCAGGTCGACGTGGCGGGCGGGCAGCGCCACACCGTCTTCGCGGGTGACGTGGTCCACGTCCGTCCGGCCTGATTTGTCGGGGCGTTGCCCCCACCGCCGCACGCGTCGCCGGTACGGTGAGACGACACCGCCGCACCGACCTTGGGAGCGTCCGCCGTGGCTTATCCGGACGATTTGCTCAGCGAGCAAGAGCACGTCGTGGTGCACAGTCACCCGCACTTCAAGATGCTGATCTTCCCGACGCTCGCGCTGCTGGTCACCGTGGGTGCGGGCACGTGGCTGGCGATCCTGGCGAAGGACGCGTCCTCGCCGTGGAACTCGGTCGGGCTGATCGCCATCGGGGTCGTGGCGCTCGTGCTGATCGTGTGGCTGTTCCTGGCGCCGCTCGTGCGCTGGCGGACCACCCACTTCATCGTGACGACCGACCGGCTGATCGCCCGCGAGGGCGTCCTCAAGCGCACCGGCATCGACATCCCGATGGGCCGGATCAACAGCGTCCAGTTCGAGCACGGCCTGCTCGACCGGGTCTTCGGCTGCGGCACGCTGATCATCGAGTCGGCGTCGGACGAGCCGCTGCGCTTCGAGGACATCCCGCACGTCGAGAAGGTGCACACGGTCATCTACCGCGAGGTCAACGACAACCCGTACGACGACTACCGGCCGGGCTACCAGCAGCAGCCGCAGCAGACCACGCCGCTGCCGCCACAGGGCGGCGGGCACCCGCCGCGTGGCGAGAGACGCCGCTGATGGGCACGCGCGCACTGGGCCTGCCCGAGCGGGTCCCCTCGGCGGGTGAACTGCCGGAGCGGGTCACCATCTGGGAGGTCGGCCCGCGTGACGGGCTGCAGAACGAGAAGGCGATCGTCCCGGTCGAGGTCAAGCTGGAGTTCCTCGACCGGCTCGCCGGCGCCGGGCTCACCACGCTGGAGGCGACCAGCTTCGTGCACCCCAAGTGGGTGCCGCAGCTGGCCGACGCCGAGCAGCTGCTGGCCCGGCTCGACCGCCGTGACGGCGTCCGGTACCCGGTGCTGGTGCCGAACGAGAAGGGCCTGAACCGGGCCCTCGAAGCCGGTGTCGAGCACATCGCGATCTTCGCCAGTGCGACGGAGACGTTCGCGCGCAAGAACCTCAACTCGTCGCTCGACGAACAGTTCGCGATGTTCGAGCCGGTCGTCACGCGGGCCAGGGAAGCGGGCCTGGACGTCCGCGGGTACCTCTCGATGTGCTTCGGCGACCCGTGGGAAGGCGTCGTGCCGGCGAAGCAGGTCGCCGCGGCCGGCCGTCGGCTGCTGGACATGGGGTGCTCGCAGCTTTCGCTGGGCGACACCATCGGCGTCGCGACGGCCGGGCAGGTCGAAAACCTCATCGGGTTGTTCGGCGACGTCGGAACTCTGGCCGTGCACTTCCACGACACCTACGGCCAGGCGCTCGCCAACACGCTGGCGGCGCTCCGATGTGGAGTGTCGACTGTGGACTCGTCGGCGGGTGGGCTCGGCGGCTGCCCGTACGCCGAGTCGGCCACCGGCAACCTCGCGACCGAGGACCTGGTGTGGCTGCTGGACGGCCTCGGGGTGGCCACCGGCGTCGACCTGGACGCGCTGGTGGCGGCCAGTGTGTGGATGGCGGGACAGCTCGGCCGCCCGAGCCCGTCCCGGGTGGTCGCCGCACTGGGCTGAGACATCCGGGGCTCCGCCACCCGGAGCCCCGAAAACAACTGACCTCGCCGCGCCCTCGGGGATGGGGTGCGGTATCAAGGGGGACCGGCAGCGCCGCGGCCGCGTCGAACAGCGTGTGCCCCACAGGCACCGACAGCCGGAGGATGGATTGACCGAGCCTTCCGAGGCGGGCTCCGAACCGGTCGAGGCCGACCTCGACACCGGGCCGGTGCAGCTGCCCGGGTACGGCCTGGCGGATCCGGGCGCCTTCGAAGAGGCGCCGACGCCGCCCTCGGGCAACCCCGCGGCGTGGCCGCACGCGGTGTCGCCGCTGCTGCCGCCGTTCCAGCTGCCCCCGCCCCCGCCACCCCCGCCGACACCGGTTCCCCCGCTGCCGCCGCCGGTGGCCGGGCCGCCGCCGGTCGCGGGCCCGCCGCCGAACCCCGGTTCGCCCGTGCCGCTGCCCCCGCTCGGCTCGCCGCGCACGGAACGGGAAAGCATCGTCGCGCTGTTCCTGGTGCACATGTTCCCGATCGGGCACCTCCCGGTCGCGATGGACAAGCCGGCGCGCCAGCTGCCGCTGCCCGAGGACCCCGAGGGCTTCCCGCCGAACGACCACCCGGACGCCCGGCTGATCTTCGACGACCAGGCCCTGACCAACGTCACCGCGGGCTTCCGTCGGTCGCCGACCGCGCCGTCGCGGCCGGTGCCACGCCACCTGAAGGAGGGGTACGTCCCGTACGCGCGGGCGACGCGGGCGGTGTGGATCCGCCGGTTCGTCGTCGGGCACAGCGACCTGGGCCCCGAGTACGCGTGGCCGCCGGGCGAGCAGTTCCCCGAGAGCAGCGTGGACTGGCCCGAGCCGGTGATGGTCCCGGCCAACACGGTCCTCGACCGCTTCGGCCCGGCCTACGGGCGAATCCTTTACGAGGACGGCACGCCCTTCGCGGAACGCTCGCTGCCACCGGCGACGCTGGACGCCGAGTACCGCCGGTACGTCGTGGTGCGCAAGGTGCCGATGTGGCGCTCGGAGACCGCGAACTGGTTCGGCCAGGTCGGCGGCGGCACGCGGTACCGTGCCCTGCTGGCGGCCGACGAGCTCGTGACACTCGGCTACCTCGCCGAGGCCAAGGGGGAAGAGGACTGATGAACACCCAGTCGATCCAGCGGTGGCTCGGGGTGCTGGGCGTGCCGCCGGAGGTCGTCTCGCTCGGTGCCGAGGTCGACAACGCCTGGTGCCTGATGCAGGGCGAGGACGAGGCGTGGGAGGTGTTCTGGCGCGAGCAGGGCAACCGGTACGACTGGGCCCGGTTCACCAGCGAGCAGGTGGCGTGCCACTACCTGTTCGGGCGGCTGGCCTGGGCCCAGGTCGCCCGCGGCGCCGTCGGCCTGCTCCCCGGCTCCTGACTCAGCGCTTCAGCAAGGCCAATGCCTCGTCGTGGAGGAGGCCGTTGGTCGACAGCGCGCTCCCGTTGTCGTACCGCCCGACGCCGTCCAGGTCGCTGAAGCGGCCGCCCGCCTCGGTGACGATCACCTGCGCGGCCGCGACGTCCCACGGGTTGACGATGCACTCGGCCGCCACGTCCAACGCGCCCTCGGCCACCAGCACGTGGTGCCAGAAGTCGCCGAACGCGCGGGTCTCCCAGCACGCGTCGACCAGGTCGAGGTACTTCGAGCGCGAGTGGTACGTCGTCCACGAGTTGAGGTCCGTTGTGGACAGATAAGCGTCCGAAAGGGACGAAACCTTCGAAACCGACAGCCGCCGGGTGCCTGCCGAGTCCGACGAGAACGCCCCGGAGCCCGAAGCCGCCCACCACCGGCGGCCCAGCAGGGGCGCGCTGATCAGGCCGACCACCGGGTCACCGTCCGACACCAACGCGATCAATGTCGCCCAAACGGGTACTCCGCGGAGGAAGTTCTTGGTCCCGTCGATCGGGTCCAGCACCCACGCGCGGCCGCTCGACGCCGAGCCGCCGCGTTCCTCGCCGAGCACCGCGTCGCCCGGGCGTTCCGCCGCCAGCAGCGCACGGATCGCGTCCTCGACCGCGGTGTCGGCGTCGGTCACCGGGGTGCGGTCGGGCTTGCGCTCCACCGCCAGGTCCAGGGCGCGGAACCGCGCCGTCGTGATCGCGTCGGCGGCGTCGGCCAGCCGGACGGCGAGAGCCAGATCATCTTCGTAGCCAGGCACGGTCACGATGGTTTCACGCCCGTGCGCCGTAGAGTTGGCCAGGTGAGCATGGTCCTACTTGCCGAAGACGATCCGGCCATCGCCGAACCGCTCTCCCGCGCCCTCGAACGCGAGGGGTACGAGATCCACGTCGTCACCGACGGCCCTTCGGTGCTCGACGCCACCGCCGCCCAGCGCGTCGACCTGCTCGTGCTGGACCTCGGCCTGCCCGGGATGGACGGCCTGGAGGTCTGCCGGCGGCTGCGCGCGGCCGGTACCGAGCTGCCCGTCCTGATGCTCACCGCCCGCACCGACGAGGTCGACTTCGTCGTCGGCCTGGACGCGGGCGCCGACGACTACGTCGCCAAGCCGTTCCGGCTCGCCGAGCTGCTCGCCCGGATCCGCGCGCTGCTGCGCCGCCGGGTGCCCGAGGTGCTGGAGGCCGGCGGGGTGCGGATGGACCTCGGCGCCCGGCTGGTCACCGTGGACAACCACGAGGTGCAGCTGGCCAACAAGGAGTTCGAGCTGCTGCGCGTGCTGATGAGCCGCGCCGGGCAGGTCGTCAGCCGCGACGAGATCCTCGCCGAGGTCTGGAACGACCTGGAGTCGAAGACGTCGAAGACGCTCGACATGCACATGTCGTGGCTGCGCCGGAAGCTCGCCATCGCCGCCGACGAGGCCGCCGGCCGCACCAGCAAGACCCACGACGGCGAGCGGCGGATCGCGACCGTCCGCGGTGTCGGCTTCCGCTTCAACAGCGAATAAGCCGTGCGCCGCCGCATCCTGCTCGCCATCCTGCTGGCCGTCGCGGTCAGCTCGGCGGTCCTCGGCATCCCGCTGGGCATCGTGGCGAGCTGGCAGATCGAGTCGAGCTACCGCGAGACGCTCGCCGAGAACGCCCGCGCGGCGGCGGCGATCCTGGACACCGAAATCGCCAACGGCCAGGAGATCGACCTCGACCAGGTGCGCGCGGCGGTCCCGGCGAACGGGCTGCTCACCGTCCGGGCCAGCGGCCAGGACGAGAAGCGCTACGGCAGCAGTCCCGGGCCCGACACCGTCATCGAGACGGCCGACCTGGCCCGGGACGGCAAGGTGGAGATCGCCGTCCCGGCCGGTCCGATGCACGAACGCCAGACGACGGTGACGCTCGTCGTCGTGCTGCTGGTGCTGCTGTCGATCGGCACCGGCGCGGTGGTGGCGATCGCGACGGCCCGGCGGCTCGCGAAACCGCTGCGGCACGTGGCCGAGCGCGCGGCCCGCCTCGGCGGCGGTGACTTCCGGCCCGACCCGAGCCGCTACGGCGTCGGCGAGCTCGACATGGTCGCCGAAGCGCTGGACGCGTCCGGCACCGCGTTGGCCCAGCTCGTGCAGCGGGAGCGCCAGCTGGTCGGCGACGTCTCGCACCAGCTGCGCAGCAGGCTGACGGCGTTGCAGCTGCGGCTGGAACCGCTGACCGTGCACCCGGACGACGAGGTGGCCGACGAGTCGAAGGCGGCCCAGGAACAGGCGGACCGGCTCGCCGAGGCGTTGGACGAGCTGCTGGCGGCGGCCCGCGCCGCGCGCGAAGTCGGCGCGGAACCGGTGGACCTGCCGACGCAGCTGCCGGAAATGGCCCAGGAGTGGCGTGAGCTGCTCCGCTCGGAGGGCCGCAACCTGCGGACGCGCGTGGCGGACGGCCTGATGGCCCGTGCCACGCCGGGACGGCTCCGCGAGGTCGTCGGCGTGCTGCTGGACAACGCGCTGCGCCACGGCTCGGGCACGGTGACGCTGATCGCCCGCCGCGGCGACGCCGAGGGCACGGTGGTGATCGAGGTGAGCGACACCGGCCCCGGCGTGCCGGACGAGCTCGCGCCGCACATCTTCGAGCGCGGTTTCTCCGGCGGCGGCTCGACGGGGGTGGGCCTGGCACTGGCCCGCGCACTGGTCGAGGCGGACGGCGGCCGCCTGGAGCTGTCGAACCGCCGCCCGGCGGTGTTCAGCCTGTTCTTGAAGGTGCCCCGGCCGAGCGACGTCCCCGAGGTGCGCTGGCCGGCCGAGCGCGTCCCCCGCTAGCGCCCGGCCGTCCGCTCAGATCAGCCCCTCCCGCAGCGCGTAGGCCACCGCGTGCGAGCGGTTCCGCAGCTGGAACCGGTTGGTGACGTCGTGCAGGATGCTCTTCACCGTGCGCTGCGAGTAGCACAGCTCGTCGGCGATCTCCTGCGTCGAGTACCCCGCCGCGACCAGGCGCAGCACCTCCGTCTCCCGGTCGCTCATCCCGCCGAGGCGCAGGCCACGCGGCTGGAGCACCTGGCGCTGCAGGCGGGAAACCCGGTTCAGCAGCCGGCCGAGCAGGTCGGGCGGCAATGCGCCTTCCCCGGCCGCCGCGGCCTTGATCAGGCGGACGAGCACGTCCGGGCCCGCGTCGGCGCGGCGGGCGACCGCGCAGACGCCGTGCTCGACCGCGTTGAGGATCTCGTTGTCGTCGACTTCGCCCGCGATCAGCACGATCCGGGTGAAGCCCTGGTGGTGCAGCGCGGCCAGCAGCTGGGTCATCGGCTCGTCGATCCGGTCGGCGACCAGCAGGGCGACCTGAGCTGTCCCGTCGTCGACCACCCGGACGTCGTCGCGCGAGCGCAGCGCCATGCAGACGCCGTTGTGCAGGATCGGATCGGTGGCGCGGACCACCACCGGGGTCCGGTCGGTTTCGAACATCGCTCCCCATTCCCCTCGAACGGTGCAGGCTGCCCAGCCTGCCCGCTCGCGTGTCCCGGGCGCATGGGACCGGGGTCCCGATGTTGCCCGGGCGGGCCGTCTTTCAGGACCGGCCGAGGCCCGCGTCCCTGGCCCGGACGATCGCCTCGGCCCGGTCGGCGACGTGCAGCTTGGCGAAGACGTTCGAGATGTGGTTGCGCACGGTCTTGGGGCTCAGGCACAGCGTGCTGGCGATGAGGCTGTTGCTGTGCCCGGCCGCGATCAGCGCCAGCACCTCGCGCTCGCGCCCGGTCAGCTCCGGGAACACCGGCTCGCTGACCGGCGGCTGGTTGAAGAAGGCGAGCACGCGGTTGGCGATGTCCGGGCCGAAGATCGCCTCCCGCCGGGCGACGGCCTGCACGGCCCGGATGATCTCGTCCGGCTCGGCGTCCTTGAGCAGGTAGCCGCGGGCACCGGCGCGCATCGCCGCGAAGACCGACTCGCTTTCGTCGGCCATCGTCAGCATCAGCACGCCGGTGCCCGGGTCGGCCGCCACGATCTGCCGGGTCGCCTGGATCCCGGACAGGTCGGGCAGGTGCAGGTCCATCACGACGACGTCGGGCCGCAGGGCGGCGGCGGAGGCGACCGCGTCGGCGCCGCCGGCGGCCTCGCCGACGACCGCGATCCCGGGTTCGGCGGCGAGCAGCGTCCCGACGCCGATCCGGAACAGGGGATGGTCGTCCACGACGAGAACGCGCAGGTCGCCCATCCGCCTCACCTCCCCCTGGTCACTCCAGGTGATGGTACGCGGACGCGTTCTCCCGTGCCCAGGCCGCGAAGGTCAGCGGCGGACGGCCGAGCAGCCGCTCGACGGTGTCGAAGACGACGTGCTCGTGCGGCGCGGACTCGCGCTTGAGGGCGAAGAGCCCGTCGACGGCCTTCGCGGGCCAGCCGTACGTCCGGACCAGGCGGTCCTTCGCGGCACTCTCGGTTTCCTCGACGTACTTCAGCGGACGCCCGATCGCTTCGGCCAGGATGGCGACCTGCTGCTCGGCCGTGAGGGCTTCACCGCCGGTCAGCTCGTAAGTCGCGCCTTCGTGCCCGGACGTCGTCAGGACGAGCGTCGCGACTTCGGCGATGTCGCGGACGTGGACCAGCGCGGACGGCGGATCGGTGTCCGGCACGTACACGGCGTTCTCCGCCTGGATCGAGCCGAGCCAGGCGAACCGGTTGTCCATGAAGGCGCCGGGCCGCAGGATCGTCCACGCCGGCCCGGCTTCGCGGATCGCCTGCTCGGCTTCGGCGTGGGCGAGCGTGATCGGGTCCTGCTGTCCGAAGTGGACACCGGTGGTGGACAGCTTGACGAGGTGGGTGACGCCGGCCTGGGCGGCGGCGTGGGCGACCGCCGCTTCCCGGTCGGCGCTGTGCCCCTGCGTCAGCATGAACACGCGGTCGGCGCCGGCCAGCAGCGCGGGCAGGTCCGAGGTGCCGAGGTCGCCGCGGACGGCTTCGGCGCGCGGGTCGATCCGGGCCTTCGCCGGGTCGCGGGTCAGGGCGCGGACGTGCGCGCCGGCGTCGAGCAGGGCGGGGACGAGGTGGCGGCCGACCTTGCCGGTGGCGCCGAGGACGAAGATCATCGGGGGTTCTCCGATCGGGAAAGCGGGACGTGCGGGAGCGCGAAGGCCGTGACGAGGCCGAGGGCCAGCACGGGCAGCAGCGCGAGGAACACGCCGTGGGTGCCGGCGTGGTAGGCGAAGCCGAGCGCGACCGGGCCGAGGGCCGAGCCGAGCGCGCGGGCGAGGTTGACGCCGGCGGCGACCGCGCCGCGGTCCGCCGCGGGGGCGGTGTTCTGCGTGGCCATGGCGAGCACCTGCAGGTTCAGCCCGGCCGCGCAGCCGAAGACGACCAGGCAGGCGAGGACCTGCGGGAGGCCGTGGAGGGTGAGCAGGCCGAGCACCGCGAGCAGGCCGAGCGCCATGCTCGACCGCGGTGCCCAGCGGTAGGCGCCGGTGCGGGCGATGACCTTGCTCGCCACGACGGAGGCGACCGACACGGCGAGCGTCATCGGCAGCAGCCGCAGCCCGCCTTCGGCCGGACCGGCGTCGGCCTGCAGCAGGACCGCGATGTAGTTGACCGAGCCGAGGAACGCGAACCCGGCGAGCACGCTGAGCAGCACGGACACGGTGAACGTCCGGTCGCGGAACAACCGCAGCGGCAGGACGGGTGCCGCGGCCCGCCGTTCGACGACCACGAACACCGCGGCCGCGGCCGCGCCGAGGGCGACCGACCAGGGCGTGAGCAGGGTGAACCCGGTGATCGCGCTGCCGAGCAGCAGCACGCCGGCGAAGTCGAACGGCGCTTCCCGGCGCCGGGTGGACAGCTCGAGCTTCCGGAGGCAGGCCAGGGCGACCAGCCCGAGCGGCAGGTTGACCAGGAAGATCGACCGCCACCCGGCGAGGCCGGTGAGCAGGCCGCCGACGACCGGCCCGGCGAGCGACGCGACGGCGAAGCAGATCGAGAACCAGCCGAAGTACTTCGCGCCTTCGCGGGGCGAGAACATTTCGCCCAGCGAAGCCCCGACGGAGACGAAGAGGCCGCCGGAGCCGGCACCCTGCAAGACGCGTCCGGCGATCAGGAACGCGGCCGACGGCGCCAGGCCGCAGGCGAGCGAGCCGAGCAGGAAGAGGGCGAGTGCGCCCAGGAGCACACGTTTGCGGCCGAGGACGTCACCGAGCTTGCCGTACAGCGGCGCGGTGGCGCTCCCGGCGAGCAGGTAGGCGGTGGTGACCCAGGCGTAGGCGCCGGTGCCGCCGAACTCGGCGGCGATCCGGGGCAGCGCGGTGGCGACGACCTGGGCGTCGAGCATCGCGAGGAAAACGGACAGGAACAGGCCCGCGAGGGCGGGTTTGAGGGCGCGCGAAGGCGCGATCGTGCGCAACGGAAATCCTTGGTTCGTCAGGAGGGACGAGAGATGCGGACGCGCGAGACACGCGTCCCGTCGAGTCGGGAAAAGGCTCCATCGTCATCCGCGAACGGATGCGACCTCTTCGCGCTCGGAAACCACCTCGAATCGTCCCGCTCGCCCGGCCGAACCCGGACGGCGTCCTCACGAAGGAACACTGACGAGAATGACTTTAGACAACTACATGTCAGGAGACAAGTAGTTTTTCAGGGCAGGCGGGTGACCTGGTCGGTGTCGCGCCGCCGCTCGCCCAGCTCGTCCGGGAACACCCACTTCTTGAAGCCCCAGAAGCGGAAGAACATGGCCAGCAGCATGCCGATGATCGAGCCGCTCGCGAAGTCCGCGATCTCCTGGACCAGGAACGTCACGTGCGGGACCTCGAGGTCGAGCACGTACCGCGAGACGATCAGCGGGACCAGGTTGACGCCGACGGCGATGCCGCTGATGACGAAGAACAGCGCGGCTTCGTGGTGCCGTTCGCGTCCGCCGCGGGTCCGGAAGGACCACTCGCGGTTGAGGATGTAGGACACGATGGTCGCGACGATGATCGCGATCGCCTTGGCCGTGGTCGGTTTCGGCTCCAGCACGGTGAGCTTCAGCGCGTACCAGACGCCGTTGTCGACCAGGAACGTCGTGCCGCCCACGATCGCGAACTTCAGCAGCTCCCGGTGCTTGATCAGCACCGAACGCAGTGGCTCCGGCGTGCGCTTGAGCACGGTTTCCACAACGGTCACACCAGGCAGTCTAGGAGTACACCGCGTTTACCCGTGGTTCAGGCGGGCCGGCTGTCGCGAATGTCCGGATATCGGGGGGTCAGCCGGTCAGCCAGCCAAACGCCTTTTCCGGACTGACCGTCGGCGGCTTGGCCCCGGGTTTCCCGCCGGACCGCGGCGGCGCGCTGGTCGTGGTCGTGGCCACCGGCGGCTCGAGCGTGGGTTCTTCCGTCGTCGTCACCGGCGGTGCCGACGACGGCTTCGACGGGGTCGGCTTCGGCTTGGACGGCTTCGAGGAGGTCGGGGCCGTCGTCGTCGACGTCGGGGGCTGCGGGTCCTTGCCGCACCAGTGGCGCCAGCAGCCGAAGTCCACGGTCACCGGCGGCGCCGTCGCCCGGCCGAGCTCCGCCGTGATCGTCACCCGGCCGTCGTCGGGACGGCCCTTCAGCCGCACCCACAGGTTGACGTGCTGGCCCGGTGCCACCGCGCTCTTCGTCGTGCAGGTGGCGCCGTCGTCCGTCGTCGTGCAGGGGAAGCCGCGCAGGCTCCACCACTGCTTGAGCGGGTGGTCGAAGGTGACCGTGACCGGCCTTGTCGTCTCGCCGGTGTTGCGGACCCGCACGTAGACCAGCGGGTGGTGGTTCCACGGGAACGCCGAAAGCCCGTCGCCTTGGGCTTCCAGGACCATGTCGTCCTTCGGGAGCTTCACGGTGACCTTGACGCTCACCGCGACGGAGATCTGCACGCCGGCGGTGACCGAGCCGGTCACCGTGCCGCCTTCGGCGTCTTCGTCGGCCTGGAGGCGGAAGTTCAGCGTGGCGCTCTGGCCGGGCTGCAGGCCGGCGCCGGTCTTGCAGGTGACCTTGCCCGTGCCGCCGGGGCAGTTCACCGAAACCGGGCCGGGCGCGTCGGCGCGGGCCAGTAGCGCACCGCCGCCGCCGGTGTCGACCGCGCGGACCCCGCGGGGGAGGTTCAGCGCGACCGCCACCGGGTCGGACGGGCTGCCGCCGTCGTTGCGCACGGTGATGGGCAGGTTCGTCGCGGTGCCCGGGCTGAGCTCGAGGCCGTCCGGCGGGGTCGTCGCGGACATCGACGGCGGTGCCGGAGCGGGCGGGACCGGCGCGGGAGGCGGGGCGGGCGGGGCGACCGGCGGCTGAGCGGGCTCGACCGGCGGAGCCGCAGGTGGGGCCGGGGGCGCGGGCGGCTCGGGCGCCGGGGGTTGCTGCTGTTGCGGCGGCGCGGGTGGGGCCGGGGGCTGCGGCTTCGGGGCCGGCGGCTGGGCCGGCTGGACCGGGGCCGGCACCGGAGCGGCGACGGGCACCTCCTGGACCCCGCCACCCGCGGTGAGCGCGATGATGACGGCCGCGACGATCGCCGTGCCCGAGGCGGCGACCCCGGCGAACTGGCGGGGCCCGGCCGCGGCGGCACTCCCGGCCGCACCGGCCTTGCCGCCCGCCGCCGCGGCACCGGCGGCGGCCGCGCCCGTGGCGGCCGCCGTGGCCGCGCTCGCCTTCGCGGCGCCGATGGTCGCGAGGTAGCCCAGCGCGGCGCCGCCCAGGACGATCGGGGCGATGATCGCGCGCAGCCCGCCGTTGACGTCGGCCAGTTCCGCGGCCAGCGCCCGGCACCGGTCGCACTCGTCGAGGTGGCTCTCGACCTGGGCGCGTTCCCGTTTGGACAGTCCGTCGCGGGTCCACGCGCCGAGCCGCTCGGCGCAGGCGCGGCAGCGTTCCTCGGCGTTCTCCTGCAGGTGGACCTGCAGGTACGCCTGGCGGAGTCCCTCGCGGGCGCGGTAGGCGAGCGCCGAGACGCCGTTCGCGGTCAGGCCCAGCAGCGGTGCGACCTCCGCCGGGCTCTGCTGCTCGATCTCGGTGTGCCAGAGGACCGCCTGCCAGCGTTCCGGCAGCCGGGCGAACGCCTTGGCGGCCATCGTCCGCTCGAGCCCGGCGACCGCGGTGTCGGAGAACGGCACGGTCAGCGCTTCGGCCGCGGCGCCGCCGACCTCGGTCATGTCCTCGTTGAGGTCGACCCGGCGTTCCTTGCGCGTGCGGTCGTACGCGGTGTGACGCAGCGCAGTCAGCAGGTACGCCCGGAAGGCTGTGTCCGGGCCCTTGCCGTTACGCAGCGTGTCAAGCACTTTGGCGAACGCCTCGGACACGAGATCGTCGGCTTCGGAGCTCGAGCGGGCCAGCTGACGGGCCAGATTGTGGGCGGCGCCGGTGTGCCGTTCGTAGAGCGTGCCGTACGACTTGATCTTCCCGGAGCGGACCTCCGCGATCAGCTCGGCGTCACTCTTTCCGCTGAGATCGGCGGGAACGGTGGACACGGCACTCCTCGGTCGGTTAGAGCCAGGACCTGCCATTACAGGCCGATCCGGGACGCGAGACAAGTGTGACTGACCCACCCTCGGCGGTCACGTCGTGGTCGGTGTGATGACTCCGACGGCGGAGCAAAATCACCCACCCCCGGTGCCGGCCGGGGAAAAGGTCCACGACAAAAACCGGTCAGTACGCGTCACGGGGCCCGTCGGGGTACGTCCACACCGTGAAGCGCAGAACAAGATCGGGATCAACCGGACGAAAGGGGCGGGTGGCCAGTGGATGTTCCGGCTACGCGATCCGGCTCCGGTGACACTCCGCCCACCCCGGCCGAACGGGACGCCTCCCTGCGTGCGCTGCGGGCGCGCTGGCGCACGGCCAGCCTCGCCGCGGGCTGGCGGTTCCCGAGCGACTGGGCGCTGCCCGAGGTCGACGCCGTCTGCGCGGCGGTGATGGCGAAGGGCCGCGTCGAAGCCGCCGAAACCGCCTTGGCCGGCCTGGCCAGAGCCCGGGCGGCGGCCGGGGCCGGGCTCGCGGAGACCCTCGTCGACCTCGCCGCGCTGCACGCCGTGCTCGATCACAGCGGCGACGGCTTCGTCTCGCCGGACGTCGACGCGACACCGGCGCGGCTGCTCCGGACCACCGCGCTGGCCTGGGCGGACGTCGCCACCGACCAGCTCGTGCACACCGAGGTCACCGACCCGCTGACCGGCCTGCCGTCGGCGGCCTACCTGCGTACCCGGCTCGCGGAGGTCTACCGCGCCGCAGAGGCGCGCGAGCGCCCGGCCGCCGAAGACCACGTGCTGCTCGTCGTCTCGCTCGACCTCAGCGCCATCGCCGGGTTCCCGCGGCTGACCGGGATGATCCTGGTCGCGGACGCGCTGCGGACGGTCTTCGACAGCGGCCAGAGCGTCGCTTCGCTCGGGCCGTCCGTCGTCGCGGCCCTGGTCCCGAAGGACGAGCGGGTCGCTTCGAGCGGCGTCGCGCTGCGCCGGGCGTTGCACGAGCGGCTGCAGGTCGACGCCCAGCTGGCGGACGTCGGCCGCCCGCGCGTCTCGGCGGTGCGGCTGCCCGCCACCCACGAGCTGGCCTGCGACCTGCTGGCCCAGCTGGCCCGCGCGTAGTACACCCGAAAAGTCCGGTTTCGCCCGGACCCTTCGGACCACGACCGGGCCGGTCATGATTTCCTGGTGCGGTGACCCGGACCGTATCCACCGACGTCGACGGCGCAGTCGCGGCCAGACCCCAGCACCGGCTGGCCCTGCGGAAGTCACTCGCCCGGCTGTCCGTCCGCCCGCGGTCGATCCTGATCCTGTCGGTGATTCCGCTGGTCGCGATCGGGTACGGCATCTACGGCTGGCAGCACGACTGGGTGCTCGGCGTCGACAGCGCGGTCTACCGCGCCGGCGCGTTGACGCTGCTGAACGGCGACTCGCTCTACGACGCCAACACCCTGCCGAACGAGCCGTGGTGGGCGTTGCTGCCGTTCACCTACCCGCCGACGGCGGCGCTGATCTTCGTCCCGCTCGCGGCCTTCCCGACGCAGATTTCCTGGGGCCTGATCACGGCCGTCTCGCTGGGGGCGATGGCGCTGTCGATCCGGATCGCCATCGGCGCGCTGCCGCGCCCGGCCGCCGACGGGCCGCGCTGGTGGGCCTCGCCCGCCCGCTCGACCATCGTGTTCTTCCTGGTCTGCCTCGGCCTCGAGCCGGTGTGGCGGACGATCTTCCTCGGCCAGATCAACCTGATCCTGATGGCCATGATCCTGCTGGACATGCTGGTCATCGGCGCGCGGGGGAGCCGCTGGGGCGGCGTCCTGGTCGGCGTCGCGGCGGCGATCAAGCTGACGCCGCTGGTGTTCCTCGGGCACCTGTTCATCACCGGCCGCCGGATGGACGCGCTGCGCGGGCTGGCGACGTTCGTGCTGCTCCAGGGCCTGATGTTCCTGATCAACGCGCACGACGCGGCCAAGTACTGGACCGTCACGCTGCCCGACACCGGCCGGATCGGGCCGGTGCACTGGGCGGGCAACCAGTCGCTGAACGCGCTGATGAACCGGGCCACCGACCTCGCGCCGTGGGCGTCGAAGGCGGCGATGGGCATCGGCCTGCTGCTCGCGATCCCGGCGCTGTGGCTGCTGCTGCGCTTCCACCGCAAGGGCCAGGCGCTGGCCGCGGTGCTCGTCACCGCGTTCTGGACGCTGCTGATGTCGCCGATCTCGTGGACCCACCACTGGGTGTGGGTGATCCCGCTGATCGTGCTGCTGGTTTCGCGGCTGCCGAAGACCACCCCGAAGACGGCGTGGCGGCGCTGGGTCGGGACCGGGTTGGTGGCGTTCGTGTTCGTCAGCTGCGTGCTGCTGATCCTGCCGAACGGCCGCAACGTCGAGCTGCACTGGAAGGTGTGGCAGAACGTGCTGGGGGACGCCTACATCCTGATGCCGGTCGTGCTGGCTTTCGCGCTGATCCTGCGCTGGGGGCTGCTGCGGCGAGCGCGGAAGAAGGCGGCCGCGGATGTCGACGTCCCCGCCGGCGTCTGAGGCGCGCACCGGCCGCGTTCTCGCCGGGGTTCTCGCGCTGCTCGTCCTGGCTTTCGGGGTCGTCGTCTGGCTGGCCGGGTGGCACCTGGGCGCGGACAGCGCCGTGTACCGCGCGGGGGCGCTGACGCTGCTGCACGGCGACCCGCTCTACACGCGGGACGTGCTGACCGCGCTGCCGGACTGGGTGCGGCTGCCGTTCACCTACACCCCGGCCGCCGCGCCGCTGTTCCTGCCACTCGCCCTCGTGCCATCGGGCCTGGTCTGGGGCGTGATCGCGGTTTTGTCGGTGGTCGCCCTTATGGTCGTCATCACGGTGGTTTCGTCGTCGCCGGGGAGCACATCCCTTCTGGGAAGAAGGTGGTGGGCGCTGCCGGCGGGAACGGTCATCGCCCTGGCGCTGGAACCGGTGTGGAAGACGCTGTTCCTGGGCCAGATCAACTTGATACTGATGGCGTTCGTGGTGCTGGACGTCCTGGTGCTCTCCGTCCGCGGGTCGCGGTGGGCGGGCGTGCTGATCGGCGTGGCAGCGGCGATCAAGCTGACCCCGCTGATCTTCGTGCCGCACCTGTTCTTCACGGGCCGGTGGAAGGACGGGCTGCGGGCCCTGGGCACGTTCGTGGCGCTCGAAGCGGTGATGTTCGCGGTCATCCCGGTGGACGCGATGCGGTTCTGGCGGGATTCGGCGACCGATCCGAGCCGGGTCGGGTCGGTGCACTGGATCTTCAACCAGTCGCTCAACGGGCTGGTGAACCGGGCCTCGGCGTTGGCGCCCTGGTCGCTGGCGGTGGCGGTCGGGGTGGCGGCGGTGCTCGCCGTGCCCGCGGTGTGGCTGGTGGTGCGGCTGCACCGGCGTGGCGAGGACGCGGCGGCGCTGCTCGTGACGGCGTTCTACGGGCTGCTGCTGTCGCCGGTGTCGTGGTCGCACCACTGGGTGTGGTGCGTGCCGCTGATCACGCTGCTGCTGGTGAAGGCGCGCTGGTGGGCCGCGGCGGCGGTCACGGCGCTGTTCGTCTCGCAGGTCGTGATGCTGGTGCCCAACGGCGGGGACGTCGAGTTCGGCTGGGGCCTGGGGTGGTCGGTCCTCGGCAATGTGTACGTGCTCGCGGCGGCGGGCGGCATCCTGGGGCTCGCGGCGCGTGAGCTTCGCCTGGTCCGGCGGTCACCCCAGGTCGTGACCGTTTAGGCTGACTGGCGCTATGGACAAACACACCGGTCTGCCCGTCGTGGGCATGGTGGGCGGCGGCCAGCTGGCCCGGATGACCCACCAGGCGGCGATCTCCCTCGGCCAGTCCCTGCACGTGCTCGCCGCGAGCGAGAACGAGGCGGCGGGGCTCGTCGCCGGGGATGTCACGCTGGGGCACCACACCGATCTCGACGCCCTGCGGAAGTTCGCGGCCTCGGTCGACGTGCTCACCTTCGACCACGAGCACGTGCCGGGGGAGCACCTGCTGACGCTGGCCATGGAGGGCCACGTCATCCGGCCGGCGGCGTCCGCGCTCGGCTTCGCGCAGAACAAGCTCGTGATGCGCGAGATGATGGCGGGCCTCGGCGTCCCGGGCCCGGCGTTCGCCGAGGTGTCCTCTGTGGACGACGTGGTGGCGTTCGGCGGCGAGCACGGCTGGCCGGTGGTGCTCAAGGCGGCGACCGGCGGGTACGACGGCCGCGGCGTCTGGATGCTCGACACCGCGCAGCACGCCCGCGAGACCGTGCCGGAGCTGCTCGAAGCGGGCACGGCGCTGCTGGTGGAGGCGAAGGTGGCGATGCGGCGGGAGCTGTCCGCGCTCGTCGCCCGCTCGCCCTTCGGCCAGGGCGCGGCGTACCCGGTGGTGGAGACGGTGCAGACCGGCGGCATCAACACCGAGGTCCTCGCCCCGGCGCCGGGGCTGCCCGACTCGCGGGTGCACGAGGCCCAGGACCTGGCGCTGCGGATCGCGGCGACCCTGGACGTCACCGGGCTGCTCGCGGTCGAGCTGTTCGAGACCGACACCGGGCTGCTGGTGAACGAGCTGGCGATGCGCCCGCACAACTCCGGGCACTGGACCATGGACGGCTCGCGCACGTCCCAGTTCGAGCAGCACCTGCGCGCGGTGCTCGACTACCCGCTGGGCCGGACGGACCTGATCGCGCCGGCGTGCGTGATGGCGAACGTGCTCGGCGCGCCGGAGCTGCCCGAGATGGGGCCGGACGAGCGGCTGCACCACCTGTTCGCGCGGTACCCGGAGGCGCGGGTGCACCTGTACGGCAAGCAGGAGCGGCCGGGCCGCAAGCTCGGGCACGTGAACTTCACCGGCGAGCGCATGGAGGACCTGCGCAACCGCGCGCTGCTGTCGGCGCACTGGCTGTCCCACGCCGTCTGGCTCGACGGCTACGAAATCCACTGACGGGAGAGGTCGGTATGGCGCCGCAGGTGGGCGTGATCATGGGCAGCGACTCGGACTGGCCGACGCTGGAGGCGGCGGGCGCCGCGCTGGACGAGTTCGGCGTCGAGTACGAGGTGGGCGTCTACTCGGCCCACCGGACGCCGCAGCGCATGCTGGACTACGCCACGTCGGCGGCCTCCCGCGGCCTTCGCGTGATCATCGCGGGCGCGGGCGGGGCGGCCCACCTGCCGGGCATGGTGGCGTCGGCGACGGTGCTGCCGGTGATCGGCGTCCCGGTGCCGCTGAAGTACCTGGACGGCCTGGACTCGCTGCTGTCGATCGTCCAGATGCCGGCGGGCGTCCCGGTGGCCACGGTCTCGGTGGGCGGCGCGCGCAACGCGGGTCTGCTGGCCGTCCGCATCCTGGCGGCGTCCGACGAGGGCCTGCGCGCGAAGATGGCGCAGTTCCAGGCGGACCTGGAGAAGCTGGTGCTGGACAAGGACGCGGCGCTGCGCGAAAAGGCCGGTCGCTGACATTCTGCCCCGATTCGCCTTCGGTGCCGGGGAGGATTCGCTAAGGTCCTGAATCCGGATTTCCCGGAGTGGTCGAGGGGCGGAAATGGCGGATTCCCGGCCGGGCGGCGGCGTTGCGGTGCCCTGGCTCGTCGGCGTCGTCCTGGCGGGTACCGGTGCGGCGCTGGGTGTCGTCGCGCTGACGTTCCCCTGGGTTTCGGTGCGGGTGGATTCCCGGTACCCGCCGTTCCCGTTGACGGTGACGGCCATCGAGCGCCAGGGCCCGACGTTCGCGGTGCTCCTGGTGGTGGCGGCGATGGGCGCGGTGCTCGCGTTGTCGGCCGCGCGCCGCCGGACGGGGGTCCGCTGGCTGCCGGTGGTGGTGTGCGCACCGGTGCCGGCGCTGGCGGCGATGGTGGTCGGGCTGCGCGCCAACGCGGCCGACATGCGGTCCAGCCTGCCGGCCACCGGCGTGGATCCGGAGCAGCTCCACCCGGACGTGCTGGTGAACGCGGCCCAGGGCCTGGTGCTCTACACGACGGGGCTGGTGCTGCTCGGGCTCGGAGTGGCCGTGGCGGGCGTCCCGGCGGCCACGCGCATTCCGCTGGCGTCGGCGCCCGCTGCGCCGCCGGCCCGGCGCACGCCGGTGGTCCGGCTGACGGCCCTGGTGCTCGCGGTGCCGTTGGTGGTGCTGTCCCAGGCACTGCCGTGGTTCGAGATCGACATCACCGACGGAGAGCTCCCGGCGGTGGTCACGGGCTGACCCGGCATCTACCGGGCGGGATTGATCGCAATCTTGGTCCTCTTGGTGACAACGGCGGTGACAACGGGCTGGCCCCAGACGGCGGCCCGAACAACGGCCCTGTACGTGTGCGGCGGCTTGTACGGGGTGCTGTTGATCAACGCGTGGTTGCTGTGGGACCCGACCGGCGTGGCGAACCGCATCAGCGCGCAGCGATCGGAGCTGACGTTCGGCACGGGCTTCTTCGCGGCACTGGCGGCGGTGCCCCTGCTGGCGGTGGTGGTGGGGCCGCGGGTGATCGAGGACCCGGAGCACGGCGAGGAGCTGCCGCCCGGGCCGGACGCGGAGCCAGAACCGATTCCGGCCACCGACTCGAAGCCGGCAGCCGACCCGGTATCGGGCGAAGAAGCGAGCGCGCAGGCGGAGCCAGCGGCGGCCGGGACGGCGAAGCCGGCGGGTGAGCCCAGGCCGGCCGGAGGGCCGAAGTCGGTGGCCGAGCCAGCGGCGGCCGGGGAATCGGAGCCGGCGGCCTCCTCCTTCCGCGCTGACCAGGAAGGTGCCGAGGCGTGAGCCGGAAGCGGACACCGGTCGTCGCCGGGCGGCGGACCTCCCTTCGACCCGCCCGGCGGCCGACCAAGGGGCCTGCCTGGTGGCGTGGGCTCGGCCGGGCGCCCAAATGGCTTCTCGCGACCGTCACCCCTCTGGTGCTGGCCGTCGCCGTTCCCGGGGTTGCGCCGCTCGTCGCCGATCGGGCCCGCGATCTCTTCTCCGATGATGTCCTCTCCGCGCGTGGGGAAAGCCGGCCCGATCTCCTCGCCGGGCAGTACTGGGCCACCGATGCCGAGCTCACCACTCCCGCCTCGGCGCAGGTGCTCGACGAGGTGCGCCGGCACACCCATGCCCAGCTCGGCACCTCCGGCCAGCAGGTGACCCTGGAAAGCCACCGGTCCGCGCGGATCGACATCGAGAACATCACCGCCGTCGTCGAGGAGCGGCGGTCGCCGCTGGCCGGGACCGCCTTCGTCGCCGATCCGCAGGGCAGCGGGGAAACCGCCCTCGTCGAATTCCGGCTCGACTCCGGGGCCGGTGCCGAAATCCCCGCGCTGGTGCCCGGGGACGGCGCCGCCGGGGCGCGGCCCTACCTCTCCGATGGCAAGATCCGGTTCGTCGAGCAGGGCAAGCCGGAGCACCTGGTGATCCAGGCCAAGACCGAGCGGTGCTTCTGCCTTTGGCGCGTCCGCATCGAATACTCCTACCGCGGCGGCAAACGCACCCTCGTCGTCCCGCCCGTCGGGCAGCCCGCCTTCGCCACGACCGCGTGGGGCAACCACAACATCGAGTACATCGTGCGTACCGATGGTGCCCAGCGGTACGACTGCCGGGCCACCCCCGCGTCCTGCCGGTTCAAGCCGACGTTCTAGGACAGCTGCTGCCGCAGCTCGCGTTTCAGCACCTTTCCCGCCGCCGACACCGGGATCTGCTCGACCACGTGCACCTCCCGCAAGCGCTTGTACGGCAGCACCTTCTCGTTGACCGCGGCCATCAGCTCGTCGGCGTCCAGCGCACCCCGGGGCACCACGAACGCCACCGGCAGCTCGCCGACCTCCGGGTCGGGGCGGCCGACCACCGCGGCCGCCGCGACGCCCGGCATTGTGGTGAGCAGTTCCTCGAGCTCGCGGGGGAACACGTTGTAGCCCTTGTACAGCAGCATGTCCTTCTTGCGATCCACAATGGACAGATAGCCGTCGTCGTCGAGGATGCCGATGTCGCCCGTGTGGAGCCAGCCGTCCACCAGGGCCGCCGCCGTCTCCTCCGGGCGGTTGCGGTAGCCGAGCATGATCTGCGGGCCGCGCAGGCAGACCTCGCCCCGCTCGCCCGGCGGGAGCGGGTCCTCGCCGCCCTCGGCCGGGACGATCTTGACCTCCGTGTCGAAGATCGGCACGCCCACCGAGCCCACCTTGCGCGTGCCCGAGCGGTACGTCGGCGAGATCACCGCGCCCATCGTCGCCTCCGTGAGGCCGTAGCCCTCGGTGACCACCACGTCCGGGAACCGGGTGCGCAGCGCGTTGATCATCGCGTGGTTCATCGGCGCCGCTCCCGAGCCGATCGAGCGGACCGACGACAGGTCGGCGGTGTGGAACGACGGCGTCGCGAGCAGGGCCGCGAACAGCGCCGGCGCGCCGCCCATGCCGGTGACGCGGAGCCGCTCGGCGTCGGCGACGTACGCCGCCGGGTCGAAGCGCGTGTGCAGCACCATCGTCGTGCCGGCGATCACCGCCGCGTTGAGGCCGCCGATGATGCCCATCGCGTGGAACCACGGCGTCAGGTTGATCGCGACGCCGGTGCCCAGCCGCGACGGCCACTCCTCCTCGCTGCCGATCTGGTCGATCGTGACGTCGCCGCGCGCGTCGAGCGCCGGCACCGAGCCGGTGCCCCAGCAGGCGTGCTGGAGCGTGTTGACCACGACGTTGCGGTGGGTCAGCCGCACGCCCTTGGACCGGCCGGTGGTGCCGCCGGTGTAGGCGAGGTGGGCGAGGTCCTCGTGGACGTCGAGCTCGACGGCGGGCGGCGTCTCCGGCCGGCCGGCGTGGAAGGCCTCGAACTCGGTGGCGCCGTCGGGCAGGTCGCCGGTGGGCTGGACGACGACGGTGAACCGCGCCGGGATCCGGTCGGCGACGCTCGCCAGCGCGCCGGCGACCGGGCCGTACGTCACCACCGCCGCGGCCTCGCAGTCGGTGAGCTGGAACGCGAGGTCGCCCGGCGGGAGCAGCGGGTTCGCCGGGCTGAAGGTGGCCCCGGCCAGCAGCGTGCCGTAGTAGGCGACCGGGAAGGCCAGGCAGTTCGGCAGGTGCAGCGCCACGACGTCGCCGCGGCCGATGCCGCGCTCGCGCAGCGCGTTGGCGAACCGGCAGGCGGCGCCGTGGGTCTCGGCGAAGGTGAGCTGGTGACCGTCGTGGGCGAAGGCCGTCCGGTCGCCCCAGCGCGCGGCACCCGCCGCCAGGATCGAACCGACGGGGACTTCGGGGTAGTCGAGGGAGGTGGGCAGACCGGGCGGCGTCATCGGCGCGGTGATCGGCATCACCCGACCATACGAACGGTGCGGTCAACGCCACAAGGACGACGTAGGTGAACGAGCGCTAACATCGACAGACCCCTCCCGACGTTGCAGAGAAGGTGACCGGAAGTGACCGACGGCCTGTACCAGCTTGCCGAGGAGCACGAGGAGCTGCGGGCCGCGGTCCGGGCTCTGGCCGAGAAGGAGATCGCGCCGTACGCGGCCGAGGTCGACGAGAACGAGCGTTACCCGATCGAGGCGTACAACGCGCTGGTCAAGTCGGGCTTCAACGCCGTGCACATCGGCGAGGAGTACGACGGGCAGGGCGCGGACGCCGTCGGTGCCTGCATTGTCATCGAAGAGGTGGCTCGGGTCGACGCTTCCGCCTCGCTGATCCCGGCGGTCAACAAGCTGGGCACCCAGCCGATCATCCTGTCCGCCTCCGAGGGGCTCAAGAAGCTCGTGCTGCCCTCGATCGCGTCCGGTGAGGCTTCGGCTTCCTACGCGCTTTCGGAGCGCGAGGCGGGGTCGGACACCGCTTCCATGCGGACCCGGGCCCGGCTCGACGGGGACCACTGGGTGCTGAACGGGACGAAGTGCTGGATCACCAATGCCGGTGAGTCCTCCTGGTACACCGTGATGGCGGTCACCGATCCCGATGCCGAGAAGAAGGCGAACGGGATTTCGGCTTTTGTCGTGCACAAGGACGACCCGGGTTTCTCGGTCGGTACCAAGGAGAAGAAGCTCGGGATCAAGGGGTCGCCCACCCGGGAGATCTACTTCGAGAACTGCACCATTCCCGAGGATCGGATCATCGGTGAGCCGGGTACCGGGCTGAAGACCGCTCTGCGGACCCTTGATCACACCCGGCCGACCATCGGTGCGCAGGCTCTGGGTATTGCCCAGGGTGCTTTGGATGCTGCTGTGGCTTACGTGAAGGATCGCAAGCAGTTCGGGAAGTCGATCTCCGAGTTCCAGGGTGTTCAGTTCATGCTGGCCGATATGGGGACGAAGATCGAGGCTGCTCGGCATCTCGTCTATGCCTCGGCTGCTGCTTCGGAGCGGGGGGACAAGCGGGCCGGGTTCATGGCTTCCGCCGCGAAGGCTTATGCGTCCGATATCGCCATGGAAGTTACTACTGATGCTGTTCAGCTCTTTGGCGGGGCTGGGTACACCCGGGACTTCCCCGTTGAGCGGATGATGCGGGATGCCAAGATCACGCAGATCTACGAGGGCACCAACCAGATTCAGAAGGTTGTCATGGCTCGGGCTCTTCTTCGGGGCTGACTCGGGGGTTTTCGCAACCCCGAAGCCGTGATTGTGACTACGGCCGGCGGCAGTTTGTCAAGGCGGGAAAGCGTGCCTTGACAAACTGCTGCCGGCCGTGTTTTGGCTTCGGATCGGGGTTGCGGGTGGTCTGGGTTGTGCCTTGGTCTGTTGGGGTTATCGGGTTCGGGTTTGTTCTCCCGCGGCCCATGCTGTCAGGATCAGTAAGGCGTCGTGTGACGGGGTTTTCGGCTCTGCCGTCAGGACCATCAGGCGCTGGCCTGAGCCGTCTGGGCTTGTCCATGTGTCGCAGTCCAGTGTCATTCTTCCCGTTGTCGGGTGGTTGTAGTGCTTTGTTCCGTACGTTGCGTTGTTCACCTGGTGTTCGGCCCACCACCTGCTGAAGTCCGGGTCCTGTAGGGACAGGTCTCCCACCAAGCGGGCCAGGTCGGGGTCCGTTGTGTCGGAAGCCGCTTCCATTCTCAGGGCCGCTACCGCTTCTCGGGCGTCGTGCTGCCAGTTCTCGTGCATATTTCGAATTTGGTCGTTCGTGAACAGCATGCGCAGGTAGTTGCGCTGCTGTGGGGGGATTTCCTCGAAGTCCGTGAACAGGGCCGTTGCTGCTCGGTTCCACGCCAGGATGTCCAAGCGCCTGCCCAGTACCAGGGCCGGGGTTGCCGTCAGCTGGGTCAGGAGCCTGCGCATGGCCGGCCGCACGCGCTGCGGGGAACGGCGCCTGCGGGGGAGTGCGTCGGCTCGGCCGGCCAGCTCGTACAGGTACTTCTGCTGGTCCTCGTTCAGGCGCAACGCCCTCGCCAACGTCGTCAGCACCGGTGCCGATGCCCGGACGCGGCCCTGCTCCAGGCGTGTGTAGTAGTCCACGCTGATCGCCGCCAGGCCGGCCACCTCTTCCCGGCGGAGGCCGGCCACCCTCCGCGGCGCCCCCGGCTCGGGGAGGCCGCAGTCCTGCGGGGTCAGCTGGGCTCGGCGGGCCTTGAGGTACGCGCCCAGCGCCTTGGGGTCGGGATCCGGCGTCATGCCTCCAGTGTCCCGGGTGCCTCGACCTCTTGAGGGGGGCAAGTTCTTTCCCCGGCAGAAACCTGTCTCTCCCGGGCCGGCCGGATCCGGCGGAATGTGGTGGAGCAAACGCCGCACTCCCAGGAGGACTGATGACCAGGACCAGCGTCCGTTTCGACAGCAACGGCATTTCGCTCGCCGCGCACCTCTACACCCCGGACTCGGGCGGGCCGTGGCCTGCCCTGGTCGTCGGGCACCCCGGGACCGGGGTCAAGGAGCAGACCTCCGGGACCTACGCCCGCCTGATGGCCGAACGCGGGTTCGTCACCCTGGCCTTCGATGCCGCCCACCAGGGTGAGTCCGGCGGGCTGCCGCGGGGGCTCGAAGACCCCGCCCAGCGCGTCGAGGACTTCAAGGCCGCCGTCTCCTACCTCGGCACCCGGGCGGAAGTCGACGCCGGCCGGATCGGGCTGCTCGGGATCTGTGCCTCCGGTGGGTACTCCCTCGCCGCCGCCGGGGGTGATCCGCGGGTGCGGGCCGTGGCCACCGTCAGCGGGGCCGATGTTGCCCGGCAGTTCCGGTTCGGCGCCGACGGGACCCAGGATCCGGCCGTTTTCGAGGGACTGCTCAGGCTGGCCGGCCAGGCTCGGACCACCGCCGCGCTCGGTGGGGATCCCGGGGTGCTGACCATGTTCCCCGAGACCGCCGCGCAGGCCGAGGCGCTCGGTGGGGAGCACGGTGTCGAGGGCTTCGAGTACTACTGCACTTCGCGGGGCGAGCACGAGCGGTCCGCGAAGTTCCTCACCTGGCCGAGCGTCGACAAGCTCGCCGCGTTCGACGCCTTCCACGCCGTTCCGCTCATCGCGCCGCGTCCGGTGCTCCAGATCGTCGGGAGCCGGGCCGTCACGTCGTGGATGGCCGTCGAGGTGCACCAGCGGGCCACCGGGCCCAAGGAACTCCACTGGATCGAGGGGGCCAGCCACGTCGACCTCTACGACAAGAAGGAGTTCATCGACCCCGCCGTCGAGAAGCTCGCCGGCTACTTCCGGACCGCGCTGGGCGAAGAAGGGAAATAACCCACCAGGGGGAGGTTCGAACAAGTTACTCGCGCGTTAAGCCATCGGTGACGCGGATCACCATCGGTTCACAGAGAGGTGAAGCGGATGGGCGCAACGACGCGCAGGTGGCTCACGGCGGCCGCCGCCACGGTGGCGGCACTCGCGATGGGGGCGGGGACCGGCCAGGCCGCGGAACGAGAACCCTCCGGGCCGGTGCAGCCCACCATCCTCACCGCCGCCGTCTACTCGCTCGCGGCGCCGACGATCGCTCCGCCCGGGGCCAACGACTGGAACTGCCGGCCCGGTGCACAGCATCCCAATCCCGTCCTGCTCTCCAACGGGACCACCGCCAACGCCTACGAGAACTGGGCCAACCTCTCGCAGAAGCTCGCCGACGCCGGTTACTGCGTCTTCGCCGGGAACTTCGGCGGTGCTCCCGGCTCCTTCCTGCAGACCGTCGGGCCCGTGGCCGACACCGCGAAAGCGCTTGCCGCCTTCGGGGACCGCATCCTCGCGGCCACCGGGGCGGCCAAGCTCGACGTCGTCGGGCACTCGCAGGGCGGGATGAACATCCGGTACTGGATCAAGTACCTCGGCGGCGCGGGCAAGATCAGCAGGCTCGTCGGGCTGTCGCCGTCGAACCACGGGACCGATCTCTTCGGGCTGCTGAGCACCCTCGAGCGGATCCCCGGGGTGCCCGCCGCGCTCGGGACCGTCTGCCAGGCCTGCAACGAGCAGGCGGTGGGCTCGGACTTCCTCACCGATCTCAACGCCGGCGGGGAAACCGTGCCCGGCATCCAGTACACCGTCATCCAGACCCGCTACGACGACGTCGTGACGCCGTACCGCAGCGCCTTCCTCGCTCCCGCGCCCAACGTGAAGAACGTCCTGCTCCAAGACGTCTGCGGGCTCGACTTCACCGATCACCTCGGGATCACCTACGACCCCGTCGCGCAGGGGCTGGTGCTCAACGCGCTCGATCCCGCGCACGCCAAGACGCCGCCCTGTGTTTTTGTGCCGCCCGTCATCTCCTGAGTTTCGCCACATGAGACATAACCCACCGCCGGGGCGGATTTGCGCTCCGGCGGTGTCACTCTCGAACTCATGTACTGGCCGGTTCCGGCGTCTTGGACGCCCCACGACGAAGCCGAGCTGGTCGCCGGCTGGCGGCTGTGGCTCGAGCTGTCCGATCGCGCCTGGCCGACCGCCGCCTGGGACGGGACCCCGGCCGGCGCCGTCCGCCAGCTGCGTGACCTGCTCGCCGCGTGCGACGACATCGAGACCGCCTACCGCGCGGCCGCCGAGACGCCGTCGCCCGGGTTCCTCAGCTTGACGCAGGGCCTCGCCGTCACGGCGGGCTCGGCCATCTCGCTCTGGTTCGACGACTTCGACCAGCTCGACGGCGAGCGCGCGGCCCTGCTGCACGAGGACCTCACCCGGTTCGCCGAGCAGGCGGAGCAGGTGCTGACCCTGCTGGCCGTCAACGGCGGCTGGGCCGGCCTCGACGAGGTGCGCCGCCGCCCCGCCTAGCCGAGCGTCGGATCGGTGCCGCCGTCCGCCACCGGGCGGAACCTCGTGCCGCCGAAGACCTCGTCCAGCGGGCGGTCCAGGGTCAGCTCCGCGTCCGGGCCGATCGCCCAGCCGAGCTCGACCACGTCGTCGGCCTCCTCCCGGTCCTCGACCCGGTGCGTGACGTCCCCCTCGGCCACCGACCACTGGCCGCCGAGGGTCAGGTGCAGCCGGGCGGTCAGGAGGCCGGGCGCCGGGACCTGCCAGGTGAAGCGGCGGACGACGAACTCCTTGCTCCAGCTCGCCCAGTACAGCCAGCCCGAGCCGTCGGCGCGGAAGCCCAGCTCGGTGTACTCGGGGGAGCCCGGGTACACCTCCTGGTCCGACCAGTAGCCGGTCAGTGGCGCGCTCACCGTCCGATCGTCGCAGGCACAGCAAGTGATTAGGCCGCTTGGCCCAGTGGATCGGGGTCGGGCGTGGGTACTACAGCAGGCATGAACCGGACAGAGGCCACCGCCGAAAGAGGCGAGAAGAGCAACACCGCGCAAGTGCTCGGCCGCGCCGGCATGGCGTGCTACGGCGTCGTGCACCTGGTCATCGCCTACCTCGCGCTGCAGGTCGCCTTCGGCGACAGCGAGCAGGCCGACCAGAAGGGGGCACTGCAGCAGATCGGCTCCACGGCGTTCGGCCAGGTCCTGCTCTGGGTCGTCGCGGTCGGCCTGATCCTGTTCGGGCTCTGGCAGTTCCTGATGGCCGCCACCGGGTACGAGTGGGTCAGCGGCGGCAAGCGGACGCGCAAGCGGATCGGCGCGGCCGCGCGCGGGGTCGTGGTGATCCTGCTCGGCATCACCGCCATCCGCATCGCCACCGGCAGCGGGGGCGGCGGGTCCGGCAACGAGAAGCAGCAGGAGTTCACCGCCAAGCTGCTCCAGCTGCCCGCCGGGCCGGCGCTGGTCGTAATAGCCGCCGCCTGCGTGCTCGGCGTCGCCATCGCCGCGGGGGTGAAGGGCGTGAAGAAGAAGTTCCTCGAGGACCTCAACACGACCGAGCTGCCGGGCAGGACCAAGCGCTGGATCGGCTGGATCGGCACCACGGGCTACCTCGCCAAGGGCGTCGTCCTCGCCATCGTCGCGATCCTGCTGGCCATCGCCGGGTTCACGGCCGACCCGAACAAGGCCGGCGGCCTGGACGCCGCCCTGAAGACGCTTTCGGCCCAGCCCTTCGGCACCGTGCTGCTGATCGTGGTCGCGCTCGGCCTCGCCGCGTTCGGCGTGTACTGCTTCGGCGCGGCCCGGGCGCACAAGCGCTGAACGGTGCCTGTCGGTTTCCTGTCGATCACCGTCCGGAGCTTCGGCGTGGGTGCCCGGTGCCCTACTTTGGGTCGGGTCAGTTGAACTTTCACCTACTCGGGGAGCTGAAACCGGATGTTCGGACGATTCAAGGACGTGGCCCTGTTGCTGGGGAGGATCGGCGTCGCGGTCGTCTTCCTCGCGCACGGGCTTCAGAAGTGGGACAACGGCATCGCCGGCACGGCGAAGTTCTTCGAGATGTCGGGCATCCCGCTGCCCACGGCCGCCGCGGTCTTCGCGATGACCGTCGAGATCCTCGGCTCGGTCGCCTTCATCGTCGGCTTCCTGCTGCCGCTCGTCGGCATCGGCTACGTCGTCATCTCGGTCGGTGCGCTGCTCTCGGTGCACATCGACAACGGCCTGACCGGCCAGGGCGGCTACGAGCTGGTCCTGGTGCTCGCGCTCGCCGGGCTCGCCCTCGGCTTCAACGGCGGCCGGCTCTCGCTGGACCACCTGCTGTGGGGTCGCAAGCGCGCCCGCCGCGACGCCGACGTCGGCGAGCTGCAGACCGCCTGACCGGCGGTTCTGCGTGAAGGCCACCTCGCCCGAGGTGGCCTTCACCGTTCACTCCGGGAGGTCGGTGGTGGTGCGTTCCGCTTCGCGGCGGGCGGCGAGCTTGCCCGGGTCCGCGTTGCTCACGTGGACCAGGTGGGCGCCCGCCACCAGGGGGACCAGGAAGCCGTCGAGGATGCCGTCCGGGCCGGTCCAGTCCCGGGTGGACAGCACGCGGTCGTCCGCGGTGAGGCCGAGTTTCGCCGCGCGGGCCCGCGCTTCGGCCAGCACCTCGTCCACAGTGGAGTCGAAGAGCGCGGCCGTGCCGCCGGGGATCGGGAAGAGCGGGCGGTACTGGTCGCCCGCCAGCCGCGCCTCGCTCAGGTAGTCGAACGCACCGCCGCCCGGCGGCTCGGCGAGGCCGCGGCCCATCGGGTCGAGCGTGACGACGGCGGTGGCCGCCGCGCCGGTCGGCTCCGGGTCGTCCGGCCCGACGAACGCCACCCGCGCGCCCGCGCCCTCGGTCACCACGCGCGCCCCGCACCACCACGCCCCGAGCAGCACGCCCGCGGTCTGCCAGTGCGCCGGGAGCTGCACGGCCACGGCGTCGCCCGGCTCGACGTCGAACTCCTCGGTCAGCCAGTTGGCCGTCTTCGCCGCCCAGTTCGCGGTGGTCGCGACGGACAGCTCGACGCGGCTGCCCAGCTGGTCGTCGTAGTGGGTGATCAACGGTTGGGCGGCCGGCAGCGGGCGCAGCAGCTCGTCGGTCAGGCTCATGGGGACAAGGCTAAAGCGCGGACCGCGCGCCGCGCCGGTTGACACCGCATCGCCGCCGTCAGTACGTTTGCTTTGAAAGCAAACCTATCCCGACAGCTGGGGGATTTCATGACCGTTCTCGTCACCGGAGCCACCGGCCACGTCGGGCGGGCGGTGGTCGGCTCGCTCGTCGCGGCCGGTCAGGACGTCCGCGCGTCGAGCCGTGACGCCGCGAAGCTCGACGTCCCGGACGGCGTCGCGAAGGTGAGCGCGGACCTGGAGGACGCCTCGACGCTGGAGCCCGCGCTCGACGGCGTCTCCGCGGCCTTCCTCTACACCCGGCCGCAGGGCATCGGAGCGTTCGTGAAGGCGGCCGAAGCGGCCGGCGTGCGGCACGTCGTGCTGCTGTCGTCGGCCGCGACGCTCGAACCGGATGCCGCGCACAGCCGGATCGCGCTCCTGCACCGGGCGGTGGAGGACGCGTTGGCCGCGGGGTCGTTCGCTTCGACCGCGTTGAACCCGGGCGCCTTCGCGACGAACACCCTGGGCTGGCGGGCCGACGTCGCCGAGGGGGTCGTCCGCACGGCGTACCCGGACTCGTGGATCGGGGCGATCCACGAGCGGGACATCGCCGACGTCGCGGCCCGGATCCTGATCGACGGCTCACACGACGGGGAGTCGCTGGCGCTGACCGGCCCGGAGCCGATTTCGTTCCGCGAGCAGGCCGAGGTGCTCGCGGACGTCCTCGGCCGGCCGTTGCGGGTCGAAGAGCTGACGAAGGAGCAGGCGGTCGAGCGGATGCTGGCGCTCGGCTGGCCGTCGGGCGTGCCGGAGTCGGTCCTCGGGGCCTGGGCGCGGACGGTGCAGGAGCCGTCGCCGGTGACGGACGTGGTCCGCGAGGTGACCGGGAACGCGCCGCGGACGTTCCGGCAGTGGGCGGAGGAGCACCGCGCCGACTTCAGTTGACGCAGGGCACTCCGGGGGAGTCTCGGAGCAGCGGCGCCGCGGCGGGGGCGGCGCCGCTGCCCGAGCCGCCACCCGACGCCTGCGGGGCCGCCGCCGGGGCCGGGCGGCCGGCCAGGCCCGCCACGAACTCGCGGATCGCCTTCGGGTCGATCTGCACGATGCTCTGACCGTCCGGGCTGCGGCCGTTCGCCGTGATCACCGGGATCGTCGCGAACGTCAGGTCGCCCGACGCGATCCCCTTCGCCTGCTGCGCGAACTGCAGCAGGTCGAGGCCCGGGTCCAGGGTCAGCGACCGGTGCACCGCGTCCATCAGGTCGTTCAGCGTGCCCGGGCTGGTCAGCGTGCCCGCCGACAGCAGCTGGTGCAGTGCCGAAGACAGGAACGCCTGCTGCCGCACGATCCGGTCCAGGTCGCCGCGCGGCAGGTTCTTGCGCTGGCGGACGAAGGACAGCGCTTCGCCGCCGGAGACCGTCTGCTCGCCGCGGCGGAAGTTCGCGCCGGAATCCTTGTCCTCGGTCGCGTGGTTCAGGCAGACCTTGACGCCGCCGAGCGCCTCGGTCAGCAGGTAGAAACCGAGCAGGTTGATCTCGGCGTAGTGGTCGATCCGCACCTGCGTCAGGTCCTGCACCGCCTGCACCAGCACGCGGCGGCCTTCGGTGTCGGAGTCGCGCTCGACCTTCGCCTGGTCGCGCTCGCCCTGCCCCCGCAACGCCTGCGCGGCGCGCGCCTTCGCCACGCCGTACGCCGAGTTGATCTTGGCATCGCCGCGACCGGGAACGGCCGTCCAGGTGTCGCGCGGGATCGAGACCGCCGAGGGCTTGCCGCCGTTCTTCGGCACCCGCAGCACGATGATCGTGTCGGTGTTCACCGCGCCGTCGTTGGCTTCGGTGCGCAGCTGCCGCAGCACCCGCGGCGGCAGCGCGTTGCCCTGGGCGTCGGTGCGGGCGTCGCTGCCGACGAGCAGGATGTCCTCCGCGCCGTCGTCGGCGGGCGGTGGCGCGGGCTCGCCGGCCCGCGGGGTCAGCGCGTCGGTGGTCGGGACCGTGCTCTGCAGCTGGTCCTTGGTGACGTAGACGTAGCCGCTGGCGCCGAGCGCGAGCAGCGAAACCAGGCCGACCGCCACCCGGCGCGTCACCCGGCCCACGCGGCGCACCCGCGACGGCGCGGGCGCCTGCCGCGGAAACGGCGACGGCTTCCAGTCGTCGCTCTGCGTGACCGGCTCGGTGTCCACCGCTGGTTTTTCCTGGTCCTCTGCCACCCTGGTTTTCCTCCCCCGAACACCCTGCGTACGCAGTCTAGTTGACGCAGGGGACGTCGCCCGCCGTGATCGTCGGCGCGGCGGGGGTGGCGGGTGCCGACGCGGTGGCCGGCGGCTTGGCGGCGGTCGACGTCGGTGCGCCACCCGGGCCGGCGGCCGAGTTCCGGAGGTCCTTGCCCAGCAGCACGCGCACGTGCCCGGCCGTGACGTCCCGGTCCGGCTCGGCCTGGACGCTGGTGCCCAGCGCCTGCTTGACCAGGGCCAGCGCGGTCTCGTCGGCCGGGTTGTACCGGACGACCGTCGCGGCGCGGGTGCTCAGCTTCTGGTCGGCGGCGAGCGTGAAGCCCTTGCCCTGCAGCATGGCGTGCGTCTGGCCGGCCAGCCCCGGCGAACCCGAGCCGTCGAACAGCTCGACCGTGACGGCCTGGGCGCCGGGCAGCTGCGCCGGCGTCGACGACGGCCCCGCCGGGGTGTCGCCGTCCGCCGTCAGCCGCGCCACCTCGGCCGCCACCTGGGCCGGGTCGACGCGCAGCACGTCGGCGCCGCCGATGGTCGCGTTGCCCAGCGTGGGGATGGTGTGGAACTCGATGTTGCCGCCGGTCAGGCCGCGCATCTGCTCGGCGAACTCGGTGAGGTCCCAGCCCTGCGACACCACGACGGACTTCTTCACCGCTGACACCAGGTCGGCGATCTTCACCGGGCTGGTCAGCACGTCGGACGAGATCACCTTGCGGGCCAGCCCGGACAGGAACGCCTGCTGCCGCGCGATCCGGTCGAGGTCGTAGTTCGGCAGGCCGTAGCGCTGGCGGACGAACGCAAGCGCTTGCACGCCTTCGATCGTCTGGCGCCCGCCCGGCAGGTCGACGCCGGACTTCGTCTCCTTGACCGGACCCTTGAGGCAGACCTCGACGCCCCCGATCGACTTGGTGATCTCGTAGAAGCTGGCCAGGTTGACCTCGGCGTAGCGGTCGATCATGCCCGGCTTGCCGATGAACTTCTCGACGGTGGCGATGAGGTTCTTGCGCCCGGCGACCTTCGCTTCCTGGTCGGCCTGCTTGAGGTCGGTCACGCCCTTGCGCTGCAACGCGCGGTAAGTGTCCGTGTACGCGTAGACGAACGCGCTGTTGAGCTTGTGCTTGCCGAAGCCACCGGTCAGTTCCACCCACGAGTCGCGGGGGAACGAGATCGCGATCGCCTGCTTCCCGTTCTGGGGGATGTGCACGAGGATCATCGTGTCGGTGTTCAGTTCGCCGTCGGAGACGCCGGCGTGCAGCATGTCGAGCACCTCGCGGGGCAGCGGGTTGCCCTGCGCGTCCGTGCGGCTGTCCTGGCCGACCAGGAGGATGTCGATCGCGCCGTCGAGCGGCTTCGCGTGCGCTTCGGTGTCGGCGAAGACGTTCGTGGTCGTCAGGCCGGTGTTCGGGTCGCCGATGTACTGCCAGCCGTACCAGGTCAGGGCCAGGATCGCCACGGACAGCAACGACACGACGACCTTGCCGCCGCGGCGGGCGAACACCGCGGCCGGTTGTGGCCGGCGCGCCGGGATGGTCGGCGCAGCCTGTTCGGTCACGCGCTTCCTCCCCTGTGACCCCGTGCTTCCCCCATGGCACCAGTGTGCCTCCGGCGCAGACTCTACTGAGGGTGTTGTGGGGCCTCCGTAGGCTGGGGGCGGAATGCCCCGCCCGGGGGCGTGAGGAAAGGCGGGAAGATGCGGGTCCTGGTCACCGGTGGTGCCGGCTTCATCGGGTCGCACTACGTCCGGCAGGTGCTGACCGGCGCCTACCCGGCGCTGCGCGACGCCGAGGTGGTCGTGCTGGACAAGCTCACCTACGCGGGCAACGAGGCCAACCTCGCCCCGGTCGCCGCCGACCCGCGGCTGCGGTTCGTCCGCGGCGACATCTGCGACACGGCACTGGTCGTCGACGTGATGACCGGCGTTGACCTCGTCGTGCACTTCGCCGCCGAGTCGCATGTGGACCGTTCGATCCTCGGCGCCGCCGACTTCGTGCTGACGAACGTGCTCGGCACGCAGAACCTGCTGCAGGCGGCACTGGAAGCCGGCGTCGGCAAGTTCGTCCACGTGTCCACCGACGAGGTGTACGGCTCGATCGAGCACGGTTCGTGGACCGAAGACCACCTGCTGGAGCCGAACTCGCCGTACTCGGCGTCGAAGGCGTCTTCCGATCTGGTGGCGCGCTCCTTCTTCCGCACCCACGGGCTGCCGGTGTGCATCACCCGGTGTTCCAACAACTACGGTCCGTACCAGTTCCCGGAGAAGGTCATCCCGCTGTTCGTCACCAGCCTGCTCGACGGGCGCAAGGTGCCGCTCTACGGCGACGGGCTCAACGTCCGCGACTGGCTGCACGTGGACGACCACTGCCACGGCATCCAGCTGGTCGCCGAGGCGGGGCGGCCCGGCGAGATCTACAACATCGGCGGCGGCACCGAGCTGACGAACCGGGAGCTGACGGAAAAGCTGCTCGAGGCGGTCGGCGCGGACTGGGACAGCGTCGAACCGGTCGAGGACCGCAAGGGCCACGACCGCCGGTATTCGGTGGACATCACGAAGATCGGGAAGGAGCTGGGGTACGCTCCGCGCGTCTCGTTCGAGGACGGCCTGGCCGAGACAGTGGCCTGGTACCGGGACAATCGTGCGTGGTGGGAGCCCCTCTCCGGCCGGGCCGCGCTGAAGAAGTAGGAGTTCGTGTGCGGCTGACGGTGCTCGTGCCGGGTGGTTCCGGACAGCTCGGCCGGGATCTCGCCGCGCTGGCGTCCCCTTCGGTGGACGTCGTGGCGCCGGGTTCCGCCGAACTGGACGTGACGGTGACGGGCCAGGTGCTGGCCGCGGTCGGCGGCCTGGCCGAGCGCGCCAGGGAAGCGGGCTCGCTGCCGGTGGTCGTCAACGCGGCGGCGTACACGGCGGTCGACAAGGCGGAGACCGACGAGGAGCGCGCGTTCGCGGTCAACGCGGACGGACCCCGGGTGCTGGCGGCGGCGTGCGCGTCCCGGCGGGTGCCGCTGATCCACGTGTCGACGGACTACGTGTTCCCTGGCGATGCTTCGCAGCCGTACGAGCCTTCGGACGCACTGGGACCGCGCTCGGCGTACGGCCGCACGAAGGCGGCGGGCGAGGACGCGGTGCTCGGGTCCGGGGCGGCTTCGTGGGTGGTGCGGACCGGGTGGCTCTACGGGCGGTCCGGGTCGAACTTCGTGAAGACCATGGCCGCGTTGGAGCCCTCCCGGCCCGAGCTGTCCGTTGTGGACGATCAGGTGGGCGGTCCCACGTGGACGGCCGACCTGGCGGCGGGGTTGCTGGAGCTGGCTTCGCGGGCGGCTGCGGGTGAGGGGCCGTCGCAGCGGATCCTGCACTGCACGAACGCGGGCGAGGTGAGCTGGTGCGGCTTCGCGCGCGCGGTGTTCCGGCACCTGGGCGCGGACCCGGCGCGGGTGAAGCCGTGCACGACGGCGGAGTACCCCCGCCCGGCGGCGCGTCCGGCGTACTCGGTGCTGTCCCCGGCCGCGTGGCGGGAAGCCGGGCTGACCCCGATGCGGTCGTGGGAAGACGCGCTGGACGCCTATTTCGCGACGGCCAAGTAGGCGAGCGTCATCTCGGTCGTCTCGGCCGCCCACGTGGTCCAGTCCAGTCCGTCGGGCCAATAGCGGCCCGTGGCGGCGCGGTGCACGCAAGCGCCGATGACGGTCCTCGCGGCGGTCCGGACGGCCGGGCTGTCTCCCGCGGCTTCGACGAACGCCTGCTGGATGGCGGCCAAGGCCTGCAGGCCGCGTTCGCGACCGTCCGCGCGCTGGCCGTCGAGCAGCTCGGAGAAGATCCGGTCGTGGGTGGCGAAGGTGTCCGCCAGTGCCCGGGTGAATGCACCGACGACCTCGCGCAACCCGGGCCCCGAGCCGCGCAGTGCCGTGCCGACGTTCGTCTCCAGGCGGTCGAGCAACTGGTGCTTCACCGCGAACAGGAGCTGGTCCTTGCCGGCGAAGCGGCGGTAGATCGCGCCCACCGACAGTCCGGCCCGCTCGGCGACCGCGCCGATCGTGAACTCCTCGTGGCCGCGGTGGGCGAGCACGTACTCGGCCGCGGCCAGCACCTTCTCCAGTGACGCGCGGCTGCGCGCCTGCTGCGGCGGACGAAAGCCCTCCTGCACGGATCCCTCCCACCGGTCTCGGCCCAGATGCGAATGATAACTTGCATTCACATTCGAGCTGCGGAGGGGTGGCAGCATGGTGCGCATCGAGGTGGAGAACGCCTACGTCGACTTCCCGATCTTCGACGCCAAAACCCGGTCGCTGAAGAAGCGCGTGCTCGGCAAGGTCGGCGGGAAGATCGGCACGCAAGCCAAGACGCCGATCATCGAAGCCCTGCAGGACATCACTTTGTCGCTGGCCGAAGGCGACCGCGTCGGGCTGGTCGGCCACAACGGGGCCGGCAAGTCCACCCTGCTCCGGCTGCTCTCCGGCATCTACGAGCCGACGCGGGGCCGCACCCGGGTCGTCGGCCGGATCGCGCCGGTGTTCGACCTCGGCGTCGGGCTGGACCCCGAGGTGTCCGGCCGCGAGAACATCCTGATCCGCGGCCTGTTCCTCGGCATGAACCGCGCGCAGATGGAAAAGCGCGTCGACGACATCGCCGAGTTCACCGAACTCGGCGACTACCTCCACCTGCCGCTGCGCACCTACTCGGCGGGCATGCGCGTGCGGCTCGCGCTCGGCGTCGTCACCACGATCGACCCCGAAATCCTCATCCTCGACGAAGGCCTCGGCGCCATCGACGCGGCCTTCCTCGCCAAGGCCCGTGCCCGGCTGGTCGCCCTCGCCGAGCGGTCCGGGATCCTCGTCTTCGCCTCGCACTCCGACGAACTGCTCGGCGAACTCTGCACCGACGCCCTGTGGATGGACGAGGGCCGCATCCGCCGCAGTGGCCCGCTCGACGACGTCCTCGCCGCTTACAAAGGGTCAGTGGCGCCCTGAGGCCAGCCGGTACGCGCCCACCGTCAGCTCCGCGCACGTGCGCCACGTGAAATTCGCCGCGTGGGCTCGTCTCGATGCCGAGGTGGCCACCGCGTGCGGGTCCGTCACCGCCGTTCGCAACGCTTCCGCCAAGCCGTCCACGTCGCCGTACGGGACCAGGCTCGCGCACTCGCCCGCCACCTCGCGCAGGGCCGGGATGTCCGTGCAGACCACCGGGACGTCCGAGGCCATCGCCTCCAGCACCGGCAGCCCGAAGCCCTCGTCGCGCGAGGGGAGCACCAGGGCCGAGGCGCCAGCCACCACCGTGCGCAGGTCCACATCGGACAGATAGCCGGTCTGGAACCGGCGGGGGCCGCGGGGGAACGGTCCCGGGCCGGCGAACACCAGGTCGGGCAGGTCCGGCGCCGCCTCGTGGGCGCGGGTCAGCCAGTCCAGGCCCTTGCGCGGGCCCGCCGCGCCCGCGAACAGCAGGTACTTCGCCGGCAGGCCGAGCCGGGCCCGGCGCTCGTCGTCCGGGGGGCGCGCGGTGAACCAGGCCGGGTTCACGCCCAGCGGGGTCACCACGATCTTCTCGCGGGAGACGTCGAGGCGCTCCGCCACCGCGTCCGCCACCGCCGCCGTCGGGGTGCAGATCACGTTCGCGCGGCGGGCGCCGCGGCGCACCAGGGCCGGGAGCTCGCGGTCGCTCGGGGCGAGCTCCGCGGGATTGTCCAAAAAGGCCAGGTCGTGGATCGTCACCACGCCCGCCGCGCGCAACCGGCCCGGCAGCACGAAGTTCGTCCCGTGCACCACGTCGGTCGGGCCGGCGAACAGCTCCACCGGCGGGAAGTCCGAGCGCAGCCACGCCATCCGCAGCAGCCGCGCCGCCACCGGCATCCCGCGGGCACGCGCGCCGTACGGGAGCACGTGCCGCAGCCGCCGCCAGCCGCGCAGGGTGAACGCCACCGCGCGCGTGTCGACCTCCGGGATCGACACCAGTTCTTCGCTCAGCGCGGCCGTGTACCGGCCGATCCCGGTGCGGGCGCCGAGCAGCGGGGTTCCGTCGAGGAGGACGCTCAGTGACCTAGCCACGGCGGAGCCGTTGCTTCGCGACCTTCACCGCACGGCCACCCACGCGGCGGGCCAGCTCCGCGGGCCCGCCGGCGTCGAGGTATTCGCGGATCAGGTCCAGGTCCCGCCGCAGCATGGCCCGGCCGCGCACCGGCGGCGTCGTCACCAGGTCCGCGGACCCGGGCAGCCGGTCGGCCGCCGGGCGCGGGTCGCGGCAGAACTCCACCAGCGGCTTCAGCGCCTCGGGCCACGCGAACCGCTGTGCCACGACCGCGAGCCGCTCGACGCAGCCCGCGGCGAACTCCTCGTCGTACAACGCCTTTTCCAGCGCGTCCGCCAGCGCGGCGTCGTCCTCGGCCGGGACGACGACACCCAGCCGCTCCGCCCGGACCAGGTCGGCGAAACTGTCGCCGTCGGTGGTGACGATCGGCAGGCCGGCCCACAGGTAGTCGAGGACGCGGGTGCGGAACGCGAACGTCGTCTCGACGTGCTCGTAGTGCGTGGTGACGCCGCAGTTCGCGTCGAGCAGCCAGTTCTGCCGCTCTTGGTAGGGCACCCACTGCTCGTTGAAGTAGACGTGCTTGCCGGTCAGCCCCAGCGAATCCGCCAGCCGGATCGTCCGGGTGCCGATGTCCATCTCGGCGACCTCGGGGTTCGGGTGCTTCATGCCGAGGAACACCAACCGGACGTCGCTGCGGCGGCGGCGCAGCTTCTCGATCGCGCGGACCAGCGTCAGCGGGTCGAACCAGCTGTACACCCCGCCCGCCCACAGCACGACGTGGTCGGTGCCGCCGATGCCCAGCGACGAGCGCAGCCCCGGCCCGGTGCGCACCGGCGCTTCCGGCGGCAGGCCGAACGGGACGACCGCGAGCAGCGACTGCGTCGTCGGGTCGGCGTCGTAGAGGCGCGGCGAAAGCCGGCCCAGCGCGGCGAGGTGGCCGAGCCAGAAGTGCCGCTGCCGCTCGGACGCGCAGAGGAAGAAGTCGCCGCGCTCGAGCTGGGCGTCGAGGACCCGGGTGACGCCGGCGAGGTCGGCCGCGCGCCGGTCGTCGGGGACGCCCTTGCCCTGCTCCAGCAGCTCCAGGTGCATCGGGTCGTACAGGTCGGCGACGACGATCTTGCCGCTGTGCTGCTTCTTCAGCGAGGGCGCCAGCTCCAGCACGTGCCCCTGCAGGACGACGACGTCGGCCCAGGCGATCGGCCCGTCCAGCTCGCGGTGCTTGCCCGCGCTGACCCGGAACGGCGCGGGCGGCGGCGTGGCGAGCGGGTTGGTGGTGATGAGGTGGACGTCGTGTTCGGCGGCGAGCGCGAGCGCGATGTTCCAGGCGCGGATCGCCGGGCCCGCCATCCGCTCGGTGAGCGCGTCGCCGGTGATCACCAGGATCTTCCGGCGCTGCCCGAACGCCTTCTCGATGCCGAACGCCTCGACGAGGATGTCGTGCGCGGCCAGGTACCGCGGCAGCGGGTAGGCGGGCTCCAAGGCCTTGCGCAGCAGGGGAAGCAGGTCGGCGTCGGTGCGGACGCGGGCGGCCTGCTCGACCGCGCGGGACTCGGCCAGCGACGGCAGCTGTTCGACGAACTGGTCGATGGCCAGCAGCCCGGCGAGCGTGGTGCGGGGGACGGCGACGTCGCCGGATTCGACCGGGCCGACACCGCGTTCGAGGTCGAGCTGGGTGGCGTCCAGCTCGCCGCGGGCGGTGGCCCGGCGCACGGCCAGTGCGAGCGCGGCCGGCAGCGCGCGGGCCAGCGTCTCGTCGGAGAGGTTCTTGTAGAGCGAGGCCAGGGCGTTGCGCTCCAGGAGGAACGTCTCGCGGCCGGTCTCGGGTGCGTCGACCGACGCCATCGTGGCGTGGTGGCGGTGGAACGCCCGCGACTCCGGGACGTACCGGACGCGCCAGCCGCGCAGGTTGAGCCGCCAGCCGAGGTCGACGTCCTCGTAGAACATGAAGAACCGCTCGTCGAAGCCGCCGAGCTCGGCGAACACGCCCGCCCGGACGAACAGGGCCGAGCCGGTGCCGAACAGGACGTCCTTGGCGACCTCGTGCTCGGCCGCCGGGACGTCGGCCAGCGGCGCGCCGGCGTGGCGCTTGTAGCCCATGCCGAACCAGGTGAGGCCGCCGTCGACGAAGTCGGTGCCGGTGCCGTTCCAGTCGAGGACCTTGCTGGCCACGGCGGCGACGCCGGGCTGGGCCCGCAGCTCGGCGACGGCGGCGGAGACCCAGCCGGGCGCCGGGCGGGCGTCGTTGTTGAGGAAGGCGAGGACGGTGCCCTTCGCGTGCTTCGCGCCGAGGTTGCAGCCGCCCGCGAACCCGGTGTTGCGGCCGGCTTCGACGACCTGGGCCTGCGGGACGGCCTCGCGGATGCGCGCGGCTTCGGCTCCGTTGCCGGCGGAGTTGTCGACGCAGATCAGCTCGAGCTCGGGGTAGTCGTGCTCGGCGAGCGCGCGCAGGCAGGTGATCGTGTCGTCGGCGCCGTGGTAGTTGACCACGATCACCGAGACGAGCGGTTGCGGATCCCCCTGCGCCAAAGCCAGCTCCTGTCGTCGGATTGCCAGCAAGCTTAAAGGCCCGCCCATGCCTCCCAGACCGCGCCTCGGCCGAGCGGCGCGTGGCGGGTGATCTTGCGGCGTGCCCGCAACGTCGCAGGTAACCGCAAGGCGACCTCGGCCAGCACCCGGCAGCGCAGGCCGAACCGGAAGTTCGCCGCCGCCGGGCGCCCCGGCCGCAGCGGCAGCACCGCTGTCAACACGGCGAAGCGGACCAGCTGGTTCACCGCGACGCCGCCCGGCGCGCAGCGCAGCAGCATGAGCAGCCGGTTGCGCTCGTTCCAGCGGTGGAACTCCGGCGAGCCCAGCTCGCTGCTGACGCCGTGGGCGTGCCGGACGCGGGCCTCCGGCGCTGCGACGACGTCCCACCCGGCCAGCCGCAGCCGCCACGCCGTGTCGGTGTCCTCGTAATAACAGAAGAATCCGGCCGGGACGCCGTCGACCTCGCGCAGGGCGTCGGTGCGGAGCAGGGCCGCGCCGCCGCAGAAGCCGAACACCTCGCCGGTGGGCTCGGCGACGTCGGCGCCGTGGCCGTCCGCGGTCAGCCGGACGCCGGCGGACTGCGTGGTGCCGTCGGGGCGCACGAGCCGGGACGTCGCCGCGGCGGCCAGCGGGGCCTCCTCCAGGGTGTCTTCGAGCGTCGCGAGCCAGTCCGGCGCGGGTTCGGCGTCGTCGTTCAGCCACGCCATGAACGGCGTCCGGAGCTGCCCGGCGGCGACGGCGAGGGCGCCCGCGTAGCCGGCGTTGCGCGGGAGGCGGAGCACCTCCGGGCGCGACGGGTGGGCCGCGAGCAGGGCGGCGGTGCCGTCGTCGGAGGCGTTGTCGACCACGAGCGTCCGATGTGGACGCGTCTGCGCGGCGAGCGCGTCGAGGCAGGCCGTGATCTGCCCGGCACCCCGCCAGGTCACGACTACCACCGTGGTGGCGGGATTCGCGGTCACGTCCCGCACAATAGCCGCGTGCCCGAACTGGTCGTGCTCGCCGAGCAGCTCCTCGCGCCCGTGCCCGGTGGCACCGGGCGCTACACGGCCGAGCTGCTCCCCGCGCTCGCGAAGACCGCGCCGCCGGGCTGGACGGTGTCCAGCGTGGTCGCGCGGCACGCCGACGTGGACGCGGCACGGCTGGACGGCGTCGACGGGCCGCGGGTGCTGCGGATCCCGCCGCGGGCCCTGGTCGCCGCGTGGCAGCTGGGCCTGCGCTGGTGGCCGGGCGGAGACGCGGTGCACGCGCCGACGCCGTTCGCGCCGCCGCGCGCCCCGGCCGGGAAGACGCTGAGCGTGACCGTGCACGACACCGTGCCGTGGACCCACCCGGAGACGCTCACCGCGCGCGGGGTCAGCTGGCACCGGTCGATGATCGCGCGGGCCGCGCGGCGGGCGTCCGGCCTGGTCGTGCCGACGCGGGCGGTCGCCGACGAGCTCGCGGTGCTCATCGACGTCGACGTCCCGGTGCGCGTGGTGCCGCACGGCGTGCGGGTGCCCACCGGCGACGCGGACCTGGAGCTGCCGGCGCAGTACGTGCTGGCGGTCGGCACGATCGAGCCGCGCAAGGGCATCGACGTGCTGATCGACGCGGTCGCGGCGCTGGACGGGGTGATGCTCGTGCTGGCCGGCCAGCCGGGCTGGGGCGGCGTCGACCCGGTCGCGCTGGCGGCCGAGCGCGGCCTGCCGGTGGAGCGGCTGCGGGTGCTCGGGAAGGTGTCGGACGCCGAGCTGGCGACCGCGCTGCGGCACGCGAGCGTGCTGGCCGTGCCGAGCCTGGCCGAGGGGTTCGGGCTGGGCCTGCTGGAGGCGATGGCGGCGGGGGTCCCGGTGGTGCACACCGACGTCCCGGCGCTGGAGGAAGTGGCGGGCGGAGCCGGGCTCGTGGTGCCCCGCGGGGACGCGGCGGCGCTGGCGGCGGCGCTGCGGGAGGTGCTCGGCTCGCCGGCCAAGGCGGCGGAGCTGACCCGGGCGGGGCGCGAGCGGGCGCGGACCTTCACGTGGCGCCGGGCGGCGGAGGCCGTGTGGGCTATCCACCGGCGGGCGCACGACTGAACCTTGTTCTGGTCAGGCCGGCGCTACGGACCCGCAGCCCAGCCACCTGAAGTGACTCTTGCGCCGGCCGACGGCAGAACAAGGTTCATCGACCAGCCCGGTTTGCCAGTTCCTCACCAACGGCCTGGGGTGCCGCCGTACTCTGCTGGGGTGAGCGATGACCCCCGGGTCCTGATCGATGCGACCGCGGTTCCCGCGGACCGCGGCGGCGTCGGCCGGTACGTCGATTCGCTCGTCGCCGCCCTCGACACGGACGGGGCCCGGATCACCGTTGTCTGCCAGCCCCGTGACCTGCAGCTTTACGATCGCCTGGCCCCGCGTTCCCGGGTGGTGCCCGCGTCACCGGCGACGACTACCCGAACGGCCCGGCTGACCTGGGAACAGGCGACGCTGCCCCGGCTGACCCGCCGCCTCGGCGCGGACGTCGTCCATTCACCGCACTACACGATGCCGCTGGCGACCTCGGCGGCCTCGGTGGTGACGCTGCACGACGCGACGTTCTTCACCGACGCCGTGCTGCACTCGTCGGTGAAGGCCCGCTTCTTCCGCGCGTGGACGGCAACGGCGTTGCGGCGCGCGACGCTGTGCGTGGTCCCCTCGGCGGCGACGGCGTCGGAGCTGGCCCGCGTCGGCCCGGTCCGGCACGCTTCGCTGGAAGTGATCCACCACGGCGTCGACAGCGAGCGCTTCCACCCGCCGTCCCCGGCCGAGATGGCGGCGGCGCGGGCCGCGATCGGCCTCGGCCGGACGCCGTACGTGGCGTTCCTGGGGGCGCTGGAGCCGCGCAAGAACGTGCCGGCGTTGATCCGCGGGTTCGCGCGGGCGGTCGCCGGCCGCCCGGACGCGCCGGCGTTGGTGCTGGCCGGCCAGCCGGGGTGGGACACGCAGGTGGAGCGGGCGCTGGACGCCGTTCCGCACCGGCTGCGCGTGATCCGGGCAGGGTACCTGCCGTTCGGGACGCTGGCGGGGTTCCTCGGCGGGGCCGAGCTGGTGGCGTACCCGTCGCTGGGGGAGGGGTTCGGGCTGCCGGTCCTGGAGGCGATGGCCTGCGGGGCGTGCGTGCTGACCACGCGCCGGCTGTCACTGCCGGAGGTGGGCGGCGACGCGGTGGCGTACTGCGGAGTGGGCGCGGGAGACGTCGCGGCGGCTTTGGGTGAGCTGCTGGCGGACCCTGGTCGGCGGGCAGAGCTGGCCACGGCGGCGCAGCAGCGCGCGAAGGAGTTCTCGTGGGCTACGACCGCGGAGCGGCACCGGGAGGCGTACGCCAAGGCGTGGTCCCGCCACCTCCGCACCCGCTGACTTGATCGGGTCGTGGTCGGCGATGGTAAACTGGCCGTGCGAGGCCCCGGTGGGGCCGAGTATGAAAGCCCGTGACGCGTCCGGACGGTCGTCTCGCGGGCTTTTCGCTGTCATCCCGCCTCGAAGCGCTCCGCGATCACCGGGCTTGCCCGCCGTCGCCAGTCGCCACCTGCACCGAAACACCACGCCACCGCGTCCGAGATCCAGAGCAGGGGCTCGGCCGTCGAGTCGACGTGCTCGTAGGTGAGTTCGGTTTTCGACGGCCGAAAGCCCAGCGCTCGTTGCAGTGTCTGGCGATCGTGCCCGTCGCGGTGATCGCGTGAGTCGAGGACCAGCCGGTGAGCCTGAAGCCCGAGAAGCTGCTCCGCCAGGAGCGTGAGACAACGCTGGCGGGCGGTCTCTTCTGTCTTGGGTGCGCACGTCGAACGATAAAGCCGCGCGGTTACCGGCATTCCGGCCATCCGGTCGATGAGCATCCTCCGGCGCGGTTCTTTTTCCTTCTTGAAGTGCAGCTCGCGGGCTCCTCGAAGCAGGAGTGATGACAACGCGCGCCGTGTGGTGGTCAGGTGGGCGGGCTCCACGATCGTGGCGCACAGCAGGTAGCTGCCGCCGCGGGCCGACTCGTCGACGAAGGCGTGCACCGTCATCGCGCCATCATCGCGCGAACACTCGCACACTCGGCGATCGGGCCGGTACTTTACGTGATAGCACGCGGTGTGTCGGCTTCCTGATCACGCGTGTCGGCGGTTCCGTCGCCGCCGGATTTCTTGCATCGTGCTGCTGGGCCGGGGCACCCGATTCACCCTCGGTGACGCGTGGACAATGGCCGGGTGACTGAGCAATCCCGCTATGGCGACGGTGTCGGCGTCGTGACCGTGACCTACTTCTCCGAGGACACCATCGAGCGGTTCCTCGACACCCTCGAGAAGGCCACCGAGCGCGAGGTCAGGGTGGTCGTCGCGGACAACGCGTCCGTCGAAGGCGCTCTCGAGCAGGTCACCTCGCGGCGGAAGAACGTGCAGCTGCTCACCATCGGTGAGAACGTCGGTTACGGGACCGCCGCCAACCGGGGGGTCGCCGAGCTCGATGACTCCTACGGGTGGGTCGTCGTCGTCAACCCGGACCTCGAATGGGAGCCCGGGTCGCTCGACGCGCTGCTCGAGGTCGCCGGGCGGTGGCCGCGGGGAGGCGCCTTCGGGCCGCTCATCCACGATCTCGACGGCACCGTCTACCCCTCCGCGCGGCTGCTGCCGTCCTTCGGGCGCGGGATCGGGCACGCCCTCTTCGCGAAGGTCTGGCCCGGCAACCCCTGGACCAGGCAGTACCGGCAGGAGACCGGCACCCCGGCCGAGCGCGTCTCGGGCTGGCTGTCCGGTTCGTGCCAGCTGTTCCGGCGGGAGGCGTTCGACTCCGTCGGCGGCTTCGACACGCGCTACTTCATGTACTTCGAGGACGTCGACCTCGGCGACCGGCTCGCCAAGGCCGGCTGGCTGAACGTCTACGCGCCGTCCTCGCGGGTCACCCACGAAGGCGGGCACTCGACGTCGCAGGCGTCGAAGAAGATGCTCGCCGCCCACCACGCCAGCGCCTACCGGTACCTCGCCGACCGGCACCCGGGGCTCGTCTGGAAGCCGGTGCTGGCCGCCGTGAAGCTCGGCCTCGCCCTGCGGCTGAAGCTGGAGACCCGCTAGATCCCGTCGAGCCGGCGCGAAAGGTCGGACTTGCCGATGTTCTGAGTCACCGTCGGCACCAGGCCGGTGTCCTCCGGCTCGGGCTCCTTCAGCGGGCTCGTGATCTGCTCGGCCTGGGGCCGGCGGGACAGCGGAGCGGGCTTCGGCAGCGGCGTCGTCGGCGAAGGCGTGTTCAGCGGGGTGGTCTGCTGCTGGCGGCGGCCGCCCTGGACCTCCATCCGGCGCGTCGGGGCCGAGCCGGCCAGCGGGTGGTCGTTCTCCTCGATCAGCGACGCCGGCAGCTGCGTTGTCGTGTCGGGGTCGCGGCTGCGATCGAGACCGTCGATCTGCGCGCGCGGGATCTGCTGGGTGTTCGCCGAGTCCATCGGTGACGTCGCGCGGTCGGGTGTCACGACGAACACACCGCGCGCCTGGGCTCGTGCGAGCAGGGCGTCCGCCCGATCGCGGGGGTCCATCCCCTCGGCCTCCCGACTGACCCGGGGCCCTCTGGGGAAAGGCCCGCCTGTTTCCTGTCTAGGGTAGGCCCTCGGGGCGAGCTCCGTCAGGGTTTCCCGCGGCTTGTCGCTCAGCGGTGCGTGATACAAGAGGAGATTTCCGTGACGTCCGAGGTCCGAAGCGACGCTGTCGACGCCGTCGTGCTGGTCGGGGGCAAGGGCACCCGCCTCCGTCCGTTGACGCTGTCGGCGCCGAAGCCGATGCTCCCGACAGCCGGGACGCCGTACCTGAGCCACCTGTTCTCCCGCATCCGCGAGGCCGGCATCCGGCACGTCGTGCTGGGGACGAGCTACCGGGCGGAGGTGTTCGAGGAGTACTTCGGCGACGGCAAGGCCATCGGCCTGGACCTGGAGTACGTCGTCGAGGAGGACCCGCTCGACACCGCGGGCGCGATCCGGAACGTCTACGACAAGCTGCGCGCCGAGCACGTGATCGTCTTCAACGGCGACATCATCTCCGGCTCGGACCTCGGCGAGCAGCTGCGGGTTCACCACGAGTCCGCGGCCGACGTCACGCTGCACCTGCAGCGCGTGCCGGACCCGAGCCGGTTCGGCTCGGTGCCGACCGACGAGACCGGGCGGGTCCAGGCGTTCCTCGAGAAGACGCCGAACCCGCCGACCGACCAGATCAACGCCGGCTGCTACGTCTTCCGCCGCCCGGTGATCGAGGCCATCCCGACCGGGCGCCGGGTCTCGGTGGAGCGCGAGACGTTCCCGCAGCTGCTGGAGCAGGGCGCGCACATCCAGGGCTTCGTCGACAGCTCGTACTGGCTGGACGTCGGCACGCCGGAGGCGTTCGTCCGCGGCTCGGCCGACCTCGTGCGCGGCCTGGCGCCGACGTCGGCGCTGCCCGGCCGTCCCGGTGACTTCCTGGTGCTCGACGGCGCGTCGGTGGCCGAGGACGCCCAGCTCAGCGGCGGTTCGACGATCGGCGTCGCGGCCGTGGTCGGCTCGGGCGCGAAGGTCGACGGCTCGGTGCTGTTCGACGGCGCGGCGGTGTCCGAAGGCGCGATCGTCGAGCGTTCCGTGCTCGGCCACGGCGCCCGCGTCGGCGCCGGCGCGGTGCTGCGCGGCGTGGTGCTGGGCGACGGCGTGTCGGTCGGGGCCGGCTGCGAGCTGCTCGACGGCGCCCGCGTCTGGCCGGACGTCGTCCTGCCCGACGGGTCCGTCCGGTTCTCGAGCGACGCGTAAGCCGATGTTCTGGCGTCCCGCGTTCGAAGTCGACCTGGGCCGGGTCCTGGGTCCGCTGAAGCGCGGCCGCGGGTCGCTCAACATCCTCACCGACGAGCGCGGCATCACCTGGCTGGCGTCGAACACGCCGGACGGGCCGGGCACGCTCGCGCTGCGCCGCCTGTCCGACGGCCGGATCGAGGCCGCGGCCTGGGGCCCGGCGAAGGACCGCCTGCTGGGCGGGGTACCGGCGCTGCTGGGGGCGAACGACGACGATTCGGGCTTCGTCGCGCACCACGACGTCGTCGCGCGCGCCCGCCGGGCGAACCCGGGCCTGCGCCTGGGGGCGACCGGGGTGGTGTGGGACTGGCTGGTGCTGGCGGTGCTGGAGCAGAAGGTGACGGGCAAGGAGGCGATCCGCTCGTGGGCCGAGCTGTGCCGCCGGTTCGGCACGCGCCCACCGGGCCCGGCCCCGGAGCGGCTCCGGCTGCCGCCGGCCCCGGCGCAGGTGCTGGCGCTGCCGGACTGGCACTGGCACCGCGCGGGCGTGGACATCAAGCGGCGGACGGCGCTGGTGAACGCGGCCCGGATCGCCCCGCACCTGGAGCGCGCGGTGGAGCTGGGCGGGCTCGAGGGACGGCACTGGCTGCGCCAGGTCCCGGGCATCGGCGTGTGGACGGCGGCGGAGATCGCCCAGCGCGCGTGGGGCGACCCGGACGCGGTGAGCTTCGGCGACTACAACATCCCGTCGATGGTGGGGAACGCGGTGCTGGGCACGAAGCTCGACGACGCGGGGATGGCGGAGGTGCTGGCCCCGTACGCACCGCAGAGGCAGCGGGCGGTCAGGTATCTGGAGGCGGCTGGGTTCACGCGGCCGAGGTTCGGGCCGCGGATCGAGTTGCGGGACTACCGCGCGATGTGAGGCGACGCGCACCGGTGGGTGAAAGCGCGTCGGCCCCTTCGGGGCTTACTGCTGCGGATAACCACCCGGCGGCGGGTACGGCGGCTGCTGCCCCGGGAATCCGGGCGGCTGCTGCCCGGGGTAGCCCTGCGGCCCGCCGAATCCGTCCTGCGGCCCGCCGAAACCCTGCTGCGGCCCCGCGAATCCCTGCTGCGGCGGATACCCCGGCGGCTGCTGCCCCGGAAAGCCCTGCTGCCCCGGAAACCCTTGCTGCGGCGGGTAACCCGGCTGCTGGTACCCCGGGTACTGCGGCGGATAAGGCGGCTGCTTCGGCTTGTTCCCGTTCACCACCAGCAGCACCACCCCGACGATGCCGGCGATCACCACCAGCAGGATCAGCAGCGTCAGGACGCTCAGCATCAGCCGTTCCCCTCGTCGAGTGCCGCGCGGACGATCGACAGTGCCTCGGCGTCGGCCAGGCCGAGCTTACGGGTCGTCTTCGCGTACTCCGCCGCCGCCTGCTGGGCTCGGCGGCGGGTCTGGTCGCCCGCCGCCGCCACGAAGCTGCCCGCGCGGCCTCGGGTTTCGATCAGGCCCGCCTCCTCCAGCTCCCGGTACGCCCTGGCCACCGTGTTCGGCGCGATGCCGAGGTCGGCCGCCAGCTGCCGGACCGTGGGGAGCTTCGTGCCCACCGCCAGGCTGCGGTCGTTGATCCGGGTCGCCAGCCCCGACCGGACCTGCTCGAACGGCGGGACCGGCGAACCGCTCTCGAAGGGGATGATCACCAGCTCTGCGGACCCGCTCCCGGCCCCGGCAGCTGCTGCTGTTGCTGCGGGAACGACGGCCCCTGCGGCGCGTACTGCTGCGGCGACGGCGGGTACCCCGGCTGCTGCTGCGGGAATCCCTGCGACGGCGGCGGGTACCCCGGCGGCGCGAACCCCGGCTGAGCAAAGCCCTGCGAAGCCGGGAACCCCGGAGACGGCGGCGGCGCGAACCCCTGCTGCGGCGGGAAACCCGCGTTCGGGAAGTTCCGCTTCATCGCCTCCTCACGGCGCATCTTCGACACCCGCACGATCACCGCGATGACGAACACGATGATCCCCAGCACGATGAGCCCGAGCACGACGTACCCGAACACGCCGGTGTCACCGCCGCCGCCGGAGTGGTAGTGCACCCGCTCCGGGAACTGTGTAGCCATGTGGTCCCTCCCTGTCCGCGGACCAGGTTATCGCCCGGCACCGACAGGAACGGCGGCTTTCACCAGATCGGCGAGATCCTCCGACCCCTCCGGCAGCGCGTCCACGGGCCACCACCGCAGGTCGTCGGACTCGTCGCTGCGCACCGGCGACGCACCCGGGGGCGCGTGCACCGCGAACCGGACGTCGAAGTGGCGGGTGGGCACGCCGAGCGAGCACGTGATCGGGTGGACGTCCAGGTGCACCGGCTCCGGCGAAAGACGCAGCCCGGCCATCCCGGACTCCTCGGTGGCCTCCCGCAGCGCCGCGCCGGCCAGTGACGCGTCCGACGGCTCGCAGTGCCCGCCGAGCTGCAGCCAGCGGCCGACCCGCGGGTGCAGCGTGAGCAGCACCCGCGTGCCCGTGTGGTCCAGCACCACCGCCGACGCCGTCAGGTGCCCGGCCGCGCAGGACCTCTGACACGCGTCCTCGCGGGCGGCCAGGAACCCGAGGAACGCCTGCCGCAGCGATTCCTGCGAAGCGACCTCGGGCCGCCACGACGAAAGCACCGAGACGGCGTCCGCGTGCAGGCTCACAGCTCCAACAGCCCTTCGCCCGGCGAAACCGGGCCCCGCGGGGCCGGCGGTTCCAGGGGGACGCCGATCGCCACCGAACCGAGCGGCTGCCAGCGTTCGTCCAGGCCGAGGACGTCCCGGACGAGGTCCGCGGCGAAGATCGTCGACCCGATCCAGCACGAGCCCAGCCCCTCGGCCGCCAGCGCGACCAGCAGGCCCTGGACCGCGGCCCCGGCGGCCACGGTGAACATCGTCTTCTCGCAGTCGTTGCGGCGGGCGTCGCGGTAGGTGTGCGCGCCGTCCGGGACGAGGAACGGGATCACCACCTCCGGGGCCCGGTACAGGATGTCGCCGCGGCTGAGCCGCTTCGCGATCTGCTCCTCGGTGAACTCGTCGCCCGCCAGGTCCGCCCGCCACGACTCGCGCATCGCGTCCAGGAGCTGCTTGCGCGTTCCGCCGTCGCGCAGCCAGACGAACCGCACCGGGTGCGTGTGGTGCGGCGCGGGCGCGGTCAGCGCCGAACCCACCGCCCGCCGCAACGCGGCCGGGTCCACCGGCTCGTCCGCGAACTGCCGCACCGAACGCCGCGACGGGACGGCTTCCCGCCGGCCCTGCGCGATCGCCTCTTCGGTGCCGAGCCGGAACAGGTCCTCCTCCAGCGGGCGGACCAGGTCACGGGCGGTCGAGCCGTCGTCCTCGATGAGCAGGCCGCGCACGACCGCCACCGGCGTCCCGCCGAGCTTGCCCTTGACCAGGTCGGCGGCCGCGGCGAGCTCGTCGGCGACGGCGACCTCGGTGACGGCCAGCTCGTTGCCCTGCCCGTCGACCTCACCGCGGTAGGCGTGCAGCACGCGCAGCCCGGACGAGCCGATCGCGGCGTCGGTCTGCCCGACCCGCCAGGCGCGGCCCATCGTGTCGGTGACGACGACGGCGACCTCCACGCCGAGGCGTTCCCGCAGCCCGTTGCGCAGCGCCAGCGCCGAAGCGTCCGGGTCGGCGGGCAGCAGCGCCACCTCGTCACCGGCCACATTGGACGCGTCGATGCCGGACGCGGCCTGCACGATCCCCAGGTGGTTCTGGGTGATCACGGTCCGCGCGATCCGCGCGACCACCCGCACGGCCTCCTGCTCGACGAGCTTCCGGCGTTCGGCGTCGCGGGCTTCGGGGTCCGACGGCACGCGGATCAGCCTGCCCTCGGTCTTGGAGACGATCTTGCTGGTCACGACCAGGACGTCGCCGGAGCGCAGCCAGGGTGCGGCGGCCACGATCGCGCCGGTCAGGTCGTCGCCGGGGCGGAACTCCGGCAGCCCGGTGACGGGCAGGATCTCCAGCTTGGGGGAGGCGTGGTCACTCAACGGGGGCTCCGGCCAGTTCCAGGGCGGCGCGGGCCATCGCCGCGGTCGCGTCCACATCGGACATCAGCAGCGGGACGTCGCGGACGGTCACGCCCGGCACGTCGGCCGTCTCGCCTTCGGCGATCAGCCAGCCGTCGAGCACGCCGCCGTCCTTGCGCGAGCCGTAGTGCCGGCCCACCGCTTCGGCCGACGTCTCGACGCCGATCGCGTCGAGGCACGCGTCGGCCATCCCGCGCAGCGCCTTGCCACCGATGATCGGCGACACCCCGACCACGCCCGCGGACGTCTTGCGCAGCGCGTCGCGCACGCCCGGCACGCCGAGCACGGTGCCCACCGAGACCACCGGGTTCGACGGCGCGAACAGCACCGCGTCCGCGTCCTTGATCGCCTCGAGCACGCCCGGCGCCGGCTTGGCCTCGTCGGCCCCGACCGCGACGATCGAGTGCGCCTTCGGCTCGGCGCGGTAGCGCACCCACCACTCCTGGAAGTGGATGGCCTTCTGCTGGCCGTCCTGCTCCGGGTCGTCGATCACGACGTGCGTCTCGACGCGGTCGTCCGACATCGGCAGCAGCCGGACGCCGGGCTGCCAGCGGTCGCACAGTGCCTCGGTCACGGCCGAGAGCGGGTAGCCCGCGCGCAGCATCCGCGACCGGATCAGGTGGGTGGCGATGTCCTTGTCGCCGAGCCCGAACCAGTCTGGGTCGGCGCCGTAGGCGGCCAGCTCCTCCTTGACCACCCAGGTCTCGCCCGAGTGCCCCCACCCGCGTTCCTTGTCGATGCCACCGCCGAGGGTGTACATGCAGGTGTCCAGGTCGGGACAGATCCGCAGCCCGTGCATCCAGACGTCGTCGCCGGTGTTGACCAGCGCCGTCACCTCGTGCTCGGACTCGGAGGCACCTTCCGGGGCCATGCCCAGAGCCGCCTTGACACCCAGCAGGAAGCGGGCCCCGCCCACTCCGCCGACCACTACCACGATCTTCACGACGTCGAATCCTCGCACGAGCCGGGTGCAGGCACCCAGTACCGGTATCTGTGGCGCGGGACGTAGCCGAGTCCCGCGTAGAGCGCGAGCGCGCCCGTGTTCCCCTCCGCGACCTGCAACACCGAGTGGACGGCCCCGTGTTCCGCACCCCACGTCCGCACCGCGCCCATCAGCGCGGACGCCAGCCCGCGGCGGCGGAACACCGGGGCGACCTCGAGCCGGCCGACGTGCAGCCAGTCCTCGACCACGGCCCCGCGGACGACGCCGGCGAGGGTGCCTCCGGCGGTCGCGGCGCCGTAGCCGACCTTGCCGCCGGTCAGCACCTGCCGGGCGGCGGGCGAGTCCTCGCCGGGCCGCACCACCAGCTCCCACCAGCCCGGCGGCGGCTCGTCGCGCACGGTGACGCCCGGGGTGGCCGGCGCCGGGTGCAGCGGCGCGGTCAGGACGACGACCTCGTGGCCTGCTCCGTGCCCGGTGGCCGGCACCCAGCCCGCCGCGGCGATCGCGCGCTCGTTCGGGCTGTCCCTGACCACCTGCACCATCGCCGGGATCGCCCGGTCGTGGGCGAAATCACACACCGCGCGCAGGGCCTCGCCGAGCGGGCGATGCGGGTCGCCGACGGCGAGTGCGCTGTTGGCGCGCCCGGTGAAGCCGTCGGCCCAGCGCAGTCGCCACTCACCCAAGGGATCCTCGACCAGGGGTGGCCATGCTTTGCTGCACGTGATTTCCAGCTTCTCGGCGGCGTTCACCGCTAGATTGTGACGGAGGCGGTGAAAGTCGCGGGAGCGGATTTCGGCAGGAGGCGGGTCGTGGGTATCCAGCGCAAGGACGAGCGGCACAACGAGAAGCTGGTCGACGAGATCGCCGAAGGGTTCAACCGAGCAGTGGGGGAGAAGAAGACCGAAGACGAAGCCCCGAAGCCGCGCTTCGTCATCACCGGCGACGCACGGGCGACCCCGCCCCCGCGCCGCCGCCAGAGGTGAGCCCGTACCCGGAGTATGGCTAAGGCTTGCCTCACCGACCGAACGGGTGCCGTCGCCGCGTAATGTCGGCACCGACTGGCTGTTTGCAGAGAAAAGCAGGAGTGCGCAGTGACCTACGTGATCGCCGAGCCCTGCGTCGACGTGCTCGACAAGGCGTGTATCGACGAGTGCCCCGTGGACTGCATCTACGAGGGCGAGCGGATGCTGTACATCCACCCGGACGAGTGCGTCGACTGCGGCGCCTGCGAGCCGGTGTGCCCGGTCGAGGCGATCTACTACGAGGACGACGTCCCGGACAACTGGTCGGACTACACCAAGGCGAACGTCGACTTCTTCGACGAGCTGGGCTCGCCCGGCGGCGCGTCCAAGGTGGGCAAGACCGCGCACGACCCGGCCTTCATCAAGGCGCTGCCCCCGCAGGGCGAATGAACCGGATCGCACTGCCCGACTTCCCCTGGGATTCGCTCGCCGAGGTCAAGGCCACGGCGCAGGCGCATCCCGGCGGGGTCGTCGACCTCTCCATCGGCACGCCGGTCGACCCGGTCCCGGACGGCATCCGCGCGGCGCTCGCGTCGGTCTCCGAGATCCCCGGGTACCCGACGACCCACGGCATCCCGGCCCTCCGGGAAGCCGCGCGGGGAGCGCTTTCGCGGCGGCACGGTGTCGACGGCATCGAGCCGGACGCCGTGCTGCCGACGATCGGGTCCAAGGAGGCCGTGGCCTGGCTGCCGCGGCTGCTCGGCTTCGGTCCCGGCGACGTCGTCGTCATCCCGGAGCTGGCCTACCCGACGTACGAGGTCGGCGCGCTGCTGGCCGGCGCGTCGATCCTGCGGGCCGACAGCACGCTCGCGCTCGGCCCGCAGAAACCGGCGATGCTCTGGCTGAACTCGCCGTCCAACCCGACCGGCCAGGTGCTCCCGGCCGAGCACCTGCGCAAGGTCGTCGCGTGGGCGCGCGAGCGGGACGTCGTCGTGGTCTCCGACGAGTGCTACCTGGCGCTCGGCTGGGAGAGCGAGCCGCGCTCGGTGCTGCACCCGGACGTCTGCGACGGCCGAACCGACGGGCTGATCGCGGTCCACTCGCTGTCGAAGTCGGCGAACCTGGCCAGCTACCGCGCCGGGTTCCTGACCGGCGACCCGCGGCTGATCAGGCAGCTGCTGGAGGTCCGCAAGCACGCGGGCATGATCGTGCCGCGCCCGGTCCAGGAGGCGATGGTCGCCGCGCTGACCGACGACGAAGCACTGGAGATCCAGCGCGAGCGCTACGCCCGCCGCCGGCTCGTCCTGCGGAAGGCGTTGCTGGACAACGGCTTCCGCATCGACCACTCCGAAGCGGGGCTCTACCTCTGGGCCACCCGTGACGAAGACGCGGCCGCGACGGTCGCGTGGCTGGCCGAGCGGGGGATCCTGGTCGCGCCTGGAACCTTCTACGGCCCGAAGGGCGGCCGGCACGTGCGCGTCGCGCTGACCGCGACGGACGAGCGCGTGGACACCGCCGTGGAGCGGCTGACCGCGGGCTGAGCGATCGGTCCACCGGCCCAGATGCCGACCTGGCCATTGACGATCGAGTCGGGCTGCCTCAAGGTCGATGTAGGCGTCCTGGCCCCGCGATCGCCGGCTCGATCAGCCGGGCGCTCCCCGGCTGATCAGCGCCGTGGCCGGAGGGGCTGACTCAGTAGTCCCGGCCGGTGAGGCCCCGGTAGACGAACCGGGTGAGCAGCTCGATCGCCTCTTCGTCCGTCGGCGGGGTCCACCCGTTCGGCACACCGTGCAGCCACGTTGCCGCGAACGCGTCCACCAGGTTGTAGATCAACATCCCGCAGCGGTCCGGGGACGTCGGCAGCCGCAGGCCGGCTCGGGTGATGTACGCGAGGTGGTCGTCGAGGTCGGCGGCCTGGGATGCGCCGAACTGGGCCAGCGTGCGTGCGAACGACTCGCTGACCATCGCCGCCTGGCGCAGGGCCAGCATGGTTGCGGCGTTGTCGCGGTAGAACTCCCAGTACTGCTTGACGTGCCAGCGCACCGCCTCGGGGCTGCTGAAGTCGGCCAGGTGGTCCTCGCTGTCGGCGCTCTGGTCGCCGGAGGCCGCGATGTCGGCCATCAGCGCTTCGAGCAGCTCCTCCTTGCCCGCGAAGTGGTTGTAGAACGACCCCGCGGCCCGGCCCGCCTCGGCGGTGATGTCGGTGATCTTCGTGTTCAGGTAGCCCTTGCGGGCGAAGACGCGCTTGGCCGCGGCCTTGAGCGCGGCCTCGGTCTCCGCGGCCTTTTCCTTCCGGCTCGTCGCCGTCATCGCCACCTCCCTTGACACGGGACGCTATCAGCGTAATGCTGAATCCAGATTCACTGAATCACGATTCACTGGGAGGACGACATGGACACTCGCGTGCTGATCGCCGGAGCCGGGCCGACCGGGCTGACGCTGGCCATCGAGCTGGCGCGACGGGACGTCGCGGTGCGGATCATCGACAAGGCTTCGGAGTACTTCGTCGGCTCGCGCGGCGACGGGATGCAGCCGCGCACGCTGGAGGTGTTCGAGGACCTGGGCGTGCTCGACGCGGTGCTGGCCGCGGGCATGGCCCCGGTGCCGATGAAGATCCACCTCGGCGGCGAGGTGGTCGGCGAGCGGGTGATGTTCGACCCGGTCGAGCCGACGCCGTCGCGGCCGTACCCGACCGGCTGGTTCCTCGGCCAGTCGCAGACCGAGGGCATCCTGCGCGACCGGCTGGCCGAGTTCGGCGTGCGCGTCGAGCTGGACACCGCGCTGACCGGCTTCGAGCAGGACGCCGACGGCGTCACCGCGACGCTGAGCACGGGCGAGACGGTCCGCGCGGAGTACCTGGTCGGTGCGGACGGCGGCAAGAGCTTCGTGCGCAAGACGCTGGGCATCGCGTTCGAGGGCACCACGGACGAGTCGATCCGGATGCTGCTCGGCGACGTCGTGGCCGAGGGGCTCGATCGCAGCTACGGCCACTGGTTCGCGACGCCGGACGAGCCGATGAGCGGCATGATGTTCAGCCCGCTGCCGGGCACGCCGCACTTCCAGTTCGGTGCCGCCCTCGGCGAAGGCGAGACGGACGTCGAGACGGCGTTGCCCGCGGTCCAGGCCCGGCTCGACGCGCTCAGCGGCGGCCAGGTCAAGCTGTCCGACCTGGCATGGTCGACGGTGTGGCGGCCGAACATCCGGCTGGCGGCGAGCTTCCGCGAGGGCCGGGTGTTCCTGGCCGGCGACGCGGCGCACGTCCACCCGCCGACGGGCGGCCAGGGGCTGAACACCGGCATCCAGGACGGCTACAACCTGGGCTGGAAGCTCGCGGACGGCGCACCGGAGCTGCTGGACAGCTACGAGATCGAGCGCCGCACGGTCGCGGCCCGGGTGTTGGGGGTCTCGGCGGGCCTGCTGCAGAAGTACGTCGACGGCGACGACGACGCCCACCGGCGCGGGGAGGACACCCAGCAGCTGGACATCACCTACCGCGGCGGCCCGCTGTCACCGGCGGGCACGGGGGAGCTGCGGCCGGGGGACCGGGCGCCGGACGCGCCGCTGGTGGACGCGAACGGCAAGCGCGTGCGGCTGTTCGAGCTGTTCCGCGGCCCGCACGCGACCGAGCTGGTCTTCGGTGACGGCGCTCCGGGCGAGCACGGCCACCGGATCCTGCCGTCGGGCAGCGTGGCGACCGGAGCGGACCTGGTGGACGAGGGTGGCCACGCGTACGCGGCCTACGAGGCCGACGGCGGGCGGCGGGTGGTGATCCGGCCGGACGGGTACGTCTGGTCGATGTCCTGAGCTCAGGCGTGAAGGGCTTTGGCGGCGGCGTCGACCGCCTTCCACGATGAGCGCCAGACCGCGCGGGCCTCGGCGCGGCGGGCCAGCTCGCGCTCGGCGATGCGGCCCGCCACGAACCCCATCGGGCCGTCCGCCGACTCGATGACCGCGCGCATCCGCTCGGCCGCGACCACCGCGTCCTGGTGGTCGCCCAGCACCGTCTGGAAGTCCTTCGTCGCCTTCAGCAGCTCCTTGATCTTCGCCGCCTGCTTCTTCTTCGCCGACGTCTGGGCCAGCTCGGCCGCGTAGCGCAGCTTCTTGCCGTGGATGCGCAGGGCGTGCAGGTCGTCGTCGGGTGGGTCGGCAGGGAGGGCGCCGACCGCCTTCGCCAGCTTGCGGTGCGGCTTCGCCAGCCCGGTCACCAGGTTGTGCGGGACCTCCTCCTCCGCCGCCGCCTCCGCCCGCGTCAGCAGGCTCACCTCGCGCAGCAACGTCGAATACCGGGCGCTGGACAGCGCCCGCGTCAGGCGCCGCTTCGCCGTGGCGCGCTCGCTGACGAACTTCGACACCAGGCGGTGGCCCGGGGCCTGGTCGCGGACCTCGAAGTCGGCGATGACCTCACGCAGGTGCCCGATCAGCACGTCGTAGTCGCGCACCTCGCCGAGGGACTGGCCGAGCCAGCCCAGCTCCGCGCGCACCGGCTCGGCGCCGGCCCCGACCAGGCGGCCGGAGAGCTTCAGCACGCTGCGCATCCGCCGGAGCGCGACGCGCATCTGGTGCAGGTCCTCCGGGTCCGCGCCGGAGCGGGTGCCCGGTTCGTGGGCCAGCAGCGCGCGGATCTCGCGGTCCAGCTTGGCCCGCACGTGGTGGACCGCCGGATCGGCCGGACGCGCTTCGACGGGCGCGTCCGGCAGGCCCAGCTCGGCGAGGGTGCGGTGCAACGATTCGGTGGCCACCTCATGAATGGTAGGTGAACAACCGACCTCAGTCGTTGGCGTGCAGTGCCGCGTTCAGCTCGACGCCGGCGCCGGTGCGCGGCACGACCTCGACCGCGCCCGTCGCCGAGTTGCGGCGGAACACCGCGCCCGAAATGCCGTTGAGCTCGCGGGCCTTGACGACCTTGCCCTCGACGACGACCTTCGTGCCCGCCGTGACGTACAGGCCCGCCTCGACGACCGTGTCGTCGCCCAGCGAGATCCCCACACCGCCGTTCGCGCCGATCAGGCAGCGCTCGCCGAGGGAGATCGTTTCCTTGCCGCCACCGGAGAGCGTGCCCATGATCGACGCGCCGCCGCCGACGTCCGAGCCGTCGCCGACGACCACGCCGGCCGAGATCCGGCCCTCGACCATCGACGCGCCGAGCGTGCCGGCGTTGAAGTTGACGAAGCCCTCGTGCATCACCGTCGTGCCGGAGGCCAGGTGCGCGCCGAGCCGGACCCGGTCGGCGTCGCCGATCCGCACGCCCGACGGCAGGACGTAGTCGACCATCCGCGGGAACTTGTCGACGCTGTAGACGGTCACCGTGCCGCGCGAGCGCAGCCGCAGCCGGGTGGTCTCGAAGCCCTCGACCGGGCAGGGACCGTGGTTGGTCCACACGACGTTCGCGAGCAGGCCGAACATGCCGTCGAGGTTCTGGCCGTGCGGACGGACCAGCCGGTGCGAGAGCAGGTGCAGCCGCAGGTACATGTCGTGGGTGTCCGCGGGCGCGTCGGCCAGCCGGGCGATCGTGGTGCGGACGGCGACGACCTCGACCCCGCGGTCGGTGTCCGGGCCGAGCAGCGCCACGGCGGCCTCGCCGAGCAGCTCGGTGGCCTCTTCGGCGCTCAGGCGCTCGGTGCCGCCGGTGCCGCCTTCGGTCAGCTTCGGGTGCGGGTACCAGGTGTCGAGGACCGTCCCGTCGGGGGTGACGGTGGCCAGCCCGACGCCGCTGGCGCCGGTCGTTTCGGGGTTCGGGCTCTGCTCGCTCACGACCCTCACCGTAGTGGAGTGACGCGGATCAACCACCCGTGGGCCGCGCGTCTACCTGCTTCTTCAGGCCCGAGAGGGCGGCGGCGATGTCGACCAGCGCCTGCGAGCACGGGCCGCCCGCGGCCGGGACGGTGGTGCAGCCCGCGCTCCGGAACTCCCCGACCGCCTGGTCCAGCCTGGCGGCCTCGGCGGTCAGCTGCGGGTCGCGGTCGTCCGCGCGCTTGCGGGCCGCGCCCGGCACGTTCCCGACCTCCGTGACGTACTTCTCGCAGCCCTTCGGCAGCTGGGTGCGCGGGCTGGCGTAGCACTGGTCGACGGTCAGCGCGTCGAGCTTGGTGGGCAGCGCGTCCGGGCCGGGCTCGCCGCCTTGGCGCGGCGGCGTCGGGCCCGCCTCGTTCCCGCAGCCCGCCAGGACCAGGACCAGCAACGCGCCGCCGACGGCGACCGGGAACTTGGGCACACCCCCACGGTAGCGTGCGGGTCATGAGCCTCGACCTGCACGCCGATCCGGTGGACCTGACCGCAGCGCTGGTGGACGTCTTCAGCGTGTCCGGCGCCGAAGCGGAGCTCGCGACGGCGGTGCAGGAAGCGCTGGAGAAGCAGGCGCCGCACCTCGAGGTCGTCCGCAACGGTGACGCCGTGCTCGCGCGGACGAACCTCGGCCGCGAGTCGCGGGTCGTGCTCGCCGGGCACCTGGACACCGTGCCGGAGAACGGCAACCTGCCCTCGCGGCGCGAAGGCCGTGGCGACGAGGAGATCCTGCACGGCCTCGGCACGGTCGACATGAAGGGCGGCGACGCGGTCTTCCTGCACCTGGCGGCCACGCTGCCGTCGCCGAAGCACGACGTCACCTTCGTCTTCTACGACAACGAAGAGGTCGAAGCGGTCAAGAACGGCCTCGGCCGGATCGAGCGCGAGCTACCCGAGTGGCTGGCCGGTGACCTGGCGATCGTCGGCGAGCCGTCGAACGGCGTGATCGAGGCGGGCTGCCAGGGCACCATGCGCGTCGAGCTGCGGCTTTCGGGCACCCGGGCGCACACCGCGCGGGCGTGGATGGGGGAGAACGCGATCCACGCGCTGGCCGAGCCGCTGCGGCGGCTGGCGGAGTACACGCCGCGGATCGTCGACATCGACGGCCTGACCTACCGCGAAGGCCTCCAGGCGACGGCGATCAGCGGCGGCGTCGCGGGCAACGTGGTCCCGGACGCGGCGGTGCTGACGGTGAACCACCGCTTCGCCCCGGACCGCGACCCGGCGGCGGCCGAGCGGCACCTGCGCGAGGTGTTCGCCGGGTTCGAACTGTCCGTTGTGGACCTTTCGCCGGGCGCGCTGCCGGGCCTGTCCGCCCCGGCGGCGGCGGAACTGGTGGCCGCGGCGGGCGGCCGCGCGGCGGCCAAGCTGGGCTGGACGGACGTCGCGCGCTTCGCGGCCCGCGGCATGCCGGCGGTCAACTTCGGCCCGGGCAACCCGACGTTGGCGCACACGAAGCAGGAGAACGTCCGGACGGCGGAGATCCGGCAGGTCACCGAGGTGCTGCGCAAGTTCCTGGGCTGAGTTCTGTGGTCGTCGTCACACCTGTGGGTGCCGACCTGCGGTGATGCTCCGCGACCGCGGGTCACCGCAACTTTTCCCGGCCGCGGCCCGTATGTCCTTCTGAAGCCGCGCACCCCGGGAGGACCCATGCCGAAAACCGCGAGACGAGCCGCGGCGGTGGCCGTGCTCGCCCTGGCGGTGAGCGGCTGCGGCGGGGAAAGACAGCCGGTCGCCGCGCCCGCGGCCGGGCCGGTCCTCACCGCCATCGGGGACGCCACCTCCGTTCCGCCGCCGCCTGCCGAGCGGGAGCCCGTGGTGCAGAGCGCGCCCGTCATCACCTTTCCGCGCACCGGCTCGGGTCAGTGGATGTTCGTCCCCGGCACAGACGAGGTCACCGGGCAGGCGGGGCGGCTGATGCGCTACCGGATCGCCGTCGAGACCGACATCGACGGCGTCGGCCCCGCCGGCTTCGCCAAGGACATCCGCACCATCCTCGGCGACCCCCGCGGCTGGACCGCGGGCGGCCAGTGGCGCCTGCAGCAGGTCGGCCCGGCCGACAGCGCCGACTTCACCGTTTACTTGGCGACGCCGGCCAGCCGCGACAAGCTGTGCGGCGGCACACCGGACAGCTACACCTCCTGCCGCAACGGCAGCAACGTCGTGCTCAACGTCGCCCGCTGGGCCAACGCCGTGCCGGGCTACGGCGCCCCGCTCGAGGTCTACCGCCAGTACATGGTCACCCACGAGACCGGCCACCGGCTCGGCCAGGGCCACGAGCTGTGCCCCGGCCCGGGCCGCCCGGCGCCGGTGATGGAGCAGCAGACGCTCGGGTTGCACGGCTGCGTCCCGAACCCGTGGCCGTTCCCGGATCCCGGAGGGCGCGAGTACGCGGGCCCCCCGGGCGAGTACAACGACCCGATCCCCGCGGGCGACTCCTGATCAGCCGCTAGCCTCGCCGGTATGCCGGACAGCACTCCGACGTCGCGCACGGTCGGCGACGACGTCGTCGAGGGGCGGCAACGTCTCGTCTTCATCCGCAACAGCAACTACTACGCACTCGGCACGCTCGGCGTCTTCGCGGACGGCGCCGTCCTCTGGAACCACGAAACGACCGATTTCAATGGTCTTCGCGCCGCGTTCGACGACGGCACCCTGACCCTGACCCCACCCGAAGGCGCCCCACTGGTCATCGACGGCACGGCAACGGGAACGGTGCCGGCACTGAAGTCGCGGCTGACCCCCGAGCTGGTGATCGGCGAGCTCGCCGACGAGGTGGACCGGCTCAACGACCGGCCGGACTCCTCCCGGCGTTGCTGGAACGCGGTGCTGGCGTACGCCGCGGATCCGACCGCGGCCCACCTCGAGCTCGTCCGCGAGGCCTACCACGCGGTGCCCGGGCACCGCCGGGTCTTCGTGCTCGGCGACATGGACCACCACGACGTCCCGGTGCGGATCCTGCTCGCCGAGGCAGGCGAAACCATCCCGGCCCGGAACCCGGACCGGACGCTCACGGTGACCCCGGAACTCCGGGAGTGGGCGCTCGGCTACTTCCGCCGGAGCGAGGCCGGTGTCGCCGGAGAGCAGGCGCGGCGGGTGGCGGACGGACCGGAGACGACCGTTCCGCTGGTCGTGGGCGGCACCGTCTACCCGAGCGGCTGGCCCGATCCGGCGGGCCTGGAGGTCCTGCAGATCGACTACCCGGCGGCGGTGACCCACGGCGGCCGGGAGTACGCGAGCGTCATGCACGCCTACTGGGCGCTGTCCACCGATGACACCGGTTGGCACGACCGGATCGCCGCCGCCCCCCGGGGCATCGATGCCCGGAGCCTCGGCGAGGAGGCGCCCCGGCGGGCGGGCTGGCCGGCGGCCCGGCTGGGGGTGATGGCCGCGCTGCTGCGGGACAAGTTCGAGCGCCACCCGGCGATGGCGGAGACGTTGCTGAGCACGGGAGACGCTCGCCTGCGCTACAACGACCGGGGTTCGGAGTTCTGGAGCTCGAGGGGCGCCGACTGGCTGGGCCGGCTGCTGGAACTCGTCCGTTCCGAGCTGGTCACCCGCGAGTGGTGAGGCAGGAACCCGCCTCACCACTCACGACCGCTCACCGGCCCTGCAGCGACCTGACGTTGTCGCCGAAGGTCCAGCCCTTCGAGCCGTCCCAGTTGATCGACCAGTCCATCAAGCCCTTCAGCCCCGGAACCGACCGCCACGCCTGGGAAACCAGGCTCGGCGACATGTACCCGCCGCCCGCGCCGGGCTGGGCCGGCAGGCCCGGGACCTGCTTGTCGTACGGCACCCGGATCGTTGTTCCCTGCACCACCAGACCGGTGTTCAGGCAGTTCGTCTGCACGGTGAAGCCCTGGACGGTCCCGGCCTGGTAGGAATCGCCGGAGCAGCCGTACATCGAGCCGTTGTAGTACTGCATGTTCAGCCACCACAGGCGGCCGTTGTCCGCGTACTTCTTGATGATCGGCAGGTACGCGCCCCAGATCGAGCCGTAGGCGACACTGCCGCCGGTCACGTACGCCGTCTCCGGGGCCATCGTGAGCCCGAAGTTCGACGGCATCTGCGCGAGCACGCCGTCGATGATGCGGGTCAGGTTGCTCTGCGACGCCGACAGCGTCTTGATGTTGCCGCTGCCGGTCAGGCCGGTCTCGATGTCGATGTCGATCCCGTCGAAGTTGTACTTCTTCAGGATGGGCACGACCGTGGCGACGAACCGGTCGGCCACCGCCGAGGAGGACAGGTCGATCCCGGCGGCCGCGCCGCCGATGGACAGCAGGATCGTTGCGCCCGCGGCCTTCGCCGCGCACATCTCGGCCGGCGTGGACACCTTGACGCCGGCGTCCATCCCGTCCTCCCACAGCACGGTTCCGTCCGAGCGGATCACCGGGAAGGCGGCGTTGATGACGTTGTAGCCGTGCTGGGCCATCCTGCTGTCGGTGATCGGGATCCAGCCCAATCCCGGGTGGACGCCGTTCGCGGCACCGTCCCAGTTTTCCCAGTAGCCCTGGAGGACCTTGCCCGCGGGGCGCGACTTCACCGCGCACGTGTCGGCCTGCACCGCCCCCTGCGCGGGGGCCGACACGAGCAGCGGGACGGCCAGCAAGGCGCCCAGCAGGGTTCCGAACAAGCGACCGGACATACCGGCTCCCATCGTCGTTGAGGGGCGTACGCGGCGTGTCCGCCCAACATAAGCGCCGCGGGGAACCGCTGACTACCTACGAACGGGTGGTGGTCTAGACAACTGTGGGGCGCCCGGAGAAGGGCGCCCCACAGCGGCCGGTCAGACGGTCAGCGTCCAGGAGGACAGGTAACCGGTGTCGGCGGGGCCGACGTCCCGGATGCGCAGCTGCCACGCACCGTTGGCGGCCTCGGAGGAGGCGTTGACGGTGTAGGTGGTGTCGATGTTCGGCGTGGAGTCGCTGCTGGAGTTCTTCAGCCGGTACGCCGTGCCGTCGGGGGCGACGAGGTCGAGGACGAGGTCACCGCGGTAGGTGTGGGTGATGTGCACCTCGACCTTGGTGGTGCCGGACGCGTTGCGCGCGCAGCCCGCGACGTTCGCGGTGCTGTTCACCGCGGCACCCGGGTAGTCCGGGATGTCGAGCCGCGTCGAGTTGGTCACCGGCGCGCACGACGAGCTGCCGACCCCGAGCGAGAACGCCGCCGTGTGGTCGGCGTTCGCGCCGTCCGCGGTCACCGTGATCGGGAAGGTCCCGGTCGGGGTGCTCGACGACGTCGTGATGGTCAGCGTCGAGGAACCGCCGGACTGCACGGTGGCCGGGCTGAAGGACGCCGTCGCGCCGGCGGGCAGGCCCGAGGCCGACAGCGAAATCGACTGAGCCGAGCCGGACGTCGTCGCGGTGCTCACCGCGACCTGGAGCGACTGTCCCGGTTGGACGGTGCCGGCCGTCGGGTTCAGCGTCACCGAGAAGTCGTTGCCCTGCGTCGTGGCGACGGCGAGCTTCCAGAGCGCGTACCCGATGGCGTCGGAGTTCTTCTCCAGCGGGGTGTCGGGGATGTTGGCCGTCGTGTCGCAGGCGCGGTGGTAGCAGTTGTCGAACGGCGAACCCGCGGTGCCGCCCCACTTCTGCGCCTGCGCCGAGCTCTTGATGTCACCGGCACCGGTGGCCAGGCCGCCGACCGGGATGCCCGCGCTCTTGAAGGACGCGTGGTCGGACCGGCCGTCGCCTTCGCTGTCGCCCTCGGTCTGGATGCCGATGGAGGAGAAGTACTCGTCGAAGACCGCCTTGATCGAAGCGACGTCGTCGTAGACGAAGTAGCCCCAGTTCTTCGAGCCGATCATGTCGAAGTTGAGGTAGGTCTTGATCTTCGTGCGCTCGCTGCTCGGCAGGTTGTTGACGTAGTACTTGGAGCCGACCAGGCCGGACTCCTCGTCGGCCCACCAGCCGAACCGGACGCGCTTGGCCATCGCCGGGTTGGTCCGGGCCAGCGTCAGCGCGACCTCGAGGATCGACGCGCTGCCCGAGCCGTTGTCGTTGATGCCGGGGCCGGCGCTCACGCTGTCGAGGTGCGCGCCGAGCATGATGACCTGGCTCGCGTCACCCTGCGGCCACTCGGCGATCAGGTTCTGCGACTGGCCGATGCAGCTGGTGCAGGTCTGCCTGCTCGTGGTGTAGCCGGCGTTCTTCAGCAGGTTTTCCACATAGGACACCGAGGCCGCGTACCCGCCGCCGCGCGGCGAACGCGTGCCGCCGTTGTTGCCGGCGATGGTCTGCAGCTGGTTGAGGTGGGTCTTGATGTTGGCCAGCGAGATGTCCGGCGCGGCGAGCGCGGTGGCGGGGGCGGCGGTGGCCGCCGGCGCGGTCACCACACCCAGGACGGCGGCCAGGGCGGTGACCCCGGCGCCGAGTCGTGTCTTCCACTTCATGGCGGTGAATTCCTTCGGTGGGGGTTGGGGAGAACGGCCGTGAAGGCCGCACCTGGCGGGTGCGGCCTTCACGGGGCGGGGCGGGTTACACGGTCAACGTCCAGGAGGACAGGTAACCGGTGTCGGCAGGGCCGACGTCTCGGATGCGGAGCTGCCACGCGCCGTTCGCCGCTTCCGAAGAAGCGTTCACGGTGTAGGTGGTGTCGATGTTCGGCGTGGAGTCGCTGCTGGAGTTCTTCAGCCGGTAGGCGGTGCCGTCCGGTGCGACCAGGTCGAGGACCAGGTCACCGCGGTAGGTGTGGGTGATGTGCACCTCGACCTTGGTGGTGCCGGACGCGTTGCGCGCACAGCCGCTGACGGTGCTGGTGCTGCTGACCGCGCTCGCCGGGTAGTCCGGGATGTTCAGCCGCGTCGAGTTGGTCACCGGAGCGCAGGACCCGGTGGTGCCGACCGACAGCGAGTAGGTCGCCGTGTGGTCGGTGCTGGCCCCGTCGGCGGTGATGGTGATCGGGAAGGTGCCGGTCGGGGTCGACGCGGAAGTCGCGATGGTCAGCGTCGAGCTGCCACCGGAGGAGATGGTGGCCGGGTTGAACGTCGCGGTCGCGCCGGCGGGCAGGCCCGAGGCGGACAGCGTGATCGACTGCGCCGCGCCGGAGGTGATCGCGGTGCTGATGGTGGTGGTCGCCGAGGCGCCCGGCTGCACCGAACCCGACGCGGGGTTCAGCGCGACCGAGAAGTCCGGCCCGCCGCCGCTGCACGAGGTCGGCTCACCGCTGACCGTGGTGACGGAGATGGCGTCCCACGCGGCCTTGGTGGTGTTGTACTCGACGCAGCTGCCCGGGAAGAGCGCGATCGCGGCTTCGAGGGTCGCCTTGCGGGCGGCCTTGTGGTTCCACGACGAGGTCTTCTTCAGCAGGCCGTTGTAGAAGATCTTGCCGGCCTTCTGGATGCCGAGACCGGTGACCGACGAGTTGTTGCAGGTCGGGCTGGCCGGCTTGCCGCCACCCGGGTTCGAGCCCTCGGCCAGCAGGTAGAACCAGTGGTTCTGCGGGCCGGCCGCCGCGTGCACCTCGGTGCTCGGGATCGACGACGAGTAGCAGTTCGGGTCGCCGACCTTGGACGGCTGGTACATGTAGCGGATCGGGCCCTGGCCGACCAGGTTGACGCCCTCGCCGACCTCGTAGTCCGGGGTGTCCTTGGCGTTGTTGGCGTACGCCTCGGTCAGCGCGCCGAAGATGTCGCCGGTCGACTCGTTCAGGCCGCCGTTCTCGTTGCCGGAACCGGCGCCGCCCGGGGTGAACTGGAAGATGCCGTGCCCGAACTCGTGTCCGACGACGTCCATCGAGGTGGCCTGGCGCTGGTTGTCCTGCGAGTGCCCGAAGTGCGTCGAGGAGCCGTTCCAGTACGCGTTGACGTCGGCCAGGCCCACCGAAGCCGGGTAGCCGGTGCCGCTGCCGTTGATGCCGTTGCGGCCGAGCCAGTCGGCGAGCATCTTCCACTCGGTCTGGACGCTGTAGAGGACGTCGACGCAGCCGGTCTCGAGGTCGGTGCCGGAGCCGTTGCCCCAGTTGTTGTCCGGTCCACTGTAGACGGAACCGCCCTCGCGGCCGCAGCTGATGCCGGTGCGGCCCGGGTCACGCAGCGTGTACGTGCTGCCGGACTGCGTGGTGTCGATGGAGACGTTGCCGACGTAGTAGCTGTTGCCGGTGCCGGCCACGTTCACCGTGGCGGGCTGGGCCTGCGTGCGGGCGCCCGAGGCGAACGTCTTCACGTCGTCCCGCTTGTCGAGCACCGCACCGGTCGCCGCGTCGACGAACACGTGCAGGTTGCTCGGTGCCGTTGCGGTGCGCCCGGCGACGACGACCTCGTAGGCCAGCTTCGGGCTCGCCCCGGCCAGCACCACCTTCTCCGGCGTGCTCACACTGTCCACAGTGGGCAGTTGAGCGCGCGCGGTGGCGGCGGCCTTGGCCGCGTCGAGGGATGCCTGCGTGCCGACGGTGATGGCCGAGGTCTCCGCGGCGCTGGTGCCGCGGACGCGGCCGGCGCCGTCGGCGACGACCACCGCGTCCCCGCCCACGACCCGCAGGCCCTGGTAGGTGCGCTGGTAGGCGCCGTAGAAGAGGCCACCGCCACCGGCGGTCAGGCCGACGCGCTGGAACGATTCGCCCGCGCCGCGGCGCAGGGCGTCGAGGCCGCTGGCGGCCGCCTGGTCGGCGGCGCGGGCGGCCGCCGCTTCGGGGGCGGCGGGCTGGGCCTGGGGCGCTGCGCTCGCCGGGGTCACCGGTAACGCGAGCGTCATGGCGAGCCCGGCGGCGGCCGCCAAGCCCGTGCTGAACCCACGATGGGTCATCGAGGTCTTCCTTCCATGAAGGCAGAATCGAGGTCCGGTAAGGGGGAATGGGAGACGTGTCCGGGGTGCTAACTGCAGGTATGCGTCCGGACGCATCCGAGTAAAGGATCAGCGCATCGGGGCGTCAATGCGCCGAACGGACCAATGCCACGTTCCGGATTATCGAATCAAAACGTACAAACCCCGCTGCAGCAGGGGATTCTCCCCGCGTTCCGCGCCGGAACGACTTTCGTAGGGATTGTCCGCGACACCATCCGAACGCCGGACGGTCTCGATCATCGGGATTCCTTGGTACGGATCGGAAAACGGTTGCTCATTCCGCTTCCGCGCCCAGCGCGATGAGCCCGTCCCGCAGCACGTCCGCCGCCTCCGCCTGCTTCCCGGTCTCGCCGAGCAGCTCGCTCAACGGCCGCAGCGCGCGCACCAGCACCCCGCGGGCGCCGAGGCCGGTGGCGAGCTCGACGGCGGCCCGCAGGTCCTCGGCCGCGCGCCGGGCGTCCCCGCGGGCCCTGGCCAGCGAGCCCAGCTGCAACCGCAGCTCCGCGGCCAGCGGCGTGCCCGAGACGACGGCCGGGCGGACCTGGTCGAGCAGTGCCGCCGCCGTCTCCAGCCGGCCCGCCGCCAGGTACTCCGCGGCGAGCTCGACGGTGATCGCCGGGACGTCGTCCGGCCACGCCGTTTCCCGCGCCGCGCCGAGGTCGGCCAGCGCGCCCTCGACGTCACCCGCGCGGCCGCGGATCCGGGCCCTGGCCAGCAGGCAGTAGGCCATCGCCGGGTGCAGCGCCCGCTCCTGCATCAGGTCGTAGGCCGCGGCCACCGACGCGGCGGCGTCGGCGAACCGGTCCGCCGCCAGGTGGCTGCGGCACACCTCGACGTGGCTGCGGGTCAGCTCGGCGAGCACCGCCGGGCCGCCGCGGGTGAGCCGCAACGCCGACTCGGCGTACTCGGCCGCCCGCTCCAGGTCGCCCTGGCGCAGGTGCCGCTCGGCCAGGCAGGCCCGCAGCGTCAGCAGCATCGACGGCTGCGGGTAGCCGTCGCGCAGCAGCTCGGCGTGGCAGGTCTCCAGCAGGTGCACTGAGTACTGCACCTCGCCCCATGCGGTCAGCACGGCCGCGCGCAGCGGCACGACCATCGCCCGCACCGGCGGCGGCTCGCCCGAGAGCGCCGTTTCGGCGTCGGCGACGTACTTGGTGCGGACGTCGCCGGTCGAGTACCCGGCCAGCCACAGCAGCGCGATGCCGGCCTGCCGCGGCCGGTCCAGCCGCTCGGCGTGCCGCCGGATCCGCTGCATCCGCGGGGTCGCGCGGCGGGCGTCGCCGGCCAGGAACCGTTCCGCCGTCTCGATCAGCTCGAGGTCCAGCTCGATCAGCTCGCGCGGGGACCGGCCGCCCAGCAGCTCGTCCGGGTCGATGCCCAGCTGCTGGGCGAAGAACCGCAGCGCGTCCCCGGACGGCGTCCGCGCGCCGGTCTCGACCGACGACACGTACGCCGCCGAGTACTGCGGCCCGGCCAGCTCGCGCTGCGTGAGCCCGCGTTCGGTGCGCAGCTCACGCAGGCGTTCGCCGACGCTTTCGCTCACCAAGGCCGCCTTTCCACCGGTTCAGGGTAGGCCGCGCGGTGGCGTGGTCCGCCACCGCGCGGCCGGGATCAGCAGGCGCCGCTGTCGCTCCAGACGGCCCACGAGGTGGGCGCGCCGGGCTCGGCACCGGTCGAGTACCACAGCGACGTCCACTTGTGACCGTTGTGGCCGACGACGTCGTTGGGCACGTACGCCTTGGCGGAGTCCCACTCGGCGAGCCCGTCGCAGCCGGTCGGCGGCGGGCCGCCGGTGCCGACGGTGAGCGAGAACTGCGCGGTGTGGTCGGCGTCGGTGCCGTCACCGGTCACCGTCACCTGGCTGGTGCCCTCGGGCGTGGTCGCCGAGGTGGTGATGGTCAGCGTCGCCGTGCCGCCGGAGGAGATGGTCGCCGGGCTGATGGTCGCCTTGGCGCCCTCGGGCAGGCCGCTGGCCACGAGCTGCACGGTCTGGGCGTTGCCCGAGGTGATCCGGGTGGTCACCGTGGTGGTCGCGGTCTGTCCGGGTTGGACGGTCGCGGAGGTCGGCGACAGCGTCAGCGAGTAGTCGTTGCCGGCGGGCGGCTGGCCGCTGCAGGTCGGCTCCCCGCTGACGGCCGTGACACTCACCGCGTCCCAGGCGGCCTTGGTGGCGGTGAACTCGGTGCAGCTGCCGGGGAAGAGTGCGATCGCGGCTTCCAGCGTGGCCTTGCGGGCCGCCTTGTGGTTCCACGACGAGGTCTTCTTCAGCAGGCCGTTGTAGAAGATCTTGCCCGCCTTCTGGATGCCGATCCCGGTGACGCTGGAGTTGTTGCAAGTCGGGCTGGCGGCGCTGCCCTGGGACAGCAGGTAGAACCAGTGGTTCTGCGGGCCCGCGGCCGCGTGCACCTCGGTGCTCGGGATCGACGACGAGTAGCAGTTCGGATCGCCGACCTTCGACGGGTTGTCCATGTAGCGGATCGGACCGCGGCCGACGAGGTTGACGCCTTCGCCGACGCTGAAGTCCGGGGTGTCCTTCGGGTTGTTGGCGTAGAACTCGGTCAGCGCGCCGAAGATGTCGCCGGTGGACTCGTTGAGGCCGCCGTTCTCGTTGCCCGAGCCCGCGCCGCCCGGCGTGGTCTGGAAGATCGCGTGCCCGAACTCGTGCCCGACGACGTCCATCGGCGTGGCCTGGCGCTGGTTGTCCTGCGAGTGCCCGAAGTGCGTCGAGGAGCCGTCCCAGTAGGCGTTGACGTCGTTGAGGCCGACGCTGGCGCGGAACCCGCCGCCCGCCCCGTCGATGCCGGTGCGGCCGAGCCACTCGCCGAGCATCTTCCACTCGGTCTGGACGCTGTAGAGGACGTCGACGCAGCCGGTCTCCAGGTCGGTGCCCGAGCCGTTGCCCCAGGTGTTGGAGCTCTTCGTGAAGATCGAGCCGCCTTCGCGGCCGCAGGCGATGCCGCGGCGGCCCGGGTCGGTCATCGAGTACGAGCTGCCGGAACCGGAGGTGTCGATCGAGACGGTGCCGGCGTAGTAGGAGTTGCCGGTGCCGGCCTCGCGGACGTCGTCGCGCGTGTCGAGGACCTTCCCGGTCGCGCTGTCGACGAAGACGTGCAGGTGGGTGGGCTTGCCGTTGGTCCGGCCGCTCACGACGACCTCGTAGGCGAGCTTCGGGGCGTCCCCGGCCAGCACGACCAGCTTCGGCGCGTCGGCCGTGTCCACTTCGGACACCTTGGCCGCGGCGATCTTCGTGGCCTGCTCGGCTTTGAGGGCGGCCTGCGTGCCGACGGTGATCGGGGCGGTGCGGGCCGCTTCGGTGCCGCGGACGTTCCCGGCGCCGTCGGCGACCACCACCGCGTCGCCGCCGACGACCGGCAGGCCGTGGTAGGTGCGCTGGTAGGAGGCGTAGTAGAGCCCGCCGCCACCCGGGGTGACTCCGGTGCGGACGAAGGCCTCCCCGGCACCCTTCGCGAGCCGGTCGGCGCCGCTGAGGGCGGCCTGGTCGGCGGCGCGGGCGGCGAGCGCCTCGGGCGGGGTGGCGGCGGGAGGTGCGGGAGCGGCGGCGGCCGGGATCGCCGGCACCGCGAAGGAGAGGGCCAGGCCGGCGATCGCCGCCAGCCCACGTGGGGATCTCATGGGGAACCTTTCCGGGGACCGGGGAGGAGTGTGTCCAGTGGAATAACTGGTGTTATTGCGCCGGACGCGTCCGAGTAAAGGTTCCACCCGTGGCGGGGTCAATGGGCCGAACGGAGCAGTGCGGCCGCGTGACGATCGTCGGATTTCGAGCAAATCCCCAGGTCGGAACCACGGTGCAGACTGGTCTGAACCAATTCACAGACTTTAGTAGGGAAGTTGCTTTGGTTCGGACCACTGAGCCCGTTGGTCCGCTATTCGGCGCGGGCCGCCGAGTCCAGCCCGCGGCGGTAGGCCTCGACGGCCTCGTCCAGATGACCACGTTGCCGGAGCGTGTCGCCGAGCCGCAGGGCCGTCGAAACCGCCGCGCCGTGCAGGGACGCCCCGGTCTGGATCCCGAAGGCCTCGCGCAGCAGCCGGGCCGCCGTCTCCAGGTCGCCGCGGGCCCGGGCGACCTGGCCGAGCAGGCTCGTCGCCTCGGCCAGCGATTCGACGTCGCGGGCCAGCAGCGCTCGGACCTCGGACACCAGGCTCGCCGCCTCCTCCGGAGCGCCCTGCCGGAGCCGGACCTCGGCCAGTTCGAGCGTCGCCCCGGCGAAGCCCTCGTCCGCGCCGATCGCCGCCAGCTGGTCGCGGGCCGCCGCCAGCTCCGCGCGGGCCTCGTCGAGGCGGCCCAGGTGGCGCAGCAGGTAGCCGCGGGCCCAGCGGCAGCGGGCCGCGTCGCGCTCGAACCCCACCGACGCGAAGAGCCGGCACGCCTCGGTCAGGTCCGCGTCCGCCCGGTCCGCCCGGCCGGTCGCCTGCCACACCTGCGACGCCTGCCGGTGGAACCGCGCGACGAAGTCCGGCCGCGTCGCCGCCCGCGCCAGCCGCCGCCCGTCCTCGGCCGCGCGGCGGGCCCGGTGCAGGCCGCCCATCTCCATCAGGGGGTGGATCAACGCCGTGAGCAGGCACAACTCCGCGTCCGGGTCGGCGGGCCGGGCCGCCAGCCCGGCTTCGATCCGCGCGATCGCCGGGCCCGGGTCGCCGCTCTGGAACCGGCAGCCCGCCCACCGGTGCACGATCATCGCCGCCAGCCACGGCGGCGCCGACCCGGCCAGCTCCTCCGCGTGCTCCAGCGCCCGCTGCGCCCCCGAGACGTCGAAGAGCTGCCACTTGACCTCGGCCTGGCAGAAGCGTGCGTAGCACTCGACGTCCTCGAGGTGGTAGCCCGCCGCCTGCTCGCCGACGGCGGCGAACCGCGCCTCCGCGGCGGCGACCCGGCCCTGCTCCAGGTCGCGGTAGCCCTCGTCCAGTGCCGCGCGCAGCTCGTCGGCGACGCCGGGCGGCCGGCCGAACCGCAGCTCGTCGACGGTCAGCCCGAGCCGCTGCGCCAGGTAGGCCAGCATCTCCTCCGACGGCGGGCGGCTGCCGGTCTCGACCTTCGCCAGGAACCCGCGGTCGTAGCCCGGCTCGGCCAGCTCGCGCTGGGTCCAGCCGCGGCCGGTGCGCAGCCGCCGGATCCGCGCTCCGAGCGGTTCGGCGGGGGCACTGGTCATCTCCCCACGGTAGGTCATCGGCGCGGCAGCCGCGGAAACGGACATATCGCCGACGGCGGGTCTGCAGGAGAGCGCTTTCTGTCGACTGGATTCGGCGACCGGTGTGTGCTCCGGCCGGGCCCACCGCGTCTTTCGCCGGCGTCAGAACCGGTAGCGGAGGATGCGCGCGCCCTGGCGGGACAGCCCGGTGCTGAGCGCCACCAAGCGGGTGAGCGCTCGCAGGGGCTGCGGGAACGCGGCCACTTCCGGAGCCCGGGTGAGGAGCTGTTCCTCGGCGAGGGTGAGGCCGGCGTCCCAGCGTTCCGGCTCGCGCGGGTCGTCGAAGCCCTGGGCGGCGGCGATGCCGAGGGCCTTGACCGACGGGTGGTACTTCATCGCCCAGGCGGCGAAGCGGGTGTAGCCGTTCAGGGCGAGTTCCCCGCTCGGGAGCCGCTCGGTCAGCCGGCGGACCGTGGTCCGGAAGGAATCGCCGGGCAGGAACGGCAGCAGCCCGTCGGCCACCAGCACGGCGGGCCGGTCTTCGGGCAGGACCTGCAGCCAGCCGGGCTCGGTGACGTCGGCGGCGACCAGGTGCGTCCGGTCCGGGAGGTACCGCCGGCGCAGCTCGATGACGTCGGGGAAGTCGACGTCGTACCAGTCGACGCCCGCCGGCGGGCGGCAGCGGGACCACCGGGTGTCGAGGCCGCAGCCGAGGTCGACGACGACCGCGCCGGGGTGCGCGGCGGCGAACCGGCGGACGACGTCGTCGAGCTTCCGGGCGCGCAGCGCGGTGCTGGTGACGAGGCTCGGCTTGAGCTTGAGCTTCCGGAAGTCGTAGCCGGTGTCCTCGGCGATCCGGTCGGCGACCGCCGCCGCCCCGGCGTCGCCGAGGATCGGGGCCGGTGCCCGGCTGTCGAGGGCGCGGGCGGACAACGTGAGCAGCAGGGTTTCCCGGACCGGGTCCAGGCGGAGTGGGACAGGCATGGGATTCCTAATGGTCAGGAGGGTTGCGGGCGGCGATGTCCCGTAGCCAGGTCAGGGACTCCTTGGCCGCCTTGATGCGCTCGGTGCCGGTGCCTTCCCGGCCGGTGATGGCGAAGCCTTCGTCGGCGATGTCGCCGAACGAGCCGATGCTCTCGAGCTTGCGCTGGACGACCTTGTGCCAGGCGTCGTCCTCGATGCGGTAGTAGGCGGTGCGGTCGCCGGGGTGGCGGACCTTGCGCACCAGCCCGATGGTGGTGAGCAGGCGCATGTTGGACGTCAGCGACGCCCGGCTGGCCTGGATCGTGTCGGCGATCGCGCCGGCGGACTGCTCGGGCGGGTCGCAGATCATGAGCCAGCCGAGGACCCGCCCGGTGATCGGGGGCAGCCCCCACTCCTCCACGCAGAAGGTGGCCACCCGTTCCACCCACCGCATGAGCCGGTCCTGCCGTTCGTCGCCCATGACGCCTCACTCCCTGTGTCCGCTGCTCACCGTTTCATAGCGGCGACGGACTCGTGCGTGGGCGCCGGGGTGGTGGTGGCCAGGCGGGTCCGGCGCAGGTAGCGGTCGAACCACTCGACGGCCAGCTCCATGGCCTCCTCGAGCCCGGGGCCGGTGTAGAGGCCGAGCACGTCGTAGGGCAGGACGGCCAGCCGCTTGGGCTCCCCGGCCCTGGCGAAGGCGGACTGGGCTTCCTCGAGCACGTGGTACGGGTCGTGGCCGCCGTTGGCGATCATCAGCAGCGGCGTCGGCGCGAGCCGGTCGATCAGGTTTTCCGGGGCGAACGTGAGCAGGTGCTCGGTGGAGTCGAGGGTCTTTTCGTTGCGGTAGGTGGGATACAGCTCCATCGACAGGTCTTGGGCGCCCTTGGCGTTCTCGTGGTCCAGGTTCAGGTGTGGGACCCGGGCGCTTTCGCCGGTCTCGTAGCGGCGTTGCCAGTCCTCGTCGAGCCGCCCGCGCAGCGCGTGCAGCCCGTTCCGGCCGAGCAGCCGTTCCAGGTACCGCCACCCGTTCCACACGCTGGGGCTCTGCACGACGACGCACTTCGCGCGCCGGTCGAGCACGGCGGCCTGGACGGCGACCGAGCCGCCGATGCTGACGCCCCAGAGGCCGATGCGTTCGGGTTGCACCTCCGGCCGGGTCTGCAGGTAGGAGATGGCGCTGCGAAAGTCCTCCACCTGCCGCTCGGGGTGGTCCAGCCCGCGCGGCTCGCCCTCGCTCGACCCGACCGTGCGGTAGTCGATGGCCAGCACGACGAAACCCGCCGCCACGAAGTAGGGCGCGAAGGAGGCCAGCGCCTCCTTCACCATCACGCCGCTGTGCCCGAGCACCAGCGCCGGGGCCGGTGCGTCCGCGGACACCGCGTCCGGCACGTAGAGGTCGCCCGCGCAGCGGGTGCCGAGGCTGGTGAACACCACGGGTTCTGGTCCCGTTCTTATGCTAGTTGTTTCAGTCACGACTGAAATATATGGCAAGACTTCGGCCGGTGTCCAGCCCGGCCCTGGACCATCCACTGTGGAGGGACACCCCGGGTTCACGGCCCGGCAACCCGCCCGCCACCGGGCCGCGCCGCCACGGCGTTGCCGCCCTTTCCGCCGGTGGGCAGGCCGTAGCATGGCGTAGTGAGCGAACAGTCTGAATGGCCGGACGGCCAGTACCCCGAACGCCCGGTGGAGCGGCACAAGGGCCCGGTCGTGCTGCGTCGCGACCGCCGCGACCAGGGCAGCACCACCGACCAGCGGCTCCTGGACTCGCGCGGCCCGAGCGACTGGGTGCACACCGACCCGTGGCGCGTCCTGCGGATCCAGGCCGAGTTCGTCGAGGGCTTCGGCGCGCTCGCCGAGGTCCCGCGCGCGGTCACCGTGTTCGGCTCGGCCCGCACCAAGCGCGACAACCCGGAGTACGAGCTCGGCCGCAAGATCGGCGGCGCTTTGGCCGACGCCGGCTTCGCCGTGATGACCGGCGGCGGCCCGGGCGCGATGGAGGCGGTCAACCGCGGCGCGGCCGAGGCCGGCGGCTTCTCCGTCGGGCTCGGCATCGAGCTGCCGTTCGAGCAGGGCCTGAACCCGTGGGTCGACCTCGGCGTCAACTTCCGCTACTTCTTCGCCCGCAAGACGATGTTCATCAAGTATTCGCAGGCCTTCATCTGCCTCCCCGGCGGCTTCGGCACGCTCGACGAGCTGTTCGAGGCGCTGACCCTGGTGCAGACGAAGAAGGTCACGAAGTTCCCGGTGGTGCTGTTCGGCAGCGCGTACTGGGGCGGGCTGTACGACTGGATCAAGAACTCGGTCATGGCCGAGGGCAAGATCAGCCCGCACGACCTGGACCTGCTGCACGTCACCGACGACATCGACGACGCCGTCCGCGTGGTCCAGGAGTCCTACCAGGCGTGGGAGGACACGCACTGATGCGGCGGATCTGTGTCTTCTGCGGTTCGTCGATGGGCTTCTCGCCCCGCTACGCCGAGCAGGCGGCGGCGCTGGGCAAGCTCCTGGCCCAGCGCGGCATCGGCCTGGTCTACGGCGGCGCGAGCGTCGGCACGATGGGCGTGGTGGCCGACGCCGCGCTGGCCGCGGGCGGCGAGGTGATCGGCGTGATCCCGCAGGCGCTGTCGTCGGTGGAGATCGCCCACGCGGGCCTGTCCGAGCTGCACGTGGTGGCGGACATGCACGAGCGCAAGGCCAAGATGGCGGCCCTGTCCGACGGGTTCCTGGCGTTGCCGGGCGGTGCCGGGACGCTGGAGGAGTTGTTCGAGGTCTGGACGTGGGCCCAGCTGGGGTTGCACGGCAAGCCGATCGGCCTGGTCGACGTGGACGGGTACTACGGGCCGTTGCTGGAGTTCGCCGACCACATGGTGACGGAGGGCTTCGTGCGGCCCGGCTACCGCGACCTCCTGCTGACGGACGCGGACCCGGCGGCCCTGCTGGACCGGTTCGAGACGTACGAGCCGCCGGCCGCGCCGAAGTGGGCCGCGGAGCCGCCGGGCATCTGAGCCGCGGGCGCCGGCCGCAGGTCGACTGACCGCGGCCGGCCGAGCCGCGGTCCGGTGGCTCAGGCCACGCCCTCGCTCGGCCGCTTGTGGTAGGTGTCCACGTATTCCTGCCCCGAAATCTCCAGGATCGCGTACATCACCTCGTCGGTGACCGACCGCCGGATCGCCGGGGCGTAGTCCTGGCCCTCGTACCGCGAGAAGTCCAGCGGCTTGCCGAACGTGATCCCGATCTTCGCCAACCGGGGAATCCGGGCGCCCTTGGGCTGCAGCTTCTCCGTGCCGGTCAACGCCACCGGGACCACCTTCGCCCCCGTCGCCAGCGCCAGTGCCGCCACGCCCGTGTGGCCGCGGTGCAGGCGGCCGTCCAGGGAACGGGTGCCCTCCGGGTAGATCGCGAACACGCCGCCCGCGTCGAGCACCTTGCGGGCCGCCTCCAGGGCCGCCAGCCCGGCCTGGGCGTTGCCGCGCTCGACCGGGACGTAGCCGAGGCCGCCGAGGAACGCCGCCAGTGCCTTGCCCTTGAGACCCTTGCCGACGAAGTACTCCGCCTTGCCGAGGAACTTGACCTGCCGCGGGGTCGCGAACGTGATCACGCCGGTGTCGAGGGCGGCGCGGTGGTTGGCCGCCAGGAGCACCGGGCCCGTCAGCGGCACGTTCTCCACGCCGTGCACTTCGGGCCGGTACACCGCCCTGACGAGCGGTCCCAGCACGAACCGGACAAGCAGCGCGATCAAGTGGTCCTCCTCCTCGGTGGCGGTGCTCCCAGCATGGCACGATCGTTACTCGTGAGTTGGTTCGAGCGGCGTACGTGGCAGGAGCCCGGTTGGACGCCCGCGGACATCGTCGCCGCGAAGGGTGACCGGACGGTTTCGGTCGTGCTACCTGCGCTGGACGAAGAACGGACCGTCGGTGCCGTCGTCGCGTCGGTGCGTCCGCTGGTCGGAAGCGTCGTCGACGAGCTGGTCGTCGTCGACTCCGGCTCGACCGACGCCACCGTGGAAACCGCCGAGGCCGCGGGCGCGCGGGTGGTCCGCCGCGAGGACGTCCTGCCGGACCTGCCGCCGGTGCCCGGCAAGGGCGAGGTGCTGTGGCGGTCACTGGCCGCGACCAGTGGTGACTTCGTCGTCTTCCTCGACTCCGACCTGGTCGACCCGGACCCGGCGTTCGTGCCGTCGCTGCTCGGGCCGCTGGTCACCGAGAGCGGCGTCCACCTGGTCAAGGGCTTCTACCGCCGCCCGCTGCGGCTGGAGAGCAGCGGCGGCGGCCGCGTCACCGAGCTGCTGGCGCGCCCGGTCCTGTCGGCGCTGCGCCCGGCGCTCGGCGGCCTGGTCCAGCCCCTCGGCGGCGAGTACGCGGGCACCCGCGAGTTCCTCGAGTCGGTGCCGTTCGCGGCCGGCTACGGCGTCGAGATCGGCCTGCTGCTCGACGCCGAGGCGCGGTACGGCCTCGACGGGCTCGCGCAGGTCAACCTGGGTGTCCGCAAGCACCGGAACCGGTCGCTGGCCCAGCTGGGCCCGATGGCCCGCCAGATCCTCGGGACGGCGCTGGACCGCTGCGGTGTCCCGGCCGCCGACGCGCCGTTCACGCAGTTCGTGCAGGTCGACGAGGAGTGGCTGCCGGACGTCACGGACGTCCGCGTCGCCGACCGGCCGCCGATGCGGGAAGTACGCGCCCGTCCTCGAGGGTGAGGACTTCGTCGAAGCCGTCGAGGTGCTCGGGGCGGTGGGTGACGAGCACCACGCTGCCCTTCGCCTCGGCGAGGACCCGCGCCAGGACGGCGTCGCCGTGGGCCGGGTCGAGGCCCTCGACCGGCTCGTCGAGCAGGAGGACGTCCGGTGCGGCCAGGACGGCCCGCGCGAGGATCAGCCGCTGCCGTTGACCGCCGGACAGCTCGTCGCCGTCGGGGCCGGTGCCGCGGTCGAGGTCCAGGTCGAACCCGGCGGTCTCGCAGGCCGCCCGCAGCTGGTCGTCGGTCGCGTCCGGCTTGGCGAGCAGGAGGTTCTCGCGGACGGTCGTGTCGAAGACGTGGGCGTCGGCCTCGGCGGCCGTGATGACCTTCGCGAGGTCCCGGTACTCGCCGAGCGGGTGCCCGTCGAGGGTGACCCGGCCTTCGGTGGGCGGCAGGCTGCCGAGCAGGAGGCGGAGCAGCGTCGTCTTCCCGGCGCCGCTGGGCCCGAGGATCCCGACGCGCTTGCCGGGCGGCAGGTCGAGGTCGACGCCCTTGAGCGCCGGCGCCCGGCCGGGGTGGCGGACGCCGGCCCCGTCGAGCCGGAAGTGGCCCCGGACGGCGGTCCGGGTCCCTTCGGGGGCCGCGGGTTCGGCCAACACGGCCCGCACCCGCGCGGCGGACGCGCGGATCTCCGGCACCCGCCGGGCCGCGCCGATGAGCGGCAGCACGACCTCGAAGGCGGTCACCGCGGCGAGGGTGAGGGCGGCGGTCCAGGGCACGGAGGCGTGGCAGAGCAGCCCGACGGCGACGGCGGTGGCCAGCTGGACGAGCACGCCGGCGGCGCCGAGCAGCGCGGTCCGGCCGGAACCCGCCCGCTCACCGGCGGCGATTTCGTGGACGACCCGCGCGGCGCGCTGCCGGTGGTCACCGAGCGCCCCGGCGGCGACGAGCTCCCGGTGCCCGGTGACCAGCTCGACGGCCCGTTCGGCGAGTTCGGCCCGCTTCGGCGCGCTTTCCCGGGCGGCTTCGGCGGTGAGCCGGACGACCAGCCGCGGGAGCACCACGCCGGCGACGGCCAGCCCGGCCGCGAGCACCCCGGCGGCGGCCGCCGACGCGGTGGCCGTGACGCCGACCGCGACGGCACCCACGATCCCGGCCACCCCGGCGGGCAGCAGCCACCGCAGGACGGCGTCCTGCAGGGCGTCCACATCGGACACGAGCCGGGTGACGAGGTCACCGCCGGAGTACCGGGTCCCGGGGACGAGGGCCTGGTAGACGCGGGTCCGCAGCGAGCCGAGCCACCGGAGGACGACGTCGTGCCCGGCGAGCCGTTCGGCGTACCGGAGGCCGCCGCGGAGGAGGGCGAGGGTCCGGACGGCGACGATGGCGACGGTCAGCGCGGCGAGCGGCGGACGTTCGGCGGCGCGGAGCAGGAGCCAGGCCGCGGTGGCCATGAGCGCCAGCGCGGCCAGTTCGGCGGCGGCCCCGAGGAGGGCGGCGCGGAGCAGCCGGAGGACGTCCTTTGTGGACATGGTCACGCCACCACCTCCGCGCGGATCCGGCCGTCGCGCAGTTCGACCACCCGGTCCGCCAGTGCCGCCATCGCCGGGCGGTGGGCGACCAGCACCGCGGTCCGGCCGGGCAGCAGGCGCCGGGTGGCCGAGAGGACCGCGTCCTCCGTCCGGGAGTCCAGCCGGGCCGTCGGCTCGTCCAGCAGCACCAGCCCCGCCGAGGTCCTGGCCAGCGCCCGCGCCAGCCCCACCCGCTGCCGCTGTCCGGCCGACAACCCGTCGCCCAGCTCGCCGACCGGCGTCCGGTAGCCCGCCGGCAGCCCGGCCGCCACCGAATCGAGCGCCGCGGCCCGTGCTGCCGATGCGACGTCGGCCGAAGGCAGGCCGAGGGCGATGTTCGAGGCCAGCGACCCCCGGAACAACGTCGGCCGCTGCGGCACCCACGCCACCTCGGCCAGCCACTCCGGCGAAGACAGCGTCCGCAGGTCCACGCCGTCGACCAGGATCCGGCCCGACGTCGGCGCCACGAACCCCAGCAGCACCGCCAGCAGCGTGCTCTTCCCCGACCCGCTGGGCCCGACGAGCGCGATCCGCGAACCGGCCGGCACCGCGAGGTCCACTTCGGACAGCGCGGGAACCCCGTCGTAAACCACCGAGACCCGCTCGAAGACCACCGAAGGCGCACCCCGCCGCCGGGTCCGCGCGGCCGGCCGGGACACGACGACCGGCACCGAAAGGGCCTCCCGCAACGCCGCCAGCCCCTCGGCCGCCGCGTGGAACTTCGTGCCCGCCGCCCGCAGCGGCAGGTACGCCTCCGGGGTCAGCAGCAGGATCAGCAACGCCGGCCGTGCCTCCAGGCCGCCGGAGAGCAGCCGGAACCCGATCGGCACCGCGACCAGCGCCACCGACAGCGTCGCCACCAGTTCCAGCACCAGCGCCGACAGGAACGCCACCCGCAACGCCTTCATCGTCGCGTCGGCGTGGGCGGCCGCCATCGACCGCACCGTCGCCGCCTGGGCCGCCGCCCGGCCGAACACCTTCAACGTCCCGAGCCCGCGGACGACGTCCAGGAAGTGCCCGCCCAGCTTCGTCAGCAGCTCCCACTGCGTCGCCGCCTTCGCCTGTTTCCCCACGAGGACCGCGAACACCGGGATCAACGGCAGGGTGGCCACCACGACCAGCGCGGACGCCAGGTCCGCCGTGAACAGCCGCACGATCACCGCGACCGGCACCACCACCGACACGACCAGCGACGGCAGGTACCCGGTCAGGTAGCTGTCGGTGGCGTCGACCCCGCGCGTGATCTGCGTCGCGACGACGCCCGCGCGGTCCGAGGCGGACCCGAGCAGGCGAAGCCGCAACGCAGTCCGCACCGACGCCGCGAACCGTCCACTGAGGACACCATGGCCCCAGGAGAGCAGCACCCGGGCCACGATGGCCACGACCAGGGCGAGAGAGATCCCGCCGCCGGTCAGCAGCGTGGCGAGCCCTTCGGCCTGGAGGAGCACCGCACCGGCGGTCAGCACGCCGAGCAGGCCCAAGAAGGACAAATACCGCCGGAGTCCGGGCAGAGCAGGCACGGCGTCCTCCTAGAAGTGCAGCAGCGAGTGCCGGTCGACGGGACCGCGGTGCGCGCGCCAGGTCAGCCACTGCACCACCAGCAGCACCAGCACCGCGGGCGGCGCGAACCAGGCCAGCACCGCGAACGTCTCCGGCGCCGTCGCCGCTTGGTCGAGCGTCAGTGCCGGCGAGGCCAGGACGGTGGGAAACCGCAGCGTCCCGGCGAGCAGTGCCGGACAGGCCGACAGCGTCATCGACCCGACGAGCGCGACCCGGTACCGCCGCACCGCCAGCCCGGCCCGTGTGACGGCGAAAGCCGCGAAGGCCAGGACGACCGCCCCCGCGCCGAGCCCGGAAACGCCGTCGAGCGCGAAGTACCCCCACCCCGAGGCGATCACCAGGAAAGCCAGCACCGGCGCCGAGAAGGCCTTGGCCAGCCGCACCGCACGGCCGGTGAGCTCGACCGGCGCCCGCACGGCCAGGAACGCCGCGCCCTGCAGGCAGAACAGCGCGACGAACCCGAGGCCCCACACGGTCGCGTACGGGCTGAACAGCCCGAGCACGTCGCCGACCGGGGGCAACCCGAGGACGAGGTTGCCCAGGAACAGGCCCCACGACAGCGCCGTCACCAGCGCGCCGCCGACGATGCCCGCCGTCCACGCGCCGCGCCGGGCGTCCGGGCGGCGGCTGCGCAGCTGCATCGACGCGGTGAACGTCACCAGGCCGAGCAGGAGCGTCACGACCAGGACGTACGCCCCGGCGAACACCTCGCTCTCCAGGTGCGGGAACGCCCCGAACAGCAGGCCGACCGCCGCCACCAGCCACACCTCGTTGGCCAGGAAGAACGGCCCGAGCGCGCCGAGCGTCTCACGCCGCCGCCGCTCACCTGCTTCGAAGCCGGGCAGCAGCATGCCGACGCCGTAGTCGTACCCCGCCAGCGCGAAGTACCCGCAGGTCAGCAGGCCGAGCAGGCACCACCAGAAGATCGCCACCGGTCAGACTCCGCTCAGGACGGGCTGTGCGGCGGGCGCGTCGACCGGGTCCGGGCCGCGCTTGGCGACCCGCGCCATGAGCACCCAGTCGGCCACCGCGAGCGCGGCGAACAGCAGTGTGAAAGCGATGAAGGAGAACAGGATCTGGCCGGCCGGGACGTCCGCGATCGCGTCGGCGGTGCGCAGCTTCCCCCAGACCAGCCACGGCTGGCGGCCGAGCTCGCGCACCAGCCAGCCCATGATCGCCGCGGCGAACGGCAGCGGGATCGCCGCGACCATCAGGTAGTGCAGGAACCGGGCCTTGGTGAGCCAGTCGCGGACCAGCAGCAGGGTGCCCAGCAGCGAGCAGGCGAACATCAGGAACCCGAGCCCGATCATGGCGCCCAGCGGCATCCCGACGACGCGCTCGTCCAGCTTGTCGGGCTGGTACGCCTTCAGCTCGCCGAACTGCGCGAAGCCCTGGTTGACCACGAAGATCGAGCCGACGAGCGCCGTGACGACCCCGATCCGCATCGAGCGGCGGAAGAACTCGACCTCGGCCGTGCGCCTGAGGAAGTGCCACGCGCTGACGCCGACGACGAAGAAGCCGCCGGTCACCAGCGCGGCACTGAGCACGTGCGGCAGCGAGGCGACCAGCGCCGGGTTCGAGAACAGCGCACCGAAGTCGTCCAGGCGCAGTCGGCCGTTCTCGAGGCGGCTGCCTGCCGGGTTCTGCAGGAACGAGTTGGCCACCATGATGAACAGCGCCGAGGCGTACGCGGTCAGCGTGACCAGCCAGATCAGCGCCAGGTGCAGCCACCGGGGCAGCCGCCCGAAGCCGAAGATCCACAGGCCGAGGAAGGTCGACTCCAGGAAGAACGCGACCAGCGTCTCGATGGCCAGCGGCGCGCCGAAGACGTCGCCGGCGAACGTGGAGAGCCCGGTCCAGGTCAGCCCGAACTGGAACTCCATCACGATGCCGGTGGCGATCCCGAGGGCGTAGTTGATCACGTACAGGCGGCCCCAGAACCGCGTCATCCGCAGGAGCTCGGGCTTGCCGCCGAGTGTCCAGCGCGTCTGCATCACGGCCACCAAGGTGACCAACCCCAGCGTGAGCAGCACGAACAGGAAGTGGAACGAGGTCGTCGTCGCGAACTGGAGTCTCGCGATCGGGAGAGCGTTCATGTAGCCAGCCTACACATAGCCTGCCTACATGTAGCGAGGCGATGTGTAGACTGCGTACCCATGAAGGCGGACACCCTGCGCGGGCACCTCGACGCGTTGCTGCTGGCGGTGCTCGACGGCCGGAAACTGCACGGCTACGCGATCATCGAGGCGCTCCAGCTGCGCACCGACGGCGCGCTCGACCTGCCCACCGGCACCGTCTACCCGGCGCTGCGCCGGCTCGAGCGGGCCGGCTGGCTGGCCAGCGAGTGGGACGTCGTGTCCGGCCGCAAGCGGCGCACCTACCGGCTGACCCGCTCCGGCGAGCAGGCGCTGGCCGCCGAACGCGCGGACTGGCGGGAGTTCACCGCGGTCATCGGGGGAGTGCTGGAAGCATGATCGACGAGTACCTGGGGGAGCTGGACCGCAGGCTGCACGGCTGCGGCCGGTTCAAGGCCGACCTGCTGGAAGAGGCCCGCGACGGCCTGCACGACGCCGCCGACGCCTACCGCGCGGGCGGCTGGACCGACGAGGAAGCGCAGCGCCGTGCGGTCGCCGACTTCGGCCCGGCGGCCGTCGTCGCCCGCGACTACCAGGCCGAACTGGGCATGCTCAGCGGCGTCCGCACGCTGTGGAAGCTCGTCATCGGCGTCCCGGCGATGCAGATCCTCTGGGACTACGCCCGGATCCTCACCTTCGGCGAGTGGACGAAGCTGTCGACGCCGACGCCCGGCTGGTACAAGGTCGTCGCGCACGCCTCCCACGGCGCGGTGTTCGTCGTGCCGGTGATCGGCGTGCTCGCCCTGCTCGGCATCCGCTGGCTGAGCCGCCGCCTCGACGGCACCGGGCTCGCGCGGTTCTGCGGGATGCTGATCGCGCTCGCGGTCGGCGTCAACCTCGCCTCCGTCGGCATGCTGATCGCCGCGACCGGCGTCGTCGACGTCTCGCGGCTGTTCCTCAGCGTCCCGTGCGCCCTGCTGATGTTCGCCTGGGTGGCGCTTTCGGTCCGGCTCGTCGTGCTCGCGAGACGATCCTGGGGTGGGTATGCCACGATCGTCGCGTGACGACCGCGCTGATCTACCTCGTAGTCATGCTGCTGGTGGCGGCCGTGGTGTTCCTGCTCGCCGCGGTGGTGTTCGGCCGGGGTGAGGAGCTCGCCCCGCTGCCGCCGGGCAGCTCGCCAACGCGGCTGCCCGCGGAGGACATCACCGGCGAGGACCTGGCCGACGTCCGCTTCCAGCTGGTGCTGCGCGGCTACAAGATGTCCGAAGTGGACTGGGTGATGCGGCGGCTGGGTGCCGAGCTCGACGAGCTGCGCGCCCGCGTCGCCGAGCTGGAGCAGCGCGAACGCGAGTGGGAGAGCACGTCCTCGCCCGAGGCTTCCCCGTGACGGACCTGATCCTCTCGGTCGACGTCCGCGCCCCCGCCGGGACGACCTGGCTCGCGCTGACCGACTGGGCGCGGCAGGGCGAGTGGATGCTCGGCACCGAGGTCGAGGTGGTCGAGGGCAACGGCCGCAGCGTCGGCTCGCGGCTCTCGGCGTTCACCGGCGTGGCCGGTGTCGGCTTCACCGACACCATGGAGATCACCAGCTGGGAGCCGCCGGTCCGGTGCGGGGTCCGGCACCTCGGCAGCTTCGTGTCCGGCACCGGCGTGTTCCAGGTGGTCCCGAAGGGCGCGGCGCGCTCGACGTTCGTCTGGGCCGAGCACCTGCGGCTGCCGTTCGGGCCGCCGGGCAGGCTCGGCTGGCCGGTGGTGCGGCCGGTGTTCGCGCTGGGGGTGCGCCAGTCGCTGCGGCGGTTCGCGCGGTTCGCGGAGAACTATTCGGTGGGTGGGGATGAGTGAGCTGATCGGCACCGACGGCGTCGCGCGGTGCAGCTGGGGCAATTCGACCCCGGACTACGCCGACTACCACGACAAGGAGTGGGGCACGCCGCTGCACGGGCAGGACGAGCTGTACGAACGGCTCTGCCTCGAGTCGTTCCAGTCCGGGCTGTCGTGGATCACGATCCTGCGCAAGCGCGAGGGCTTCCGGAAGGCGTTCAAGCAGTTCAAGCCGGCGAAGGTGGCGAAGTTCGGCGACGCCGACGTCGAGCGGCTGATGCAGGACGCCTCGATCGTGCGGAACCGGGCGAAGATCCTGGCCGCGATCAAGAACGCGCAGGCCATCGCGTCGCTGGACACGCCGCTGGACGACCTGCTGTGGTCGTTCGCGCCCGCCTCGCACCCGCGCCCGAAGACGATGGCCGACGTCCCGGCGATCACCGACGAGTCCAAGGCGATGGCGAAGGAGCTGAAGAAGCGCGGCTTCGTCTTCCTCGGCCCGACGACGTGCTACGCGCTGATGCAGGCGACCGGCATGGTCGACGACCACGTCGCCGGCTGCTTCCGGGCCGGCTGAGCCCGGAAGCAGCCGCGGCGTCACTTGCCCTGGAAGTTCGGCTTGCGCTTGCCGACGAAGGCCTCGACGGCCTCGGCGTGGTCGGCGGTCGCGCCGAGTGCGGTCTGGGCGGCGTCCTCGGCGTCGAGGGCTTCCTCGAACGTCGACTGCGCGGCCAGGTTCAGCACGCTCTTGATCTTCGCGTAGGCCACGGTCGGGCCGTTCGCCAGCTTCGCCGCCACCTGCTGGGCGCGGGCGGCGAGTTCTTCGTCCGGGACGACCTCGCCGACCAGGCCGAGCCGCAGCGCCTCGGCCGCGTCGACGGTCCGGGCCAGCAGCATCAGCTCGGCCGCGCGGCCGTAGCCGACCAGCCGCTGCAGCGTCCAGGACGCGCCCGAGTCCGGGCCCAGCCCGACGTTGGCGAAGGCCATCAGGAACGACGAGGACTCGGCGGCGATCCGCAAGTCGCTGGCGTAGGCGAAGGCGGCCCCGGCGCCCGCGGCGGTGCCGTTGACCGCCGCGATCACCGGCTTCTCCATCGACACGATCGCCTGGACGATCGGGTTGTAGTGCTCCTTCACCGTGTGTAGCGGGGCGGGGTCACCCGCTTGCAGCAGCCCGACGTGCTCCTTGAGGTCCTGCCCGGCGCAGAACGCCTTGCCCGAACCGGTCAGCACGACCGCGCGGACCCCCTCGTCGCCGGACGCCTCGCGCAGCGCCGCGAGCAGTGCTTCCTTCAGCTCCACGGTCAGCGAGTTGTACGCCTGCGGCCGGTTGAGGGTGAGGGTGCGCACCCCGTCGGCGTCGGCGGTCACCAGGACGTCGGATGTGGTCACGTCTTCTCCTTGCGCGGAAAACTTCGGTCGGCCGAGAGTCTTTCACCTCGCGCGGGCCGCATACCAGCACCGATACGGCGGCAAAAGATCCCCTCCGCTGATGCGCCCGCCCGCTGATGAGGGACAATGGACCCGAGACCCGGCTGGCTTTCACGCGAGCGCGACCCGGGCGCGCCGGTTGAGACGGAGGGAGCACGCTATGGCGGCCATGAAGCCCCGGACCGGAGATGGTCCCCTCGAAGTGACTAAGGAGGGGCGGGGCCTCGTGATGCGCGTACCGCTCGAGGGTGGTGGGCGACTCGTCGTCGAACTCTCCGCGGAAGAAGCGAAGGACCTCGGCGCCGCGCTGGCGGAGGTCACCGGCTGAGCCTGCCTTCCCGAACCGTCCTTCCGTCGCACCCCGGTCTCCACTCGGAGGCCGGGGTCGCGGTTCCTCTGCGCCCTAAGGTTGCTCACTGTGCGTAATCCGCTACCGCCCGTTCCGGCTACCCTGCTCGACATCGAGGTCGCGGCCGAGCTCCGCCGCGGCGTCCCGGCGGCCCGGCTGGTGGCCGCTCCCGACAACGATGACGTCGAGCCCTTGGAGATCGAGGGCGTGCGGATCACCGGCAAGGCGGGCGACGTGCAGACGGTGCCCGGCGGCGACCCCCGCTGGATCGCGGGGCTCGGCGGCGGTGAGCCGAAGGAGTACCGCAAGACCGGCGCGGCGCTGGTCCGCGCGGTGAACGCGGCCCTGGCGGAGGACGTCAAGGCCGGGGCCAAGGCGTTCCGCGCGGTGCAGCTGGAGCTGCCGGAGGAGGCCGCGGGCGAGCACGTCACCGAACTGGCGCTGGGCCTGCTGCTGGGCGGCTACCGCTACAAGGTGACCGGCGAGGACCCCGCGCCGTCGGTGCGCACCATCCGGCTCGTGTCGCCGGACCCGGCGCTGCCTGCGCTGGTGGAGCGGGCTTCGGTGCTGGCCGCGGCGACGGCGTTGACCCGTGACCTCGCGAACACGCCGTCCAACGTGAAGACCCCGGCCTGGCTGGCCGACACGGCCGCGCGGGTGGCAGGCCCGCGCGTCGAGGCGACGGTCCGGGACGAGAAGTGGCTCGCGGCCGAGGGCTTCGGCGGCGTCCTGGCGGTCGGCGGCGGTTCGGCCCGGCCGCCGCGGCTGGTCGAGCTGGCGTACAAGCCGTCCGGGGCCTCGACGCACCTGCTGCTGGTGGGCAAGGGCATCACGTTCGACACGGGCGGCCTGTCGATCAAGCCGGCCGACGGCATGCACCTGATGCGCACGGACATGGCGGGCGGCGCGGCGGTGATCGCGGCGATCCGCGCCGTCGCCGCGCTGGGGCTGCCGGTCCGGGTGACGGCGCTGGTCCCGTGCGCGGAGAACCACGTGTCGGGTTCGTCGTACCGCCCGGGCGACATCGTCCGGCACTACGGCGGCAAGACGACCGAGGTGGGCAACACGGACGCGGAGGGCCGGATGGTCCTGGCGGACGCGCTGGCCTACGGGATCAAGAAGTACACGCCGGACTACGTGGTCGACGCGGCCACGCTGACCGGCGCGATGAAGGTCTCGCTGGGCCTGCGGACGGGCGGCCTGTTCGCCTCCGACTCGGCGCTGGCGGACGCGGTGACCGCGGCGGGCGCGCGCGTGGGCGAAGCGTGGTGGCGGATGCCGCTGGTGGAGGACTACGCGGAGAACGTCCGCGGCGAGTTCGGCGACGTCCGCCAGACGCCGGGAGGCCCGGGCGGGATCACGGCGGCGCTGTTCCTGCGGGAGTTCACGGCGGGACTGCCGTGGGCGCACCTGGACATCGCCGGGCCGGCCCGGTCGGAGAAGAACTACGACGAGGTCGTGCCGGGAGCGACCGGGTTCGCGGCGCGGACGCTGGTGGAGCTGGCCGCCTCGCTGGCCTGACGGCTGGCCAGCACGTGGTCGCGGAAGCCGGTGACCGCCGGTGTCATCGGCTCGGCCGCCCGCCACACCAGTCCGATCGTCCGGAACGGCGGCGGCGAGAGCGGCACCTCCGCCACGCCCGCCGGCGTGCCCGGCCCGAACCGCGGCAGCAACGCCACCCCGAGCCCGGCCGCGACCAGGCCGCGCACGGTGTCCGACTCCTGGCCCTCGAACGCGATCCGCGGCGTGAAGCCGGCCGCCGCGCAGAGCTCGTCGGTCAGCGTCCGGACGCCGTAGCCCGGCTCCAGCAGCACGAACTCCTCGTCCGCCAGTTCGGCCACCCGGACTTCGCGGCGCTCCGCCAGCCGGTGGCCCGCCGGGACCGACAGCAGGATCTCCTCGTCGACCAGGCCCGCGCAGGCCAGCGCCGGGACGTCCGGCAGCGGGGCCAGCAGCGCCAGGTCCAGCTCGCCGCCCACGAGCCGGTCGACCATCTCCTGCCGCGAGCCCTGCACCAGCGTGAACCGCACCCCGGGGTGGCGCGCCCGGTACCCGCGCAGCAGCGACGGCACCAGCGACCGCCCGAGCAGGTGCAGGAACCCCAGCACGACGTGCCCCGACTCCGGCGCCACCTCCTCGCGCGCCAGCCGGACACCGGTGTCCAGCGCCGCGAGGCCGCGCTCGGCCGCCTCGGCGAGCAGCTCCGCCGCGCGCGTCAGCCGGATGCCACGGCCGTCCGGGACCGTCAGCGGGGCGCCCAGCGCGTCCGCCAGCGCGGCGAGCCGACGGCTGACGGTGGGCTGCGGGACGCCCAGCAGTTCGGCCGCGCGTGTGACGTTCCTCGTCTCCCGGAGGGCGGCGAGCAACGGTAGGTGCGGCGCGACCTGCGCGGACAGCGAGTCATACGTCACCGCATCAATACTGCCACCTTCGTGCATTAGACGTATTGGTTAGTCCTGCTTACTTTCAGGACGTGACTTCCACCCGCCGAGTCAAGACGGCCGTCGCCGCGGCCGGGATCTCCTCGTTCGCCCTGCTCTACGCCCCGCAGCCGGTGCTGCCCCAGCTGGCGGCGCAGTACCACCTCGACCCGGGCGGCGCGGCGCTGGCGGTCAGCGTGGCGACCGGCGCGCTGGCCATCGCGGTGCTGCCGATCGCGGCGCTGTCCGAAGTGGTCGGCCGCCGTCCGGTGATCCTGACGTCGGTCATCGCGTCGGTGGTGTTCGGCCTGCTGCTGCCGCTGATGCCGACGTACCCGGCGCTGCTGGTCCTACGCGCGCTGCAGGGCGTTGCGATCGCGGGGTTCCCCGGCGTGGCGGCGGCGTACCTGGCGGAACGCCTCGGCCGCGCGGGCGTCGCGGCGGCGGTGGGGGCGATGATCGCGGGCAACACGATCGGCGGCATGCTCGGCAGGCTGGCGAGCGGCTTCACGGCGGGCCCCCTCGGCTGGCGCGGCGCGCTGTTGGTGGTGGCGTGCGTGGGGGCGGTCTGCTCGGCGATCACGGTGGTGACGCTGCCGCCGAGTTCGCGTCCCGGCCGCGTCCACGGCGTCGGGCGGGGGCTGCTGACGGCGCTGAGCAAGCCGGTGCTGCTGGCGCAGTACGCGGTGGCGTTGCTGGCGATGGGGTCGTTCGTCGCCCTCTACAACGCGGCCGGCTTCCGGCTGACCGGTTCCCCGCTGGAGCTGTCGCCGGCGGTCGCTTCGCTGGTCTTCCTGGCGTATGCGACGGGCTCGGTGTCCTCGGCGGCGGCCGGGAGGCTGGTGGCCAGGGTGGGCCGCCGCCGGGCGTTGATCGGAGCGCTCCTGCTGACGGCAGCCGGGGCGGCCCTGACGCTGCCGGACTCGTTGCCGCTGGTCATAGCCGGGTTCCTGGTGCTGACGTGCGCGTTCTTCGCGGCCCACGCGGTGGCGAACGGCTGGGCCGCGGCGGACGCCCCGGAGACGGCCCGGGGCCAGGTGGGCGGAACGTACACGGCGACGTACTACCTGGGCAGCAGCGTGGGCGGCGCGGCGGGGGCGTGGGTGTACGGGCACGCGGGGTGGCCGTGGCTGATCGCGGTGGTGGCGGTGTGGCTGCTGCTGGCGGTGGCGGCGGTGGTGGCCGGGACGCGGGTCCGGGCGGAGCGGCTCGAGCTGGCGGCGGTCAGGTAGCCGCGCCGACCAGCAGCCCGCCACCCACCGGCAGCAGCGCCGGGACCAGCCGTTCGTCCTCCCGGAACGCCCGCGCCACCTCGCGCAACGCCAGCGTCTCCGGATCCCGGTGCGCCGGGTCGATCACCCGGCCCCCGGCCAGCACGTTGTGGAACGCGATGATCCCGCCCCGCCGCAGCAGCGACACGCCCAGCTCGTAGCACCCGGGGTACTCGATGTGCGCGGAATCGACGAACACCAGGTCGTAGCCCCCGGGCGTGAGCCGCTGCAGGACGTCCAGCGCGCGCCCGATGATCAGCCGGGTGCGGCCCGGTGCGAAACCGGCCTCGCGGAACGTCGTGCGCGCCGCCCGCTGGTACTCCGGCTCGACGTCGATCGAGGTCAGGACGCCGTCGGGGGCCATGCCGCGCAGCAGGCTGAGCCCGCTCACGCCCGCACCCGTGCCGACCTCGACGACCGCCTTCGCGCACAGCGTCGCGGCCAGGAACCGCAGCGTCGCGCCCGCACCCGCGCTGAGCGGGGTGCAGCCCAGGTCCTCGGCCCGTGCCCGCGCCGAAGACAGCACCTCGTCGTCGGGCAGGTACCCGTCGACGAACCCGGAATCGGCCGGTGCGGCCGCAGGGGTGGGCGTGTTCACGCACGGAGGTTAGCGTTGGTTGTCGATAAATCCGCGCAGGCTCCCTGGTAAGCACCCGGGAAGAAGTTCTCAGCCTGCTCTCAGTCCAGTCTCACTAGAACCATAAGGAACCCGGAGAGACTGAAATCCGAACACACGGGAACACCGTGCCGAGGACCCGCGTTGGGTGGAGCAGACAGGAGAAACGCTGATGGAGGTGCCTGCTCCCACGATGCAGAACGCCGTTGCCGACGCCGGGGCCCAGCCCGTGACCCTGGACGAGGCCGCCTGGACGCCTCCGTCCTGGGACGAGGTCGTGCGCGAACACGGTGACCGGGTCTACCGGCTCGCCTACCGCCTGACCGGCAACACCCACGACGCCGAGGACCTCACGCAGGAGACCTTCATCCGGGTCTTCCGCTCGCTGGCGTCCTACAAGCCCGGCACGTTCGAGGGCTGGCTGCACCGGATCACCACCAACCTGTTCCTGGACATGGCCCGCCGCCGCTCGCGCGTGCGGATGGAAGGCCTGCCCGAGGACACCGACCGCATCGTGGGCGACGACCCGAGCCCCGAGCAGGTCTACTCCGACACCCACCTGGACCCGGACCTGCAGGCGGCGCTCGACGAGCTGCCCCCGGAGTTCCGCGCCGCCGTCGTGCTGTGTGACGTCGAGGGGCTGTCGTACGAGGAGATCGGCGCCACGCTGGGCGTTAAGCTGGGCACGGTTCGCAGCCGCATCCACCGCGGGCGCCAGGCGCTGCGCGCGTCGCTCGAGCGCCGGCGCAGTCACGCACCGCAGTCTGCGAAGGTGACGGTATGACCGCACCGCGAGGCTGGGCGCTCCCCGAGTCGCACTTGCTGCCGGACGTCGTGGTGGCGTTCGTCGACGGCGAGCTGTCCCACGGCGCACGCGACCGCGCGGCGTCGCACATCACCCGCTGCCCGGCATGCGCGGCCGAAGTGCGCGCGCAGCGGCAGATGGGCGAGACGATCCGCCGCGCCGGAGCGCCGTCGATGTCGGCCGGGTTCCTGGCGAGCCTGCAGTCGATCCCGCAGCACACGGAGCTGCCGAGCGCCCCGGACAACCTGGCCGTGACGGCCGACGGCCAGCTGGTCGCTGTCCAGCGCCCCGACCGGGTCGCGGGCCTGCGTGATGCGGGCGTGCTGGGTGGTGTGGCGCCGTTGGGATCATCGGCCCCGCTGGGCCAGTCCCCGAACGTCCTCGGCGGCGGCCGGTTCAAGCGCCGCGCCGCCCAGGGAGCGGGGGTCGTGGTGTCGGGCCTGGTGCTGAGCGCGCTGGCCCTGGTGGGGACCTCGGCGGACGGCGACGGAACCCCGGAGACGGGCGGCGGAGCCCCCCAGCCGGCGAACCTGCTGCCGGCCCAGATGGCGGTGCCCCAGCAGCCGGCCCCGGTGTCGACACCGGGGAGCACGACACCGGCGGTGCTGCCGGCGGGCATCCGCTGAGTTGAACTTGAAGGCCGCTGCGAAGCCACTTTCGCAGCGGCCTTCGACTTGTCCGGGGCCGGGTGGGATTTGCCGGGATTCCGGGTGACCTGCACGGCGGCACCCTGTGGAAGACCTGCCAAGAAACAGCCACTTCACCCGTGGACCGGCAGACTCGGGGCACTGGGCTTGGGTATCGTCACGCCCAGCCACCTGATCTTCTGCACCGGGGAATGATGACCGAGCCGAACGTGAATCCCGAGCAGCCCGGCGCGCGTGAAGCCGACCGGCTGGGCCCACGGCCGCTCGCGCGACCGGCCGTCGATCCCGCGCAGGCCGCCGTCTTCGGCAGGCCGCAGGGTGTCGACGGGGCGTTCGACAAGCTCTACTCCCCGCAGAAGGCCAACGGCGTCAACCTCGCCCCGCCCGCTCCCGAATCGCTCGCCGAGGCCTTCCGGCGGCCGCCCGGGGCCGAAGGGGTGCTGCTCGAACGGCCTCGGGAAGCCACCGGGGACGCTCCGGACGTCGAACCGCCCCTGTGGACCGGCACCCGCGACCCGTGGCGGGATCCCGGGGCCGCCGCCGTTCTCGCCGGGCCCGCCGTGCCCGCCGAAGACGAGGAAAAGCCCGCCAAACGTCCTCCCGGTGCGCTCCTGAGCCTGCCCGAGGTGCTCTTCGGGCGCCGTGTGCAGCCGAAGGCGCTCGTCCTGCTCGGGGTCGTCGCCCTCCTCATCGGTGCCGCCGGCGGGGTCGTCGGGTGGTGGGCCGCCGACACCGGCACCGAGCTCACCGGGTCCGCCACCATCTCCGAAGCCGAGGCCGGCAAGGAACGGCCCGCCGGGTCCGTCGCCGAAATCGCGAAACGCGTCTCGCCCGCCGTCGTCTCGCTCGAGGTGTTCAAGCCCGGCGCCGAGTCCGGCGAGCAGGGCTCCGGCGTCATGATCGACCCGCAGGGCTACATCCTCACCAACGAGCACGTCATCGCCTCCGCCGCCGCGGACCCGGGCGTCAAGGTCACCGCCGTCTTCATCGACGGCACCCGCACCGAGGCCAAGCTCGTCGGCGCCGACCAGAAGACCGACCTCGCCGTCGTGAAGGTGAACGTCACCAACCCGACCGTGCTGCAGGTCGGCAAGTCCGCGGACCTGCAGGTCGGCGACACCGTGATGGCGATCGGCTCCCCGCTGGCCCTGCAGAACTCGGTGACCGCCGGCATCGTCAGCGCGCTGAACCGGCCGATCACCGCGGGCGGCGACAACGGCGCCCCGCCGGTCACCTACGAAGCCATCCAGACCGACGCGGCGATCAACCACGGCAACTCCGGCGGCGCGCTCGTCGACTCCACCGGCGCGCTGGTCGGCATCAACTCGTCGATCCGCTCGTCCGGAGCCGACGGCGGCAGCATCGGCATCGGCTTCGCCATCCCGAGCGACTACGCGGTGAAGATCGCGAAGGCGCTGATCAAGGACGGCAAGGTCCAGCACGCCGACATCGGCATCAACGCGTCGTCGACGGTCGCCGGCTCGTCGACGATGGGTGCCCAGGTGAAGAACGTCGCGCCGGGCGGCCCGGCCGCGAACGCGGGCATCAAGGAGGGCGACGTCATCACGAAGATCGGCAACCGGCTCGTGCGCGACTCCGCCGAGATGACGGTGGCGGTCCGCGCGCACGACGTCGGCGAAGTGGTCCCGGTGTCGCTCGCCCGTGACGGGGCGAGTTTCGTCGTGGACGTAACCCTGGCTTCCGACTGAGTTCCCGCGTTCGGCCTGCCGGCGCGCGGCGGGTGGCGGGTACCCTGGGCGGGTAGGTTCTTCTTCGGAGGTTGACTGGTGTTCGAGAGCGTCGGGTGGGGTGAAATCCTCGTCCTCATCATCGCCGGTCTGTTCATCCTCGGCCCCGAGCGGCTGCCGGAGGCGGCGTCTTGGCTCGCGAAGAGCGTCCGTAAGGTCCGCGAGTTCGCGACCGGCGCGAAGGAGCAGCTCCGCGAGGAGATGGGCCCGGAGTTCGACCAGCTGCGCAAGCCGCTGGAGGACCTGCGCGGCCTGCGAAACTTCGACCCGAAGCGCGTGGTGACGCAGCACCTGTTCGACGGCGACTCGGACCCGCTCGGCCTGAAGGGCATCACGAACGGCAGCAGCAGCACCCCGGCCAACGGGTCGAACGGCTACCTGGCCGGCCAGACCCAGACACCGCCGGAGCCGCTCAAGCCGGGCGAGCGCCCCCCGATCGACCCGGACGCAACGTAGTCGCGGTGTCCTCGACGCCCGCAGCCGGATGAACGGTGCCAACCGCCAGCCGGATCCTCGACGCCCAACCGGCGGCGAACGGCCGATGCGAACCGGCGGCCGAACAGACGGCGCGAACCGGCAGCCGAACGGCCGATGCGAACCGGCGGCCGGTAGCGCAAGGCGACAGAACACCTCACCAGACCTCCCCCGCCCCTCATCCCTGCTATCTGTTCAGCCGGCGGTCGGGTTTGTCAAGGCACGCTTTCCCGCCTTGACAAACCCGAC